>CAYIPG010000001.1:0-69095 GCA_964365305.1 uncultured Candidatus Saccharibacteria bacterium
GAACAGGTGACCGAGTAGTCAGCCAGGTCAGTGGATGTGGAAGACCAAGAGAGAGCCAGGCCACTACCCGAGTACAACAAGCAACCACTGGTGGCGATGGATGAAGAACAGGCGGTGAGGGTGAAGGATATATTAGGCGCTTCGGTGTCTGGCGTTGGTGGAGGTGAAGGCGGAGGAGTTGGAGAAACCGCAGATTCTAGCGGCGGCGGCGTTCCCCCGCCGCCCGCGATCGGCATCGCCGGACTGGTGTTGCTCGTCCCGACCGGAGTGGAAGGAGAGGTTGGTGGAGAAACCGCAAGCGCATTTTGTGGTAGTTGCGGAGCAACTGCCACATTTCCCCCTCCTTCAGTTCCCGTTTCAACCCCTTTTACCCCTTCCACCCCATTTATCCCATCACCAACCGGCTCCACAAAACTAACTATACTAGCGCCTAAGGGCACTGACCCTGAACGAAGTGGAGGAGTCGGCAAATCCAAATCCTCCCGATATTCCGGTTCTTGATTGGCCTGCCTCAAAGCCGGGCTAAGAAAAGTTCTTATGATCGCGCCGAGGGCTCGTTCCGCCGGCGATTTATTATAGGCCAGCAGTACTTTTGTTTTTTTCTCTTTTTCCACCTCGTCAAAAAACAACTTCACCGCCCCCGCGCCATTCAACACGGCTTGTTTGGAGAGCAGGGACCAGTAGTCGGATAAAACCTTATTATCGTTATCACTCAAAGAATATTCTGGATCTCTCCACTCACTAATCCCTTTTATATTAACTAACCTAAATATATTTCCTAAGGTGTCTCGACCATAACCGAATAAGTAATTTTGACCATCACTGAGTTTTTCAACCCTTTTCTCAACTATATAAGGAAAACTATACTCTCTTGATAATATCGTATCTTTACTAAAAAAATTATTATTGGAATATTTTGTAATAACATCTAAATACTCGCCGATCGAACCTAGTACGACAGGACTTCCATTACCAATAGACATATCGGTAAATCTGCTAACAAAATATTCATAAGGACTTCTTTCATCCCAAATTGGCGGATGAGGATCGTTTCTTGTATGATCCGGAACTGTCGCGTCTTCCAACAAATGCAAAATATGCCCCAAGCCCACCAACCCGCGATTTTTATCTCCCCAAGCATACTCATAAATTGATCTCTCCCAAGAATAATCCGTAGAACCCTCAAACGGTTTCACCACGGCCGCCAGCGCCGTCATCTTGGGATCATATTTTGCTTGAAGTTCGTGATTGGTGGCCCACTCCTTGGAACTAGACCAACTGCCGGCAAAAGCCAGACCCCGGTTATAGACGGGGTCGTAGAAATGATACAGCGGTCTGGCAAAATTATCTTCGTCTATACTGCCCCTAACAACCAAATTTTTTTCTGAATCCGATATTTGTTTGTTTGAATAGTGTAAATTGTAAAAATCTATAATCTCATCTGTGAGTGCGGGATGAGTTGTGTCTTTACTGTATGCAAAAACAAAATAAGGGGCACTAACAAATATCCCCACTGTAAGAATAATAGAACTTAGGATAATTATAATTCTATTATTTTCCATTTATCATTATATGGAGTTTTTCTTATTATGAGTTGCACTGAAACTATATTTTCTTCGTTAGTTGTAGTATAAAAAACTTCTTTTTCATCGGCTCTTGTTTTTTTGAGACGCTCCAAATCCTTCACCATCGCCTCCAACAAATTTTTCTCTTTTATCTTAGACAAATCCTCTCGCCATTTTTCCTGATCGTCAATCAAAAAATACTTGGCGGCGAGGTCGGTGTCGCCGTTTTTTAGGGCAGTGATGAATAGTTGGAGCGTTTCTTCGGGCGTGGCGCCGCCATAGGTGTCATTTTTATATCTATCTTCCCATTCCTTAATAAAATTCTCCGCTCGACGCGCTTCGCGCGCACCCGGGCTGAATGGCCCGTACTGCCACAAATAAAAAAGCAGCCCCGCTCCGGCCGCCGCAAAAAACACAATCAACCACACCTTCCCCATCATTTTAGAAAAACGATTCGCCATATATATTTATTTTATCATCTAACCAATCTATCGTAAATCACACAATCCACAACCAACTACCTTCCTCTATCTTACTTCGAAGTAAGATAGAGGAAGGTTAAATATCCTACTTCTTAGAAGGAACCAATGTCGGAGTTAAATATTTATAAACCAATCTCTCGTATTCATCATAAATACTCTTGCTTATTTTCCAATCATCTTCATCTAAAAGAGGCCTCCAAACCAACTTTTGACTCTTACTGATATAAGGCGGGTTTGAAACCCTGAAATACGGCTGTTGCCAACAATTTATAAAAATAACTTTGGGTCCCCAAAATCTTCCTATTCGCTCAAGCATTTTGTAATCACTAATGTGTAGCTCTGGATTCCAACGAAATTTAACCTCAACAAAAACAGGTTTGCCTTTTCTATCAATAACTATAAAATCAGGTATGGCGCGAATTTTTTCCCCAACATCACTATAGCGATCAAACTTTTCCTCCAGCTGAGTGAGGTTTTGAACAAGCGCCTCATAACCAAAACGATAAATTATATTGCCGGAATGACGCATCATTTCTTCAAACAATGTTTCAGCCATTCGGCCTTTTAACATATTCTCTGGGTTCATATTAAATTATCTATTCTCTACTACCTTACTTCGAAGTAAGGTAGTAGAGAATAGAGAGGTAGAGTAGAAAGGAGGTAGAAAAATGGAAACTATTTTTTAGAAAGAAGATTAAACAATAAAAAATGCAAGGGGTATTTCTTTTTTAACCAATTAAAAGAATATGCTATATCTTCACTCTTATTTGACTTGATAAATCTTTTACTTAAAACCTTTTGAAAGTTCTTTATCGCATTTTCATAACCGCCTAAACCAGAAATTAACCAACGATGGACATTAGCTATTGTGCCTTGGCTGGCCTTAAGTTCAGCGGCAATCTCACTGTAACCCTTGCCAGCTAGCAGGTGTTGGGCAATCATAATTCTTCTTGCTAACATAACCGCCTCGGTTTCGCTAAGCAGTTCCTTGAAAAAATTCTTAACTTCTTCTCTGGAACGCAATTCAGTAATGCTTGTCCATAAAAGATCAAGATAATGCATTCTAACTTTTGAATCTAATCTCCTAGGACTAACTCTCATAGCTATAATTCTATCATACTTCGAAGTAAGATAGAAATACTTTTGTATTGATATAAATAACTCATGTCCTGAACAAAACTAACAGGCAAGAGCGAAGAAATCACAAATACCGAGGGATGAAGAACGAAAATACGAAGAGAATAAAAATACCAAAAAATTTGCTTTATAATTTAGCGACCGAGGCAGGAGAGAACGATATTAACGGTTTTAAGAGTTATACCGACATCAAAAATCAGCGAACGATTTTTTAGATAATAAAAATCGTAGGATAGTTTTTCTTTAGTGTCTTCCACCGAAGAACCGTAAGTATAATTTATCTGCGCCCAGCCGGTTAAGCCCGGTTTAACCAGATATCTTTTTTCATAGAAAGGAATTTCTTTAACCAATAGTTCGTGAAACTCCGGGCGCTCGGCGCGCGGCCCCACAAAAGACATCTCACCCTTAAGAATATTTATCAACTGCGGCAGTTCGTCTAGACGAATTTTTCTAATAAACCGGCCGACTTTAGTAATGCGGTTATCATCTTGAACGGTCCATTGAACACCTGTGGCCTCGGCATCAATGCGCATGGTTCTAAATTTTATTAAAGTAAATAATTTGCCCCTATGGCCTATTCTTATTTGTTTATAAAATATCGGCCCCCGACCTTCCAGTTTGATAAAAATTGCAATAACAACGCCTAAAACTATTGCCAAGGGAAAGAAAATTAAACTGGCCAAAAAATCAACAGATCTTTTGGCAAATTCATAGCCCAATCTTCGGCCCGAAGAAAAATTGTTTAAGAACCATAAATTATTTACTCCGCTTATATCAACCTTTCTCCAAACCCGTTCGTTAAATTTGGTTAGATTAGTAATTTCTACTCTGTCGATAAAATCAGAAAGTGATGTTACCAAAACATCTTTATTAAAAAACTTATCATCAATGATAAAGGCCTTTACTTTACTGCTCTGCACTAAATCAAAAATACTTATTTTTTTAGACGGATTTAAAAACTCCGGCCAAAATTTATTTGACTCTCCAACAGGCCTAGGACCAACAAAAAATACCACCCTATAACCGACCTGGGGGTTTTGGTTTAATTTTAAGGCCAGCCGGAAACCGCGATCGTCATCAGACATAACCACAGCGTTAACTAAAAACCTTCTCTTAAAAACATTATTAACCTGCCCCCGCCACAGCAAAAATAAAAAAGAAAATATGGCAAAGTAGATAAATAGGTTTGTCTTAGGCGCTATTTCGGTTAAACTGGCAAAATAAAAGAACAGCACCGCCGCAAAGAAATTGATCATCAATGACCTAGCTAAACCGCTGTAAAATTCTAAAGTGTTCTTGGCCGAAGTAATATCGTAAAGATTATGGATGTAGAAAATAATCAACCATAAAAATATTAAAGGAGAAAAAGCCCAAACATGCAAAAAGAAAAGTTGATAAGTGGTAAAATTGGTATGCGCCGGATCAATGTTGTTGTACCTAAGATAAACTGTCAAAAATAAAGACAGGTATATCACAACTACATCTCCAACCAAAAGTAATATTTTTTTGGAATTAGAATTCATACCTTAAAATCAAGATAGATAAATCTTTTTTAGTTCAGCAATCCCTTCTTCTAGTGTTATCCTTGACTCCCACCTTAAAAGTTTTTTAGCTAAAGAAGTATCTCCTTGGCTATATTTTATTTCACCGCCTCGCTCGGGCAAATAAATAATCGGACCGCCGATTATTTTAGCGATTTCGTTGACGCTATATGCTTTCTCGGAACAAATATTAATTACCTCGCCTTGGCCAACTTTGTTTGATTGCATAGCTAAAATATTGGCCCGCACCACATCTTTAACATTGGTGAACGAACGCGTTTGTTTGCCGTCACCTACAATAGTTAGCGGCTGACCCTTATTTTTTTGATTCAAAAAAACAGCGAAGACAGCCAAATAACTGCCTTTGTCCGACATGCCCGGGCCATAAACATTAAAATATCTAAGCGCCACGGTTTTTAGGCCGTAAACAGAACTGAAAATTCGGCAATAATGTTCGCCTATATGTTTTTGCAATCCATATGGGCTTAATGGCATGGCGCTAAAGTTTTCCTTGAGAGGCAATTTGGTTTGATTTCCATAAGCCGAAGAAGATGCTGAATAAATTAATTTTTCAACCTGGGCTTCTTGGGCCGCCATTAAAACATTCAAAGTACCGGTGACATTGATATTGTTCGTGGTAATAGGATCATCAATAGAAAGTTGAACTCGTGGCAAAGCCGCTAAATGAAAAACAAACTTTGCTTCTCTAAATATAGGTTTTATTTTTTTGAGATCAGTTATATCGGCTTTATGGAATATGGCGCCAGCAGGAATTTTATTTTTATTGCCAGTAGAAAGATTATCTATAATATGAACATTAAAACCCCGATCAATTAATTCTCGGCTCAAATTAGACCCGATAAACCCGGCGCCGCCGGTGACTATTACCTTGATTTTATTATCCATTTTGTTCTTCATAAATCATCTATTATATAACCAAAATTCTATCCGAAAGTAACCAAAAACTCCACCTTTTTAAGGGTGGAGTTGGGCTTATCAAGTGAACCAACCATTACTGCAACGCCTTGATTTGATCCTGTATGGCTTTTATCTGGGCCTCAATTTGTTTGGTTAAATCATCCGTAGAGGTTGTAGCCGGGGTGGGGGCGGTCTTGACTGGCGCAACCGGAACACTTGGAGCCGTCAGAGTGTTTATCTGTCCTTGAATGGCTTTGATTTGATCCTCTATTTGCTTAGTCAGATCATTATTAGAAGTCGCTGGAGCAACCATTGGAGTAGATGGGGCTACCACTGGAGTTGATACACTGCCCAACACTTCGTTGATTTTAGCCATAGTAGCCGGACCGACTCGGCCAACAGTTGAAATTCCATACTTGGCCTGGAATTTTTTAACTGCCGCTGTGGTCTTAGAGCCATAGAATCCGCTGACAGTACCTTCAGGATAAACCTCTGGATCCTTGGCCAATAATTTTTGTAAATCTATAACCTCATCACTGCGAGTGCCGGGGTTGAGTTCGGTATCAATCATAACAGCGCCAATGGCTAACGGTGTCTGAACTGAAACTCCAGATGTTAAGGCCTGAATTTGGGATTGGATTGCTTGAATTTGAGCTTGAATCTGATCAGCGGCCGTAGCGGCGACAGAAGGTGTTGTTGGAGCAACGGCCGAAACCTGAGCGCCCAACACCTCATTGATCTTAGCCAGAGTAGCTGGACCGACACGACCAACTTGAGGCAAACCATATTTGGCTTGGAATTTTCTAACAGCTACAACTGTTTTGGGGCCATAAAGACCACTGACTATGCCTTCGGGGTAAATAGATGGATCTCTAGCTAATAGTTTCTGTAGATCCATAACATCACTACTGCGAGTGCCGGGATTGAGTTCTTTAGTTATTACAACAGTCGGAACAACCACTGCCGGCGCCGATACAACAGGCGCGCTGGTAACTGGAGCAACTGTAGTTGTTGGAGCCGGAGTCGCAACGGTGGTGGTAGTAGTCGTAGGAGTCGCAGTGGTAGCTGTAGTTGTTGTGGTGGTTGTAGTCGTGCTAGGAGTGGAAGATGTCGTGCTAGTGGTTGACGATGATGATGAAGAAGAACTTCCAGTGCCGGTAGAACCCGCTACCACGCAAGTACTTGATGTGGGAGTAACACCCACGGTCTCTGTGGCACCCGTTGACAAAGCAAGTTGTAGCACAGATGACGAGCTATTGCATTCAAAACTCGCAGTGACCTTATCTACATTATAGGTAAAATTCCTCTTACCCGCGGAAGTTATGTCAATACTGGAACCAGCGGCAAGTGTTATATCCAAAACGGTCTCATTAACAGTTATGCTTTGGATGACTCCGCTAGTTACCGTCAGGTCAACTATTGTGCCGCTAATCGTTGTACGAATCGTTGTACCCGAAGATAAATTTACATCATTATACGCTCCCAACACAATCATCGGAACCATGATGACGCTAATCGCCCCCAAAATAACACTAATATTAAATTTCATAGAGGTTTAATAAGATAAATTAGTTATTCTGGTAATTATCTTGGGCAAGCGACAACTCTTGCTGATAACAGCTTAGCGATATCTTGAGTGCTTGCGGTGTCAGTAAGTGGATCAAGCGCGCCTGTCGTCGCCATCAACGAAACACAATTATTGCCATCCGTTGATTTTAATAAAATCTCACCACCACTGGCACCACCCCCTGCTACATAAGCAGTTCCTGTCGCTTGGTAAGCAGGGCCCACTCCCGAAACTGTAAATGACGGAGTAACTGTAGTATTACCGATATCGCCAGAATTTGGCACAGTTGAAGTTCCAATAGTTACGGCTCCAGAATTACCATCAACAAAAAGAGATGTGGTGGCAACTTGCAAACCAAACCGAACAGTTGAGGTTGCTGTCGTAGAAGTAGCGGTAAAGGAAGAAGTATAAATAAAATCACCGATAATTGCCCCTCCTTCAACCGCTAATCCACCATCGCCATTTAGAGTCAATGAAGGTGTAGTAGTTCCAATACCAACTCTGCCCTTAAACCAGGAAACGCCCGTGGTTGAAGTGGCATTAAAAACACTGGCAGTTACGAAATCCTCAGCGATTATGCCGCCCGTAGCGCCAATGATAGCGCCGGGCGTGGAGGTACCACTACCCAAACCGGTACTGCTGATGGTCATAGTCGCGCCGTAAGCAACCACCGCCACCATAAAAATTGATAATAAAGAAGAAACCGCGGTTGCTAAAAAGTACCGCTTGGAAATGAGAGATTTCATATTTTTACTCATTAAACTTATTATTTATTAAGACCCGCGCGTTCCACTAGAAACGCCCAAACAGATCTTTAGGTTATAATTTTCCTGACTAATATAACTATTGTACTATAAATCTTAAAAAACATAGCAAGTGGGGTTATCCACAAACAAAAAGGGTTAGTGATATAGAATCACTAACCCATTGAAATAAATAGGCGGTTTAAAAATTTCCGGCGTTTACCTTTTTAGCTTGCCTTCTTTAATTTGTTTGATAAAAACCTCTCCTTGTTGTTTAAAGTCGGGCGCCAGTTCTATGGCCTTTTCTAATTGTTCAATGGCTTTTTTATCTTGAAAGATCTTGACATAAGCCGAAGCCAAACTTAAACGATACTGGGCGTCACTGGGATTTTGGGCCACCAGCTTTTCCCAAATCAAAGCCACTTTATCAAACTTACCCAAGGCAATATAGGCATTTATATATTTTGGATTAGCCACCACCTCGGCGCCGAAATGTTTTTTAAGCAAGGCCTCGGCCTCTTGCGGTCGGCCGGAAAAAATAAGCACGATAGCATAGTTATGGATAGCGTCGGGATATTCAGGCGCGAGTTCATAGGCCTGTTTTAAGGTGTCCATCGCCAAGTCCTCCTCGCTCGCCCTAAAATAGGCCTCGCCCAACAAGAAATAAAACTGCTGCCTTTGGGAAGACACGCCTAAACCTTGCCGGGCTGTGAGGATGGCGTTAGGATAATCACCCGCCGTGCCGTAAAGAGTTGTCAAAAATGCCAGCGCTCGAATGTCATATGGAAATGCTTCCGCTTGTATTTTCATTTGTTCCAAGGCAAACTCGGTAACATTTTTTTTCTCTTCGGCTGGAGTGGCCGGATCATCATTGATCTTTTCCGAATAAAGCGCGAGTTGTTCTCTAATTTCCGGCGTGCCAAAAGTATTATACTCTATGCCGCGTTTTAAGGCCTGCATACCCCCATCTAAATCGCGCGCGCGGCTGCCGTCCCGGGAATAAGTTACCATCTGTAAAGCATTGATAATGCTCTTGGAAGCCAAAATCGGTTTAACATTAAAAGAATACAGCGAAAAAATCACTATGACTCCAACAACAGCCGTGATAACAGATCTGGCAATTTTAGGCACGGCCACCGTCTCCGATAAATTATTGCCCGACAAATCCTGGTCGGATTTAACATATAACCAGTGTAAATACCCTAAGACGGCAAAGAAAATCATATAACTGGTGAAGTTATCAAAAACAAAAATGTTGTGGATAAAGTAAGCCACTAACAAACCCGCCATTACCGCCACTAATTTGGCTGACAATGTTTTTGATTTAAAAAGTTTCCACAAAACAAAACTAGCGGCGGCAAACATACTTAAGTAAGTCAGTAGGCCAACTATGCCTGTGGCGGTAAGCCAGTCCAGAAAAACATTGTGAGCCCGATCAAACCAGGGTTCTTGGCGCCACATTCTGGAATCATAATATTTAGAAAAAATATAAACAAAATTTTCCGGACCCCAACCCAAAATCGGCCTTTCCTTCCAGGCCTGATAAGCCATGTTCCAAATAAGAAAACGGGATTGGGTAGTGGTCTCGCTTAGCGAGATACTGGCAAAGCGGGTTAACACATCGCTGTTTCTAATAAAAGAAGTATCTTTAAGAGCAAGAAAACTCCCCACCATCAGCGCTATAACCAATAAACCAGATAACGCTAACTTGCGAGCCAAACCGCGCCCATACACGACATTTATTACAGCCCCTATAAATAAACCGGCGATAAGGCCGAGAATAGCGCCGCGCGTGGCCGTTTTATAAACAATGAAAAATTCAAACACGGCCGCCGCCAGCAAAATCAATCTCAAAAAAATACTCCGACCTTGAGACCTCAAAAAGAACCACAATAAAAGAAAAATATGGAAAACAAGATAGATGGCCAAATAAGTGGCATTGCCCATGGTGGCGTCTATGCGATCATCACCCTGATGAATATCAAATGAACCCAGCAATTGCAACAAAGCATAGAAACTCACGGTCAAACTGACTACCAGTGATACTCCAAAAAATACAACCCAGTCCCGTTCCTTCCTGAAAACACTGGTTAGCATCAGAAAATAAATAAAATAATGCCAATAACCCCAGAACCCCTCCATCCGCTCAAAACCGGACCAAAAACTCTTGTAGGGGGAAACGCTAAAAATAGTGGCTAGAAACAGAACCAATGTCCATGTCACCACACTATATAAAATAACCGAGGAGCGCGGCCGATATTGGGAGTCGCTCATCATCAACCACAACCAGAACACAAAAATGATTTCTATTATAATCCTAAAAATAAAATTACGGCCGGTGATAAAAGGGAAAAACAAAGACCGGGTTACCACCAGCGACAAAATCGGCACTGCCAAAAGACCTATTTTTACCACCCAGGCAAATAATTTCTTGGTATCAAGCATTTATTTATAGCCGCACCCTAGCACAAAAGAAACCAAGCTACAACTTTTGACTCCGTAATTTTTCTACAGCCAATTCGGCCAAGAACCAATCTTCAGGACCATCAATGTTAACACTGTATTTTTCGGCCATGGGATATAGCGCCACCTTGTCGCCGTAAAAATTAGGACTTTGGGGATCAAACAACATTTCTGGTTTAAAAACATAAATGGCGCCATTGTGGTAATAATTTTTTTTAGGAAAACTTTGCCGGCGGGGTATGCGATTTTTTATCGGCTCGCCGATAAAAAGTTCACCCCAGCCATTTTCATTTTCCACCACCGCCCAATAGGGGCTAAAATGTCCTGGGATTTCGGAAACGCTAACCACCGAATCGGCTAATTTATTTTTGAATAAGACCATGGCCTCTTGGATATGCCAGGTCTGCCTTAACGGCGCGGTGGGTTGTAACAGCGCCACCACATCGGGCTGATAGTTCTCGTTTTCTTTTAACCAAGATATGGCATGTTGAAGCACCGGCAAATGCGGCGTGCCGTCTTGAGCCAGTTCAGCGGGACGGATAAAAGGAACTTCCACATTATACTTTTTGGCCACATCGGCGATTTTTTGATCATCAGTGCTTAAAATTAAACGATCAAAAACACCCGACTCTTGGGCGGCTTTAATCGTGTAAGCAATTAGTGGCTGGCCACATAAGTCCTTTATATTTTTACCGGGAATACCCTTAGAGCCGCCGCGCGCGGTTATAATGCCAAGTATTTTCATAAAGATAGAGTATTAAAAGATTTTTGCGGATCTGGATTTACACTCGCTAAAATATCGGCAATTTTATTTCCAGCGTTGCCGTTGCCAAACATGGTATTACGGGGATACTTTCCAATTTTCAACTGGCGCTTAACCGCTGTTATAATTTCGCTTGAATCCATTTTTGTTTCAATAACATTATCTCCACGCTCCCGACTGTTTTGACGAGAACCGACTAGCACCACCGGCGTGCCAAAATAAGCCCCTTCTCTTATAAAACTAGATGAATTGCCGATAGCGCAAGAGGACTTATTCAAAAGTCTATAAAAATCATCGGGCGGCAAGTGTTTGGTGAAAAAAACTTTAAACTTCTTTTCTTGATTGGCCCACTCCTTGATTATTCTGCCAAGTTCAGCCGAACCGGCGTCTATGTTTGAGCCCAACAGAACAACATTCATACCTAGTTCGTCCAACGACCTTATCAAAACATTGGCCATTGTTTTATTTTCCTCTTTAGAAGCGGTGGTCACTGGATGCATAAGAACCAATAAAAAATTTTCACCTACTTTATCAATAATATCAATATCCGAGACGGTGTTTTTATTTAATCGACAAACGGCGTCTATCGCCGGCGAGCCGACATTAAAAACAAATTCGGGATTCTCGCCCATTTGAATCACCCGTTTTCGGCTGGCTTCGGTGGAAGTAAAATGGAGATGAGCTAATTTAGTAATGGCATGGCGAACGCTTTCGTCCAAAGTGCCGCTTAAATCGCCGCCTTCGTTGTGGGCTATGGGCACATTAAGATAAGAAGCCGCAACCGCCACCGCTATCATTTCAAAGCGGTCGGCGTTTACAAAAACGATATCCGGTTTTAATTGTTTGAGTTTGTCCACCAATTTTATAATTCCCAATCCGGCCGACTTGGCCATGGTTTCTGAATTGCCGCCATCCAGAAAAAAAGAAACATAACCGTTTACACTAAAACCGTCTTTCAATAAACTTTTTGCCAAAAAATCATTTTTAAGAACATAATCTTTTCCCAGAAACGATCTAAGGCGCCCCAAAACATACCATGGCAACGCTAAAAGCCACGATCGGGGCCGACTATGTTTGATATTGGCAAAAAAATTGTCGTAGGCCGCCGGCACGCCCACGATTATTTGAAGTTCCAAACCCGGATGATTTTTAATAGCGCTAAGAACCGTTCTTAAGCGGCCATAATGCGCTCGGTTAAAAATCGGCACCAGGATTTTTCTTTTCCCGACCAATGTTGTCATGATATAAATTCAACCGGAATCGGTTCGCCTTTCTTTAAGTCCGCCGCGGCTTTTTGGCCCAAAATCTCTTCGTATTTTTCCGATGGCAAACCGGCCAGATAGGCCTGCGGCCGCATCGCCCATAATTTTTCGGAACTGATAACTTCCCCTTTTTTAATATCACAAGCGGCCGCTAAGGTTTTTCTAAAAAACGGCCGAAATTGTTCCTCGCCGCTTTGCAAAATTTTATCGACTTGTCCCAGGCCGGCTTTTACAACTTCTTTGTTTAGATATTCTTCTTTCAGGCGCGGATCTGTTTCTATTTTCCTGACACCATCAACCAAAAACTTCAACTCATCCGGCGTCAGGGCAACTTTATGATCCGAACCCCACAGATCGCGGCTTAGCGAAAAATGTTTTTCTATTATAGTGGCGCCCAAAGCCACCGACGCCAAAGCCGAATCAATGCCAATAGAGTGATCCGAAAAACCAACCGGAACATTGTATCTTTGTTTAAAAAATTCCACAGTGCGTAAATTCAAATCCTCGGTGGGGCAGGGATATTTTGAAACGCAGTGCATCAAAGCCAATGGGGTGCCGCGCCGTTTTAAAAAATCAACCGAATTGTCAACTTCTGCCAAAGTGCTCATACCGCCCGAAATTATTATGGGCTTTTTTGTTGAAGCCAAATAATCCAGCATCACAAAATCCAAAATATCGCCCGAGCCGACTTTCCATAATTCCACGCCCACTTCTTCGTTCAAAAGTTTAGCCGCGCCGCGAGTCATCGGCGTGGAAAAAAATAAAATGCCGATTTCGTCGCAATATTTTTTTAATTCCCGCCAAAACCAAACCGGCGTGGCCAAAGTATTGCGCTTGACCCAGTTGTATCGGTCGGCGCCCTTAAAATGCGGCGCGACCACACTGATGTTGGCCTGTTCATCCTCTACGGTGTGGGTTTGAAATTTAACGGCGTCGGCCCCGGCTTCTTTAGCCAATTTCGCCAATTCTTTAGCATTCCGCAGATATGTTTCAACCGTCTGATCCGCTTCCGTTTGAATAAACCCCTTGCCCACTTCGGCCACCACCAATACGCCTTTAGAAATTTTGTCCCAAAAATTGCTCATGATATTTTTTTATCTTCCCAATTATAAACCCAGTCGTTATTTATCAAACTGGCGAAGCGGCCGCGATAATAATCGCGGTTCAACATTTCAGTATGAGTCATCTCCCTTTGGGGCAAACCGACCATTTCTTTCCAATCAGGAATTTCTTTTTCAACTATATTTTTTTGTTCCTCTTTTGATAATTTAGCAAAATCGGATAAGTCCTTTAACAACTCCGGCGTTATGGAAACCGGACCGTCCTTGGTTTTATCGGCCGGCAGAATCGTAAAATGCCTTTCAATATAATCCGCCCCTAACATTATCGCCGCTTTGGATACCTTAATACCATCGCGAGAAATCAGAGTATGGTCCGACCAACCAATGCGGGGAGTAAATTGACGCAACCAATCCAGACGAGCTAAGTTAGCCATGGCCAGAGTATTGGGATAATTGGTAACGCAGTGTAAAAAAACAAAGTCCTTATTTTTTGATTTTAAGATCTCGGCGGTTTTTTTAATTTCCTCGTCAAACGAAGCGCCGGTGGAAATTATCAAATTATCAAAATTATCCGATAGTTCCGAAACCATAGCATGACTGCCGCAATCATAACTGGCCACCTTAACCATTTTTTGACTGGCGTAGGGCAAAGCAGCGGCCAATGGAATTCTGTTTCTGGAAAAAACTGTAAGCATCGGCGCTACACCGACTTTATTGCATTCGTCCACAAAAAACTTGTAGTCATCTGCCGTTAAATCAACACCCCGCAATCTTTCCAGTTCGGCCTGATATGGCCGCTTGATAGTTGTGCGAACACCGTTGTTTTCTTCGTGGCCTTCTTCAAACCGTTCGCGGCAAGTTAGATCCTCCGAGAATATAATTTGCCCCTTAACAATATCGGCGCCGTTTTCTTTAGCGGCATAAATCATATCTCTCAAAATTTGACGGTCGCCGTTGTGATTTTGGCAAATTTCAACGATTATTTTAGGCATGTAATTCTACTTTTTTTGTATAATAATATAACCCTAAAACTAGCAAATTTGTATCCGCTAGGCAAACCCCGTAAAGCAACTTTGGCCAATCAAAATAGCTGCGCTAATGGTGATATAATGTCTATTAAAAAATAAGATTTTCCAAGATATAATAGTCCTAATGAAGTTTGATTGAGAAAGCAGCTGCCAAAGTTGTCTGACGGGGCAAACAAAAAACCGCCCCGGGCTGTTGGCGAGGGGCGGGTTAAGAAAATCCAAGGCTAAGCCTTGGATGTAAGTTTTTCGGCTATCAACTTAGCTGCGTAACGATTGCCGTCTAAAGTCCCAAATTTTTCTAATAGTTCCTGATTGAACGCGCGGATGGCTGGTTTCATTTTTTCTGCCTCTGCGATCATTTCCCCCAGACCTTGGCCGCGATACACAATGCCCAAGCCCAGTTTTTCAACACAGCGATTGTTAAAATAAATTTCGGGATCATCCTTGGGATCAAAATCAGGCACCACTAAGGGCGTTCCGGAAAGTTGCGACAACCAAACCGAGCCCCAGCCCGAACGGGCAAACTGGAAAATTATTTTGGGGTTGGAAACAACATGCGGCAAAAGTTTTTCCGACCCCGGCACTGTTTTGGGATCGTTGCTGTAAATTTTTAAGCCCAATTGTTCGGCTTCTTTATACAACCGCTCCAAACCGGGAATGCCGGTTATGGTCACATAGATGCCTTCGGCAATATCGTCGTTGTTTGGAACTGGGGGATAAATCGTTGGCGGGATCAAAACCTCTTTAGGATAGGGCTGACGATTGGCCATATAAGAAAAAGTTCCGGGATGAGCCAAACCGATAAATTGGTATTGGGATTCAATTTCTTCGGCCAGCGGAATGACTCTTTTAACCAATTCCCGATCTACCGCAATTTCCTCTTTGGAAATAGTCAGAGTATTTTTCAATATTTCGGAAATATGCCCAAAACTAACCCCGAAACAAACCGACAGACCATATTTGACCCGGCCGGAGCGGGAAAGTTCTAAAACAATATCCCCGCCCGAAACAACTTTTTTATGGCCAGCCAAATCCTCTACTTCAATTTCTCCTTTTAAGTAGTCAGTGGCCGCCGAATTAACTTCGTTAAATTTGTCGGCCCAGATTTCCAACGCTTGCTGATAGGTATTATCGCCGTAAAAAATGGTTTTTAAAATTTCTCCCAACCGAGAGCACAACAATATCTCGCCGGGATATTGTTGATTGGCGGCGCTAAACTCCTCCAGCATAATCCGCTTTTGTTTTTCGCCATAAACCCACGGCGCGATAATGCCAAAGCGTTCCCGACCCTGCGATTCCAACTCCTCATTGATGGCCAAAACCAGTTCGGTGGTTCTTAAATACGGCCCGGTGCCATAAGCAAAATTGGTGACAATAAACTTATTTATTCTTGAAACCTTTTTCATATGAATTGAATACAGATTGACCCATTTAAAACACTTATATATACTAACTGCAAACCCAAATTTTAATCAAGAAAAATTGTTAAATGAACCAGCGAGAATATTATAATCTTTATAAAGTTGAAAAATTTTATTGGTGGTTCGTCGGCCGGCGATTTATCATAAAAAACATAATAAATAAATATATCTCCAAAACAACCTGCCTTAGAATTCTTGATTATGGTTCTGGAACAGGCGGTAATTTTTCTTTACTAAATGAGTTTGGTAATACGGTCGGCGCAGAGGTGTCAACTGTGGCAATAGAACTTTCAAAACAAAACTTTCCTAGTAATAAAGTTTACACAATAAATAAGGATCAAGCATTGCCATTTCCAGACAACCACTTTGATTTGATAACACTATTGGATGTTTTAGAACATGTTAAAGATGACATAAAATTACTAAGCGAAATAAAAAGACACTTAAAGCCAAATGGAAACATGTTAATAACTGTGCCGGCTTACCAATTTTTGTGGTCGGAACATGATGAGGCCTTAGGCCATTTCAGAAGGTACACCTTAAAAAATCTAACTAAAAAACTAGAAACTACTGGTTTCAAAGTTACCTACGCCACTTATACTATGTCTCTATTGTTTCCCCTAATGGTGTTTTACAGATTAATCCAGCAGTTAGTCAGTAAAAGTAAATCAACAGCACTTTTACACCCCACGGTTTCTTACCTCAATATTCCTACGCCTGTGAATTACCTATTAGTATCCATACTAAAACTGGAATCCTTGCTACTAGGGATTATGAAATTTCCTTTTGGGATGTCAGTTGCAATTTTAGCCCAAACACATAATGAACTGTCCAATTTGCCGCAGCGTTAAAATAAGCAAAAAAAACCACATCCGCTATCGTAATTTATCAATCTGCCGACAATGCGGGGTTGTTTTTGTTTATCCTCAACCCCATAAAAAATCTATCGCCCAATTATACGATTCTTCTTACTTTAAAAACGACCAATCACACCTGTGCGGGTATGAAAACTATGAAAAAGACAGAAAACTTATAATTAAAACGGCTCACCGACGATTAGAATTTATAGAAAAAAACTGCCAACTCCGAGGTAAATTATTAGACATCGGTTGTTCTATGGGCTTCTTTCTAAAAGCAGCGGAGGATCGGGGCTGGAAAGTGCGCGGCATTGATATCTCAGAAAACGCTATAACAACCGCCCAAAAAGAGTTGATAGGTAAAGTCGCGGCAACCACTTTAGAAAAATCCAGCTTCCCCGACAACCACTTCAACATAATCACGCTTTGGGATACTTTAGAACATGTCCCCGATCCAGTCCAAACAATATCTCAATGCTACCGCATTCTGAAACCTGGCGGGTGTTTGGTTCTGACCGTTCCCGCTATAAACAGCTGGCCTGCCAAAATAATGGGTACTAACTGGATGGGTTACAAAGACGAACATCTGTTCTATTTCACCAGTCGTTCCTTAAAAATACTTCTGTCTCAAGCTGGGTTTGAGGTAAAAAAAATCCGATATACCGGCAAGTATATTTATCTCAACATGTTCACTAAAAGATTATCTTTGTATAGTGTTCCTATGGCGGCTATTATACAAAAACTTATTAACCTCCTAAGATTAAACACTCACAGTATCTACATAAACCCATTGGATATTGTAATGGTCATGTCTCAAAAACAAATGCACACCGATAATCATTTGCAATAAAAAAACCTTCAGCCAAAAAATCATCTAAAAAAATTGAGATCCGGCAAATAGTATGAATATTTAAAATCAACAATATGCTCACCCGGCGGAATAAAAACACCCATATAAACTGTGTTAACCTCATATATTTTTGCCTCTTTACCATCCACAAAAGCTTTCCAGCCGGGATAATTATTTTGAGAAAATATTAAAAACTGGTTATCGGCAGAATCTGTTTTGACTTTAAATAAAGTATTTTTCTTTTCCTGTAATTCAATATTCCCCATCGCCGAAAAAACAGTAGAGTCACAATCGGCGCATTTTACAAAAATAGGATTTTCTTCCCCCGCCAATCCAGATTCTATGAAGTTTTGAAAAATATTATCATTATTCGCGCCGAAACCATTGATTTTTTTAACAAAATAAAACGTGGGTTTAGCGTCGCTGTTATCATATATTGATAATCCAACGGTTTCCCCAGTCTTCTTGCTTTGAACAAATGGTAAAATAAATGCCCGGCCCAGACCAAGGGGGCTAAAATCAACACTGCTAAGTATATAACGGACTCCCAGAAAATTAAATATAAACAGACGCTTTTTTAGAATTTTTATCTTTTCATCAACAGCTATAGGCGCGGTGGCTAAATCGTAAGAAACAACCGAGGATAATCCGGAATCCATTTCAAAAGATTTTATATCTTCTTTGGGATAGGGTGAAACAAAAAGTTCCCCGGACGGAACAAGAATCATCTTCCATAACCGACTAGTATTAAAACTAAGAAGCTTCTCATAATAACCGCCACTGTCTAATCCGTAAAAAAGATTCAAATTGGGTTTAATCCATAAAGTATTATTTTTTTCTTTTCTGATCTCATCACCTCCCTCAGCTAACTGTTTATCTAATTCTTCGGGAAACAAAGTTATATAGCGCCCGGGATTTGCCCGCAAAAACCCTACGTTGGACAGTTCTTTGTATTTGTAAGATATGGGGTCATTCACATCAAACGAAAAAGCAGAAACCAAGACAAAATCAAAAACGGTAATAAAAATCAAAACCAGCAAGGGCAACCTGCTGTATTTCTCTCCGTATAAAAACTTCATAGACAAATATCCTATAACCAAAAACAAAAAAGGAATCAGCATTTTCCCATAAACCACTACATTATTAAAATCCTTGATGTACTTTATTCTAAAATAAAAAACAAACGCCAGTGTGACCAGAATGGCGCTAATCCCAATGACAGATAAAAGAATAAGTGCTGACTTCTTTTCGGGTTGTGATTCTTTTTTAATAAAAAAATCGGCAGCCAATCCTATTAGAATCGCTGAAGCAAAAGATCCTATTAGCATAAACCGGCTGGGAACTCTAAAAGCGTTAAGAATCGGGATTTTCGTTATTATCCAAAATAAGGGTGAATATTTAAGACCGATCGCAAGGGATGCCAAAAACAGCCACCGAAAAAATCTTAGAAAGGGAACTCTGATAAAAAAAGAGGCTGCCAAAAACAAGAATGGAATGGCGCCCACATATAAGGACTCTTCAGACCCTTGGGTCGCGTTATCACGAGAAATATAAATCGGCAGATCGGAATAGAAATCTGGGAGGAAAAAACGAGGCAGATCTACCGGACGAATTGAGTGCTCGGAAAGAAGATTATAAGGTATAGGCATCCCCCGTGAAGACATCTGCGCCACCCAGAAAGTTGGCCAGATTTGAACAGCCCCAATCATAATACCGACGATATTTATCAAAACAAAACTGAATAAAATCCTCTTTCTTTTTTCAGTATTTTTAATAGCCAAATAAATTGCAAAAAATCCAGCCGCGATAATTATCCAGAGAACAAAATGGGGCGTTATTGACAACCAACTTAAACCTATTGCCAAGCCACCCCAAAAAACATACCACCGTGGACGCTCGGATTTATTTATTTTTAAAATTATTAGAAACAGCAGGGGTAAAAGAACTAATGAGTAAGCAACAGATGTTATGTGGCCAAAAAAGTATTGTTCACTGATAACAAAACTAAGACCACCAATAATAGAAGCATGGATGCCAAGTCCCAGTTCTTTTAAAAATAGAATAGTAAAAAATAGAGCAAAAACAGATGATAAGAAAATGAGCCAGTAGAAAGCCACCGTAGCAGAAAAAAAGATTATAAAAATCCAGTGTAGTGGAAAGAAAAAACCGCCTAAACTTGCGTAAATAGGAAACCCGCCAGCATTTTGAGGATTCCATAACATGCCAGAAAAAATATTCTCCTTCAAAAAATTCAGGTAAGGAATATTAAAAAGTAACGGATCACCACCTATTACCTTATCGGAAAATAAAAAAGGCCAATAGACCAGCATCATAATAAAAACAGATGCCGTCAAACTACCCCACCATTTTTGCAAAAAATCCTCTAAAAACTTCATAGGTCGTCCTATTAGTTTATACACCACTATTATATATCACTGCTACGATAGAAAAATCAAAGGAATATGGTAATTAATGAGCGTAAGGAAATAATTTTATATCTATTTTTTTAGAAAATTAAAAACCGATTCAGCAATAAAATCTTGAGTAACTGCCATCGCCTCATAAGTAGCGCCGCCGATATGGGGCGCGATGATTAAATTCTGATGAGTTTTGGTATATTTCCAAAGCTGGTCTTTTTTTAGATGACTACCATCACTGCGTTCATCCCACATTACATCTATGCCCGCGCCGGCGATCCGTTTGTTTTTTAAGGCGTTATATAAAACATTTTTTTCTATCAACTCTGCCCGAGCGGTGTTTATCAAATAAGCCGATGGTTTCATGGAACGCAAATGTTTTTCTTTTATTAAATTTTGGGTTTGATCGGTTAGTAAAACATGAAGTGAAACAATATCTGATCTCTTAAATAGTCCATCCATATTAATCTTGACCACGCCCCGCGATTTCATAAACTTCTCTGAAACATTGGGGTCGCAGGCCATAACTTTCATATTAAAGGCCTTGGCGTAGCGAGCCATAATTTTGCCTAAACGACCGAAACCCAAAAGACCGACGCTTTTCCCTAAAAGTTGGTGCCCGCTCCAACTGGAACTGTTCCAACCACCTAATTTAACATCATCAAAAGCCGCGGGAATATTTCTAAGCAAAGATATTATCAATCCGAAAGTTAATTCGGCCGTTGAGGGAATATTTTTTAAAAAACTTTTTTGTCCGCGTAAAGAAATTATTTTTACGCCCTTAGCTTTGGCGTATTTTGTATCAATATGGTTAAGACCTGTGGTGGAAGTGGCGATAATTTTTAGATTAGACATCTTGGCCATCAGTTCGCCGGAAACAGTAAGGCCAAGGCGCACAACCAAAATATTAATTTGAGGAAAAATTTTATTTTTTTCTTTAGAGCTTAAATTCTCCAAAAAATAAATCGACCCTAGTTTTTTATAAATAGCTAGGGCCTTAGACGAATAATTACTTTCGGCAATCAATATTTTTAATTTCATGATAACAACCCTTTAGAAATCATAAACTCGGCAAATTCCCAGTCCATAATAGAGTCAATATCAAAAACCTCGCCTTCCAAAAACAACGGCAAAATGTTTTCGCCGCACATGGATTTTTTATTCATTATGGTTTCGTAACGCGCCACATCTACTTGGCCATAATGATTATAGGCCTTCGGCAATTTTTGGCGCGGCCAATTGAATATTTCTTTTTCGCCTTCAACAACCAAAATCGGTTTCAAAAAACCGGTCTCGCTGGCGTGAAACATTTTATAGGGAGTAACCGGCGGCTTACCCACTGTCCAAACCGCGTCGGCGTCGGAATTATCGGCAATCATTTCAACCGCCTTATCAATATCGGCGGTTTTTCGAAACGGATGAGTGGGACGCAAATGAACAATAAAATCTGGATGCCAATTATCGTTTTTTTCCAGCCACTCCAAGGCGTGAACAAAAACAGGATGGTCGAGCGTATCATCTTGGGCCAGTTCTTTCGGTCTGATAAAAGGAACTTCACAACCACACTCTCTGGCAACCTTAGCTATTTCTTCGTCGTCGGTAGATAAAATCAAGCGGTCAATATATTTGGCCGCTTTCGCCTTTTCTATGGTATGGGCGATTAAAGGTTTGCCGCCCAATAATTTGATGTTCTTTTTGGGAATTGATTTAGACCCGCCCCGGGCCATAATCAGGCCTAAAACTTTGTGATCTTTGTACATTATAATCTTTTATATTCAACTCCTTTTATCTTTTTTATTTCGTCTTCTTTATATAAGCCCCAGGTGTCAAACAATAAAACAGAATTATCAGCCAAAGCCAAAAGTTGACGCAGATTTAAATCCTCAAAAATAGGGTTGTTATTCATAACCACCACGGCGTCGGCGTTGGCAAAAGAATCCTTCAAATCCTCTGTATATTTAACCCCTAAACGGGAAACCTCGTCACCATTAACCACCGGGTCGTGAACATGAATATTTTTTAGGCCGAATTTCTTTAACCGGGCGATTAAACCGATTGTGGTTGAGCCCCTGATATCTGAAGTCGCGGGCCGACCCTTAAAAGCCGCGCCCAATATTAAGACCTTATTGTTATTTTTCTTTTTTGTTTTTAGAAAAGAATTAATTTCGTTCGCCACAAAATCAACCATGGTCTCGCTGATAGCCCGAGCGTTACTGGCCAACTTGGGAACATATTTTACTTTCTTGGCGCTTTCAATAAATAAAAATGGATCTTTTTCCAAACAAATTCCGCCTACACCCGGACTGGGCAGAGGCACCTGGCCCCGTTCGTAACCCTTATTGGCCGCCTCAATAACCCGGTGGGTGTTAATGCCGAATTTATGGCAGACCAACGAAAGCTCGTTGGCAAAAGCAAAAGTCACGTCGCGATAGACATTATTTACCAACTTGACCATCTCGGCTTCCTCTAACGACTCCACCAAAACCACCGAGTGGGTTAAATGATTAAAAATACTGGCCACCAAATCCGCGCTGACCCAATTTATGCCGCCGACAACTTGAGGCAGTTTTTTTAGTTCTTCCAGCGCTTTGCCTTCTATTGTTCTTTCCGGCGCGAAAGCGACAAAAAAATCATCACCCGCTTTTAAGCCAGATTTTTTTTCTAAAATTGGAACAATAATTTCCCTGGTAGTACCTATCGGCACAGTTGATCTTAAGATAACTGCATCACCAGATTTAAGAACACTGCCAATATTTTCCGCCGCGAACTTGATATAACTTAAATCGGGCTTTTTGGTTTTTTTGTTTAAGGGCGTGCCAACGGCAATAAAATAAACATCGCAATTGTTACCGTTCTTAAAATCATTGACGATATTTAGATTGGTTTTGAAATTATCTTTAAAAATTTGTTCCAAACCCTGCTCAAAAAAATGCGGGGCGCCCGAATTTAAAGAACTAACAACTTTAGCATCGGTATCATAACCGCACACCTTAAAACCAATATCGGCTAAAGTTACCGCCAGAGTCAAACCCACATAACCCAACCCCACCACGCCAATTTGTTTGAACCTAACATCACTCTTTTGCCATAAATCGTAAAAAGAAACTAAATCAATCACTCGCCTATTTTTATCCACTATAATAATTTTATTCAACCGATCTTTATGCCAATGTTCTTTTTTTATTTTTGAAGCAACTATGGATAAAATTTCATTAGAACTCTTGGGCCCTTCTATTAAAAAAGGATTTTTGTTCATCACTTTTTCAATAGGATCATCCAATGAAACCCCTTCGGATAAACCCCTCCGAATATCACCATCTGTGGCAATGCCCAACAATTTATTTTTTGGATTTACAACCAAAATAACACCGGCGGGCAATAATGTTTGGCTTGATTTATTCAAAGTCAATAAAGACAAAGCCCGACCAATGCTTTCCTTTGGTTTTATAGAAATCTTTGAAAAATCTTTGATAATCATAAATTAATTAAACTTGAACTTGCGCGCGGCAAACACAGTCATTTTTAGCAACAACCAGCCGTGTTTCCACCTTTGGATGTTGGTATTGCCGTAAGCGCGGGCGCCATAGCGTATTGGCATCTCAACAATTTTTAAATTTAGCTTGGCTGCCCCAAACAGTAAATCAAAATCGCCGAAAGGATCAAAATCACCAAAATAAGATCTATGGGCGGCTATCCTTTCATAGTCACTTTTAAACAACACCTTAGTGCCACATAAAGTATCTTTTAGACGCTGACCCAAAATCCAACTAAACATCATACTGAAAAATTTATTGCCTAAGATATTCAAAATCCTCATTGATTCTTTTTCCATCGGATAAACCAACCGTGAACCGTTTATAAATTCGCCCTTGCCAAAAACCAGGGCGCTATAGAACTTTGGCAAATCCTCTGGGGCTACCGTAAGATCAGCATCTAAAATAATCAATACTTCTCCTTGGGCCATTTCAAAACCCAGTCGCACCGCATCCCCCTTGCCGGCCCCTTTCTGAACTGCGCAGCGAATATGGTTTTTATTGCTGTACTTATCTATAACCCGCCGAATCTCCTCTGGGGTACCGTCTTTAGAATGACCTTCAATAAAAATAATTTCTTGAGAACTTCCAAATTTCGGCAAACGCAAAATAGCATTTTCGATATTACCTTTTTCGTTTCTAGCTGGAATAATAATTGACACCGAATAGTCCTTTTCTTTTTGGGGCTGGGGTCGAGCCACTACATAGTGAATCAAACCCAATTGTGAAAATATCGGCAAATTAGCAATAATTTTATTAAAAAAACTGGAAACTAAAGGTATCCAGATAGGTAAAAGCATTTTTTCGCCTTTCTTGATAACTTCAAAACCGGATAGATAAAGTAAATTTTCTATATCTTTTGGAGATAACCAATTCTGTATTGGCTGTCTGGCTTTTAGACCCATAAATTCCGCCAAACGAAGAACGGGCTCCCACAAATAATTATAATAAGTAATAATAACTCTTGTTCGTTCATTGCTTACTTTTAGAAGGGCCGAAAAAGTTTTATGTACATCCTCTAAATAACCCAAAACATCGGACATAATTACATAATCAAACTTTTCTGTAACAAGCGTATTTTCAGCATCACCAACCCGCCATTCTAAATGAGGATATTTGGCTTGAGCAATTTCAATCATTTTAGAGCTGATGTCAATCCCGACACTGCACTTGGGTCTGAGCTCATTAAGCAAATCACCAGTTCCTGAACCTATTTCAACAACAGAACTATTTGGTGGAATGATAAATTTGCATAAATTTTCAACTACTTGGTGATAATACCAATTTATTTTTCTCCATTTATCCCGATCTTTGGCATGTTTATTAAAATAATCAATTAACTCGTGTTTGTTCATATAACATAGAGATAGTATACATAACTACAGTATAACCAATAAAAAAGAAGAGCTGTTTCAATAAATAACTCTTTTCTATTGATTATTTGACAACTATTTTATAAATTTCCACGGATGGATTTTTATAGATTAATCTAAGATTTTTTTCTGCGCTAAAATTGGGATTGCTAAATTGTTTTTCTAATGGACCAAGATATACTAAACCGGAATTAAAATTCTCCCAATTTAATACAAGATTATTATAATTATCAATAGATTCCTTAAGGTTTTTATTAAAAACAAATTCTGAACGCCCAGCAGCGGTAAGATACCACATGCTTTTATCAAAATTTATTCCCGTATCTTTATAACACTTTTCTTGACTGCAATCATATGGGATGATTGCCTTAAATCTTAAAGCCAGCATTTCTTTTGGTACATCAAATAACTTATTAACTATCAAAAATCTTCTTTCTAATTCTGAACTGGAAAGCGTAGACAAAAAACCGGTAGCCAAATATGGTCGAGATGAAGTATATGATCCAAGGTATAAAGAAGTCACTAAAGAATCAGAAATAACTGTGGATTCTGCAGATAAATTAGATTCAACCCACTTCCAGGAACTTATGATATCGCCCGGAAAAACATACGATATTATTTGGTCTTTGGGCGGGTACAGAAACCCAGAAAGATTCACAATGTGCTTTGTTACCAAAGAAACCGATAAAATAACAACAAACAAAATTATACCGCTCTTAAACATGGACTTGGTTGGAAAAAATGTCCTGAATAAATCGTAAAGCAAACTTGAAATTATAATAAAATAAACCAAACTAATCGGTTTGTTAAAATGAAAAAGGGCAAAACCAAAACCGGTAATCATCGGTGTATACCAAACCAAAAAAGAAGTAACAATAAGGCCGATAAAGAAAACTCCTTTCTTTATTAAATCTGCCTGTTTTTTAAAATAAAATAAATAAACGGCAATTAATGTAATGAAATAAAATAAATAATTTACTAAAATGGTCCAGCCCATCGAAAAATTAGTTATATAGTCATTAACCAGGAACCTGCCAATTTCTTTGCCTAATCTAAGGGAGTAATCAGAACTGTAACCGGAAAAATTAAATCTTAGATAGTTAACGATATATGGTATTAAAACCAAAAAAATAGTCGAGCATAATAAAAAAACTGGTTTAAATTTATAATCATTCGCAGTACGATTATATAAACTATAAATAAATACCAAACCGATAAAAACCATCATGAACAACCAATAGTGTAAATAAACATAAGCCAACAGACCAATAGATAAACCGGCAAAAATAGCATTGATTTTGGTTGGTTTAATCCAAAATAAATAAGTTGTTAAAATAGCCAAGATCAAGAAACCTAGTGTAAGCATTGGATCATCTATCCTAGAAAAATACATCTTACTTATAGGAGTTCTGACCAAAGGAATAAACTTTTTTATAATCATTCCTAAATAATCATCATCAATATAACTATAACCAACCAACATTTGTGGAATTTGCGTTAAAGTGCCGACTAAACTAAAAAATAATGAGGGAATCTTAGATCTAAGAAAAATCGTACCTAAATAATAAAAAAGAATAAAAAATATAATTGCGAATAAAAACTGCGCCGACAAATAAGCGATGTTTATATCACCCCTAAATAATTTAATGAAAAAAGAAAACAATAATGGAGTAATAGGATTTAGTGGCGTAGGATTGTTGTCATTGGCATAAATACCACCAGGAGGAAAATGGCCATCATAAACTTCTCTGGCCCTAGGCATATATTGGAAAAACTCATCCCTATATACATTCTGCTGCATTAATAAAAAATCAGCGTTAGATTCATAAATATTAATCCAAAGCAATATTTGCGGCATAACAAATAAAAAACCGACAAAAACGGCCAAAATAGCAACCATTAACCATATTTTATTATGTATATAAGAAATGATGGGATTCATTAAGATGTTAATTGAACTTAAATATTTTATAACTTATTAATTAAATATGCCAAATAAATGCTTACATATTAGACAATATAAAATTAGCCGTCCTTTCCCCCGCCCTGCCATCTAAAATAGAGCACTGTTCTTTAACTAACCTGGTTCTGGCATTTTCATCTATAGATGGATTCTCTAGATATTTATTAATCCAACGAACCATCTCCTCCTTGTCGCTAACCAATTTTATTGCGCCGGTTTTTAACGCGTTTAAATAATGTGTCATTTTATAGAGTTCTGTGGGAGATCTATATACCGATAAAGGTTCGGCTAATTCAAAATTAATATTTATTACCGGTTTGTTAAAAATAGAAGCATCAATGCACAAGCTAGAAGCGTAAGAAACTAAAACATCGCAATGATATAAGCTATTTATAAGCATCTCTATATCTTTTGGGCTTAAATCCCAATCAATGCCGGCGCCTATCGGCATGTGATTTGAGAATCTTATTCCAGGAATATCAAAAACTATGTTCTTTCTTTTTCTAACTTCGCCAATTTCGACAAAATCATTTGGCTGGAATCTCACAAACAACTGCGCGTTCTTAATAACATTTTGTTCAATAAGCGCTTGTAAATAATCAATCATAAGCCATCTTGAGCTAATGAAACGTTTAGCCAAGGGAGCATAAAAAACAACTTTTTTGTTTGGATCTCCGCCTGTTTGTTTAAAAAAATCAGATCGACTTATTTTTTTCTGGTTAATATATTGATCATAATGGGGCACTCCGCCAATAAAAATATCCTTGCTTGGTAAATCTGCGTAATTAATAGCGTCTGTTTTTACCAAATCATTGTAGACAATTAATTTATCTGGCAATACCCTCAAAGCGCACCGACCGGTAATTTTATCCCATGAATTTGCTAAAGCAAAAGTTTTAACGCCCCTTTTTCTAGCTTCCCTCAATAAAGACGCTTCTCTATCATCAAATGGATGGGCCGAGACGACGGCAATTGGCCTGTATTTATCAAAAAAAACATTGAATGCAGAATCATCAATCAGCAATATATCTAAAAAACGATACAATCTCCTAACAAGACGCCGGGCAAGTATACGATTCAGCAACCACCCGCCCCATAATCTAAAAAGATTTTTATGTGTTTCAAATGCCAACTTGCGTCTCCAATCTATGGTAGCTGTATTAATCATCTTAAATTTAAGGGAACCAAAAAACCGTTGCCATAAACTATGCTCGGTTTTGGAAACAATTTCATAAAATACTCTTGGATTGTTAAATTGCCGCTGATAAAAGTTTATTTTATTTTTTGTATTTACAAAAAAAACTATCTTAATAACCGGATTGGCAATCAGGGTTTTGAAAATATCCGTTCTTAAGATATTTTTAGCTTCCACTCCTTGAAAAATGGTTATAAATATGGTCTTAAAATCATTCATAAAAAACTGCGGAAAAATACCGCACACTGAATAAATATGTATATTTTTATAACTTACTGAATAATGGAGCGGTTTTATGGGTTAATGTTTATTCTAAAAAATACTTGGATAAATCACCAACTTATTTGAATTGAAGTTGTTTTTTTATCATTAAGTTTAGTCAAAAAATCAGGATTTAATTTATAATAATCATTCTTTGTGTTCCATTCTAAAAAATTGGAGATATTAAAAAGAATTTTGCCCATAGTAACTTCTGTAGAATGCATCCCATCAAACATATAAAGATCGTTCAAACCTAAAGATGCTAAATCGGAATAATCAAAAAACTGAAACCCAAACTCATCAAATAATAATGGAATCCTGGCTTGAAAATTGTTAAATAAATCCCGCTGATAAACAGAACTTTTCAACTCTTTTATTACTTCTGATGAAAACGGCGTTGCTAAACCTACAACTTTTATACCTTTTTTTTTGCTAATCTCTAGAAATTCAGCCAAAAGATTGAATCTATCTTCGCTAAAAAAACTACCCTGTTCAAATGGATCCGTACCATTATTAATCCGATCCAAAACTTTTTCGCCGTCAATAAACTTAATTTCATTCGCCATCTCTTGAATATTGTGCCCATATTGATAACTGCCATCCGAACGAAAACCGTCCCCAAACAACAACGCATTCAAACCGATAGCCGACTTACTTTCAATAGGTTCTTGCTCGTCAACTACTTTTTTAAAGATGTATATCGGATTTTTTGCTATTTGTAAAAACAAATACCTAGCAACATAAAGATGCGCTTTCCACTGATACGCTTCTTCTTTTTTACTTAAATCTTCCGATAATCCATAAATCAAGTCATTTTTCTCGCCAAGCCAATAAAAATCAACACCTAAAATTATTGTCTTGGGTTTGGCTTCGTCTGGCAGTAATTTTATAAAATCAATCAGGTCAGCAATATTATGAATTAAGCCGCCGGCATTATAGAATTTTTCACTGTCGTCAAACATTTCTTGGCGAATTTGCATAACGCGCGAAGAACCAAGAACTAAAACATCCGGCTTTTTTGATAAAATAGTTAAGTATTTATATGTCCTCAAAGATTGATCGGCTATTTTGCGACCAAAAAGAATATCCTGCCTACTCTTGGTCTGCAAACTAATAACCCTTTTTATCGGCAAGAGTTCTCCCGAATAAAAAATAACCGCTTCAAGAATAAAAAAAATAATCACAAGCGGCAACCAAAACAAAAAGATATTTTTCAAAAAAAGTTTGAGAGTTTTCGGATATTTAGCCATAAACAAACCTCCGCACAACAAACTGTCGCGAAGTTATTAAATTAAAATTGAAAATAAATAAAGGGATTATAATTATACACGCCGAACAATAAGATCACAGCAACAACAAGATAATAAATCAACCACCTAAGCCAAGATGGATAATCATCTATCTGTAAAGGATGCTCTTTTCTTCTCTGTATCCATTCCACCACAATGAAACCCGCAATAATAAATAATCTTTTTGGATAAATTGTCCCGATATTAAATAGATTAAATTCCAAAGCTATTTTTTTTACCACATAAAACGCTTCATTTATTGTGTTGGCTCTGAAAAATATCCATCCAAACAAAACAAGAATAAATGTAAATAATATAGCTGGGATATCTTTAAGCGAAGCAACGGTATTTGATTCAAATTTATTAATTAATTCTTCTGACTTTGACGCGGAATGTTTGTTTCCATCCATAATATTAAGTTAGTTATTTTAGTATTAAATTTATTATATTCACATCATATGCAACCCACCGTCAATTGGAATATTCAAACCGGTAAGATATTCCGCATTGTCGCTTAATAAAAATTTGGCTAAACAAGCCACATCCTTATTATTTACCAGCCGTTTTAATGGGGTTTGTGATTCTATCAATTTAATAAAGGTTTCTGGATATATCGTGGAAATACCCTCTCCACTAACACCAGGAGATATCATATTAACCCTTATTTTTCTAGAAGCAAGCTCATTTGCTAAACAACGAACTAGACCAAATTGCCCATATTTTCCAACCGTGTAACTAAACAAACGGGCCGGAGGAACATTAAATAAACACGCTGAACCAATTACTAAAACACTTTTCAATGGATGGTCTTCCTCAATAAGCTTTGTAATTGTAAGCCATAAACCTTTTATCTGGACAGCAAACTGTATCTCAAAATTATTCCAATCGTCTTTATTGATTGTTCTAAATTCCGTTGAAACGCCGACTGTGTAAACCAAGTTATTAAATTTTATTTGACTTGAACCAATAATTTTTTTAACTTGCGACTCATTGGTGATGTCTAATTGCGCGGTAATTAATGTGCTTTTTTTGGATTTTGATAATTTAATTAATTCTAAAAGACAACTTTCTTTTTCTTGACGAAAAAAAGTAAGAAATAGATTATGCCCGGCAAGCAGTAACTCATGAGCTATTGTTTTGCCAAAAGTGCTGGTGCCGCCAATTATTAGTGTGTTGGGCTTGATCATAGTTTTAAATATATTTAACCTTGGCAATACCGTTAACCACTTCTTCGTTATTTTGATTTATGATGACAGTTTCAATTTCTAATAAATAAACCGAATTAATCTTATTTTTTATCTTACCCCTAACAGTGACAGTTTCACCAATAAAAACCGGCTTTTTAAAATTAATATTTTGCGATAAATACAAATTATGATTTTTAAAAAACTTGCCTACTAAGGTTGAAAAAAATGCCGCTAAAAGCATCCCATGCACGACAGGTTCTAAAAAATCCTTACTTTTAGCAAATTTTTTATCGCGATGAAGTAAATTTTTATCTCCCGATAGAGAAATAAAATCCATTACCTTGTTTTTACTAATAGTCGTTTTGAAAAACGCGACATCCCCGACTTTTATTTTTTCCCAAATATCTTTCTGGGGTATTTTTTTAACATACATATTTTACATTATATTTATCTAAAACTTTTTTAATATCTCCCACATTTTTAACCGCCATAAGATCATCCATATCAAATCTGACACCACTAGCTTTTTCCAGCTCAACCATCATCATTATAGCATTAAAAGAATCCCATGTTGGCGTGTTGGTTGGAGAAATTTCATCATTTATTTTGTTGCTGGGGATTTCCAATATTTTTGCCAGTATATCGTATAATTTTTCTTTCATATTTAATGTTTATTGATTTCTATAAAACCATATTGATTAAACACATAATCATCCAAATCACGCTCCCAAATGTCTTCAGTTTCGGATGATTTTATTTTATGGAAATTAAAAATTTTATAAAAATCTTTAACCTGATTGTTTTTTAGCGTTGGTTTGTAACAGGCGCGTACTTTTTTCGGGTTTAATTTCTTAAGCTCGCTTAAGATAAACCCAAAAAACTGCTCTTCTACTTTCTTCCCCAAAACCCTACAACTAAGCAACATGGAATCTATCTCCCACCTATCCGGCATATCTTTGACCATACAAAATCCGGTAATACCGTATTCTCCAAATTTATCAACAACATCTAGCGCCCAAAGTTTATGGCCTGATTCAATAAATTTTTTGATATCATCTTCTTGATAACGATGTGTGGTTAAATTAAATTGGTTTGTTTTTTGTGTTAATTGAGCGCTGCGCGGTATCAAAAAATCATCAACTGCTTTTATCGAAATACATAAATTTAAATTATTTAAAAAAGTATCTAAATCTATAATTGCATCTTTATATTCTATTCTTTGTTTTTCTTGTAAATACATCGCGCTCCGTTTCTTATCCTCTCCAGTAAACTCAAATGTATTGAATCCTTTATAATCCAGCAGAGTTTGGATATATTTCGTTGAATCGGTGGGCAAGTCCAAAACTGTGACATCCGGCAATGTTTGTTTTATTAACTCGCGGTTAGTCAGATCGTCATCAATAAACACCAAACTGTCCAAACCGACATTTAATTCTCTGGCTATTTCCTGCATATTCTTTGCTTTATTGTCCCAATTTATCTTGCTTACTATAATATCGTCTTTTCGCAAAACCATATACGGATGATGTAAAAATACTTCTTCTACATCTTCTTGATTATTCTTGCTGTTAATCGCCAGCAATATGCCTCTTTTGCTTAAACTCAATAACAATTTCTGGAAATAATAAAACTGCTGCCCTTCGCCTGCTGGCGCTAATTTTATTCCGGCTAATCCATCTTCACCAATAACACCTCCCCATAATGTATTATCTAGATCAAGTACAATACATTTCTTCTTTTTGAAAGCCAGAGGCACAAGGTAAGATGTCAATTCTTCTGCTAACATTGGAATTGCTTCGGGAGATAATTTCATATCAGCCGTAAAAGAATATTTATCATACCAAAAATCTTTTTTGCCTATGTATCCTAACCATTCATTAAAATTAAAAATGAAAACTTGTTTATCATTTTGATAAGTATTCAGTAAATTATTATTATAGTCATCAATTATTCTATACCATCCATTATTGAGTTTGCTGTCAAAAATTCCAGTTACCGGCGGCCAAATTTTACTGGCATTGCTAATAATAATTTTTGCTTTAGTTTTACTTTTTATGTAACTTACAAGCTGTAATAATCCATCCTCCGTTTCATATTTAAATTTATTGAGTTCTTCATTAGTAATTTCATGGTGGCGATATAAAATATCTTGATTTAAACCATGCAAATCGAGTAACAAAAAAATAATGTCTGGTTTAAATTCGTAAAGTTCACTACCCAGTATCTCTTGCTTCCACTGTCCATATTTACCTTCGTAAACATCTAAAAAAATATCTTGAACAAATGATTTGGTTTTTAGGCATTCTGCCAATCCCTTAATAGTAAAGCTTGACAAAAGAGCTACATTTTTTGCTTCTTTATCTTTAGATATTTTATCAATTTCTTTGGCCCACCCAATGCATGATGCTATGGCATTTGACTCTAATTTTATTTTTTCTTTTGATATGTTCATACTTAAATTATCTCTTAAACGCTATAGCTATTCCAAAACTACTATCATGACTTATGCTTATTTGTATATCCTGTTTTGGCAAACCTTTTATTTTCACGCATGGCTGTCCACATACTTTATGCTTAATTTCAATTTGACCATGGTTATTTATTTCTTTTTTACCACATGCTTTAATCACAGCTTCTTTTGCGGCAAAAATTCCAGACAAATGTTCAGAAAATCTTACATTTGAAAAGCAATATTCCCATTCTTTCTTTGTATAAAATTTATCCCAAAATGGATAATCTTTTTTCTTTATATTTTTAAACCTACTAATAGAGACAATATCTATTCCAATTCCAATCATAATTATTCCGCCTTAAAATAAACTACTTAACAATACCATACCATTATCAATCGGCTCTGTCAAAAAGCCAAGGTTTGGTTGCCATTCGTAGAAAAATATCTTGCTAAACTAAAAAATTTTAATCTTTTTCCTAATATTTTTAATTATTGAACCCATGACTAAATAAAATCCAAATATGACTCCCATAAATATATAATTCCATCCAGCTCCATGCCATAAACCTATAAGCATAAAAGTAATAAAGGTACTTGCATATATCCAGCTTTTTGTTTTGTTTTTCCGACTAAATACCAGGGGATAATAAAGATAATCTCTTAACCAAGTTGATAGTGAAATATGCCAGCGGCGCCAAAATTCTTCTATATTTCTTGAAAAGTAAGGATAGGAAAAATTTCTCATTAACTTAAAACCGAACAGTTTGGCCGTGCCAATCGCAATATCAGAATATCCAGAAAAATCAGCATAAAGCTGGAAAGCAAAAAAGAAAGTGGCAATTAACAACTGATTGCCAGAAACATTTGATAAATTACTATATGTATTATTTACAGCAATCGCTAACATGTCCGCTATAAATATTTTCTTAAAAAAACCCCATAGCATTTGCCGACAACCGTCAATAGCTTCTTCCATTTTAAATACTCTTTCTCGCGCGAACTGCGTTAAAAAACTTTGCGCTCTATCTATTGGTCCAGCGATAAGTTGGGGAAAAAATGAAACAAATGCTAAAAACTCTGTAAAATTACCGGCCGCAGGAATCTTGCGCCGATAAACATCAATGGCGTAACTTAATTCTTTAAAAGTATAAAAACTGATACCGACCGGTAAAATAATGTTAAGCGTAGTAACCGAAGTTAAAGCCATACCAGCAGACAAAAATAATCCCTGCAACGAACTAATAAAAAAGTTAAAGTATTTAAAAAAACCAAGGATGCCAAGGCTTGAAATTATAGTTATTGTTAAATAAATTTTGCGCCTTTGTGTATCGTCTGTGTTATGAATTTTCTTTCCCAAAAGAAAACTTATCGTGCTTGATATAAAAATTAAAAATAGAAAACGCCAATCCCACCAACCATAAAAAATATAACTAACTATAAGAATAAATAAATTCTGCCTTGCTCTGTTCAATTTCCAGTAAATCAGGAAAACAAACGCTAAAAAAATTATAAATTCCAAAGAGTTAAAAAGCATTGTTTAAAATATAAAAATAATCTTGTGTTTCAAACAAATATGGCATTATTGTAAAACCAGTTCGGATAACAAATCAGCTATCCTGGAAGCCGATTTACCATCCAGTTTCCCAATTTGTTCAACAACTAAACTATTACGCCCAGACCTATCCAGGCCAGAATCATTAAGATATATATTGATAGTGCGTATCATTTCGTCTGGGTCTTTAGCAACAAAACAAGCCCCAGTTTTAAGCATTTTCTTGGTATGCTCATAATATTCCGCAAAACGCGATACGCTTCCAAAAACAGGCTTTTGCTCTTGTCCGTCAAAAGATACCAGAACAATAGGTCTATCAAGCGCTGCCGCGTCAAGAACCAAACTGGAAGCATAAATAACAACCAAATCGCTATGATATAACGAATCAGCTAACGGTAAATCTTCATCCATGGTAACCTCCCAATCTGAATAAATATCTTTTCTAAATGGAATGCCTGGTTTATATATAAAAAAATTATTATCCGGAGTAAAACCATCGAAAGAAACATAATCATTCGGCGGTAATCTTACTAAAAACTTAACACTGCCTGGTATTTTTTTATCCAAAAGAGACCTTTTCAATATATCCAGTAGCTGCCCATCTGTGTTGGCAAAACGCCGGCCAAGCGGACCGACAAAAATTAATCTGTCTGAAGGATTAAAACCAAGCTTTTTCAAAAAAATGTCTCTAGAACAATATTCTCTCCTGACATAATGATCCAGCTGAGGCAATCCTGACACAAAAATGTTCCCCTCTTTCATGTCTTCATGCTCTAATGCCTCTTTTTTAATAACATTGTTTTGAACTATAAGTTTATCCGGCTTAATTCTAAAAAGGCCTTTGTTGGTAATGTTATCCCAAGATCTAACCATACCTACAGTTAGCACACCGCTTTTTTTGCTTGCGGCCAAAAGATAAACATCCATGTCATGAAAAATATCAGTGGAAAATAATAAAAATGGAGAATATTTGTTTAAATATTTCTCCATCAAACCGATATCCATAAAAATAAGATCCAACCAACGAACAAACTTCTTAACAAAACCAAAATTGCCAAAAAACTTACCCAATATCCTTGAAAAATAAAAATGGATTGCGTTTTGGTCGGAAAGATACTTTTTCTTTTGATGAAAAAAACGAGTTGTGGTGTTTACTAATGACCCGCCCAGGTATCTAAATAAAATATCTTTTCTGCTTAATTTTAAACTCGGTATTCCTTCTATGACTATATTTCCAAACTCAAATTTTTTCTTAAAATATTCTTCCTTATAGTCCGGCACCAATACAACCACCCTAATTCCGCTATTGACCAATAAACTAGCGATCCCGGTTTCCAAAATATTTCTAGATATAAAAGGATTAAAACTTGTAATAAATATTGTTTTCACGGTTTCGTTATTTTATAAATTTCCACTAAAGAGTTACGATAAACCAAACTCAAATTTTTATCCGCCGCTAGATTAATCCGACTGCCCAATTGCCTTTCCCATGGGCCAAAATAGACATAATCAGACGGCATATTGCTTATAACGCCTATCGAGGTGCTATTATAACGCTCTGTAAGTTCGTCTATTTTGCCCATCGGCAAGCCGGTTTTGCCGTCAAAATACTCCGCGAATGTTTTTTTAAATCCATCTCCATAAAGTTGAAACTGTGTTTTATTCAAATTAATACTCATATCCGGGAAACAGCCGGCATCAAAACAATTTTGAGGCGCTTTACCTTCCAGTTGCTGTCTAAAAAGATCAGATGGGACATTGAATAGTTTCCGAGCTATAAGCAGCCGTTCTTCCAATTCAAAATTAGAAGCCAAAGAAAGATGCGCCCGAGGTAAGAAGGGGCGGGCCGAAGTATATGCCATTAAATAGATGGAGGTTACATAGGAAGGTGAAATAATTTTGGGTTCTGGCTCAAGATTATGATTAATCCAATCCCAAGAATCAACAACTTCATTGGAGAATTTATAGTAAAGCAAGGTTTCTTTATTGGGACTTTTCCATAAAGAGACGGTGTTTATGGCGTATTTGGAAAAAACTAGCAGACCTAGCACAGCTACTCCAATTTTTATTACCTTCTTTATTCTAAACGAATTTCTAAAACTATAAATCCAATCAAACAACAGCGTTATCCATATAATATAAAGAGTAACCGCCACAGGATAACGCCATTTGCTTGGCACCGTTGACTGCCCGATAAACAGCTGTAAATTCCACACCAATATAGCCGCTATTATAAATCCAAAAAACAATAAACCTTTTTTATATTTATTTGTGAATTTGCCATCAGCAACCACGGTGTTTCTAAAGTATGTCGCCCCAATAGCCAAAATGGTTATAAAATAAAACAAATAATCCAATAGGTTCTTTTTATGAAACCCCCAGTCCCGGCCGGTCAGCACCGCCGAGCGATAAGATATGTCTTCAGCGTCCGGCAACGCCTTAAACATGAAATAATTGATAAAATAGGGCAACAATAGAATACCAAAAACAACAAAAAGAACTCCGAAATTTTTAAGCAGTTGCCGGTCTTTCGGATAAAACAGCGCCGCGGCTATGGCCATAACAGCCATGACCGCTGTCCAATATATCCAAGTGGTAAAATAAATATAGGCCAATAGCGCCGCCGGCAAAGCCGCCGCTACGGCAAGAGAATATTTCGGCTTCATCCAAAACCGGATAAAAGTAATTATCGCCGTAAGATAAAATGGATAGACCAGTAAAGGATGGTCAATTCTGGCTATACGAAGTTTATCAATCTGGGTTCTGATGATTGGAATAAACTGCTTGAAGGTATAATCAAACAGTGTTTTGAGATCATTGCGGAAATCAAATGAAAAGACATTGGGAAGAATCGGGGTTAAAGCGCCGGTTGCGGCAAAAAATAATGACCAGCTTTTGGATTTGAACAACAACCGTCCAACTATATAAAGAAAAACAAATATAACCGCCGAGAATAAGAATTGAATAAATAAATATGCTGATGTAACATCGCCCTTAAAAAGAGTTATGGCCAACCCGAATACCAAAGAAGGCAGGGCGTTGCGGGGAGACGGCCTTTGTTGGTCCAAAGAAAGTTCGGTTGGAGGAAAATGCCCGTCATATACTTCCCGAGCCCGTGGCACATACATATAAAGCTCGTCGCGGTAGGTTTTTAGTTGAGCCAATACAAACCTATCTTCATGAATATTAAAATAATCCCTAATGGCTAAAGGCGGACCAATAAATAAAAAACCCACCGCGGCCGCGGCGCAGCTAATCAAAAGGAATTCCTTTCTTGAAAATCTTGAAAACAAATTGGCTATTTTATTTGTTGCGTAACCGAAAATCACCCTTAAACTGTTTTTCATAATGGTTACGAAATTCTCGTTGAGATTTAATTTTTTGCCACCAACCCTTATTATCCAAATACCACTTTACTAGATCTTTTAACGAGTTATCAAATGAAATACTGCATTTCCAGCCAAGTTCCTTTTTAATCTTGGCGGAGTTGGGGGAGTAACGGGCATCAGAATAAGGACGGTCATTGATATATTTTATGTACTTTTCCGGCTTAACTCCCAATGTCTTGGCTAACAAGTAGATAACTTCCAAATTGCTTTTTTCCTCGCCATTAATGTTATAAATTTTAAAGTCCTCGGCTTTATGAATCATCACATCCACGGCCTTGCAAAAATCCAAAACATGCACCCAACTGCGAATTTGCTTGCCATCGCCGTGTATTGGAATTTTTTTGCCTTCAATAATACTGGTTATAATTACCGGAATTAATTTTTCCGGATATTGATAAGGCCCAAAATTATTAGAACTCCGAATAATCAAAGCCGGTGTCTTGTGTGTTTTTATGTAGGCCTGAACCATCACATCCGCCGCCGCCTTAGAAGCGGCATAGGGATTAGTCGGGCTAATCGGGTGGGACTCGGATGTTTTAACCCCCAACGGCACATCGCCATAAATTTCATCAGTGGAAATATAAACAAAGCGAGGCACCTTGCGCCGATGCGCGGCATCTAACAAAACATGAGCGGCCTTTATATTGGTATCAATAAACCGGGAAGAATCAATAATAGAGCGATCCACATGGCTTTCGGCCGCAAAATTTATAACGACATCAAATTTATATTTTTTTAGAACCCTATTTATTAATTTACTATCGCCAATATCTCCGTGAATAAAATTATAACGCTTACTGGAATCCAAATCCGATAAATTATCCTTGTTGCCGGCATAGGTCAGCAAATCCAAATTAGCCAAATAATAATTTGGATACTTGTTATGCAAATATCGAACAAAATTAGAGCCCATAAAACCACTACCACCGCATATTAATATTTTTTTAGATATCTTCATAAACCAATCATATTTCAACAATTAAACTGGATTAACCAATAAAACGATACTTGATAGTGGTCCATAATATTATAAGGCCATGCTTCATGTTGATTTTCTTGCCTTCTTTATAACTTCTGGGGTTATATTTAATCGGCACTTCCACGCTTTTGTAACCGCGTCCCCAGGCCTTGCAAACAAGTTCTGTGTCAAAATCAAAATCATCGGTCTTAACTTCAATGGCATCCGTCACCCTCTTGGAAAAAACTTTGTAACCACCCAGATATTCCTTAGCCCTGCGACCATAAAATAAGTTTGTTGTCCAAGTGATGAGATTATTACCAAGAAGATTTATTTGGTATACCGACCCAAACTTAGGCACATCCCGAACTCCCAAAACCATATCTACTTTACCATCTATTATTGGCTTCATTAAGGCAGGATAATCTGTGGGACTGTATTCTAGATCAGCGTCTTGGATTATCATCATATCCCCGGTGGCAACTTTTAAGCCAGTTTTCATAGCACCGCCTTTGCCTTTGTTTTTCTCGTGATAAATAACCTTACAACTATCCTCCAGACCCTTTAAGATATCTCGCGTGCCATCGGTTGAGCCATCGTCCACAATAATAATTTCCTTTTCAATCAACCCCAAGTCAACGGCTTTAACCGTGTCAACAACCTGCTGAATTGTATTCTTCTCATTAAACGCGCAAATAATTATTGATAATTTCATAAGTAAAAACGCTAAAACATATAATTTTATATAGTGATATTATACTATAACTTAGATAATCCCTTCTTGGCAACCACCACCAATATTAAAGTTTAGACGGAAACAATTTAAACGGCTATTCTTGAAAAAAAAACGCATAGATGGAATAATAAATGCTGTAACAATAAACTTTGATTTATGATTAAAAACAATAAAACCCAATTAAGAGTCCCTTATGCCTTTACAGTTTTCGGAGAGGAAGAGCGTAAAGCCGTCGCTGAAGTATTAAAATCGCCTCAAATTGTAGCAGGAAAAAGGGCGGAAGAATTTGAAACCAAAATTGCCGGTCTTTTCGGTAAAAAGTTCGGTCTTTTGGTAAATTCCGGCTCCTCGGCTAATCTGTTGGCTTTTGAGGTCTTGAATTTGCCAGCCGGTTCGGAGGTAATCACACCTGTTCTTACTTTTGCCACGACTGTGGCTCCTATTATCAAAAAAGGTCTAGTACCGGCTTTTGTTGATGTAGAGTTGGGAAAATATACTCTGGATATTGATCAAGTTGAAAAAATGATTAATTCCAAAACACGGGCTTTAATGGTGCCATCGCTTTTTGGAAATGTGCCCGACTTGCCCCGACTTCAGCGCTTAGCCAAAAAACATAATTTATTTCTAGTGGAAGATTCCTGCGATACGCTCGGCGCCACAATAAATGGGAAACCCACTGGTGTTTATTCTGATATTTCCACAACCAGTTTTTACGCTTCCCATATTGTTACGGCCGCCGGCGAAGGCGGTATGATCTGCCTGAATAATCCAGAGTGGTATAGGCGGGTTCGTGTTTTAAGCGGATGGGGTAGGCGTTCGGCTCTCAATGAATCCGAAGATATAGCCGTAAGATTTCAAACAAAACTCGACGGCCAACCCTATGATTCCAAATTTATTTTTGAGGAAATCGGCTATAACTTTAGAACCACTGATATCGCCGCGGCTTTCGCGTTGGCCCAGTTAAAAAAACTGGATAAGTTTTCCGAAATCAGAATAAAAAATTTCCAAGAACTGCTGGATTTTTTTCGGAATTACCAAAATTTTTTTATTCTACCCGAACAATTAAAAACAGTCCGAACCAATTGGCTTTCTTTCCCGCTGCTAATCAAAGACAGAGCGCCTTTTTCCCGAATGGAAATCGTGACCCATTTGGAAAAAAACAATATTCAAACCCGCCCGATGTTTACCGGAAATATTCTAAAACAACCCGGTTTTTTGAATATCAAAAAAAGAACAAGAAAAGGCGGATATCCCAACGCTGATTTAATTATGAAAAATTCTTTCGTAATCGGTTGTCACCATGGTTTGGAAAAACGGCACTTGGATTATCTTAAAAAGATTTTCTCGGATTTTTTGGGACGATTTTAATAACCCCAATAAAAAAGGGGGCGCTTACGCGGGCTCCCTCTGTGTAGAATAGCCAACTCAACCGGCTATTGTTTAAGTTTAAGCGTTTTCCCCACTACACGAAAAGTATGGGTCAATTCTTCTAGTTGCTGTTGCCGTTTCTCACGCATGATTTCAAAAAGTGTCGTCTCTTCTTCGGTCTTTTGCGCCGGCGGATATAAAAAATCAATCGGTACGGAAACTATTTTATAACCGGCGGCCATCACTTCTAAGCGTGCCGTGTCTTGAATATAGTTATCAGAAACTCCAAATCGTTTAGCCGGATAACATTCCGCAAAATAAGAGAGTAATCCTCGCCTAAATGCCACCGGACCAAAAGCCACATCAAAACATTTACCGGTAGTATCAGCAAAAACAGCGTTGATCTGCTTTTCGGATTTTATCTGGAACATCGGGTAGCTGGCATAACTGGTTGGGGTGCGTTCAGGAATCACAAGATCGGCCTCACCGCGCTGAATCGGCGCGATGATTTGCGGAACCCAGCGAATTATATCCGCTTTCTCCGGTTCGGTCCAAAGAAAAATATCCGCTTTATTATCATCATTGGCAACCATGCTGAATAATTCTCTCTTTTGATTACCCATACCCTTCTCACCCGCCTGTCGGTGAACCTTAGCTCCGACTTTGGCCAAGGCGCGGCTAACAGTAGCATCAATTGATCCATCCACCACTACAACATCATAACCAACAGCTATAGCTTTCCCAATAAGCTGGCAAGCTAACTGGAAACGGGTCTCAGTGGTCCTTTTATATAAAGTTGCCGTGAGTATTGTGATATTGTTCATATTATTAGCTGTTTGTAGATAGAAATATAATTTTGAACAACTTTTTGCCAATCCATAGTCCTGGCAAAATTTAAGGACTCTCGCGAAAATGACTCTCTTAACATACTATCGGACAAAATTTTCTCCATAGCATCGGCCGCCTCCAAATGATCTGATGGTGAAACCAGCGTACCATTTTCGCCATCCAAAACCGCATCTTCAGCACTAGTCCCGCGCGAAGAAACGATTGGCAATCCGCACGCCGCCGCTTCTAAAAAGACCAGTCCGAAACCCTCTATATCTTTGTTAATATCTTGCGGCAACAAAATAAACAACTCGGCGTTTTTATACAGTCCAACCAGTTCCTCCTCGGATAAATCTTTCAGAAATATTACCCGATCCTGCAATTTGAGATGTGAGATTTGTGACTTGAGATTTTGATATTCTGGACCACTGCCAACAATCACATACTTAAGATCGGGAAACTTCGGCGCGATTTGGGCAAACACCTTGATAGAGTATTCATAACCCTTGCGTTTTTTTAGTGTGCCCACGCTTAAAATATAGGGCTTAAGTTTTTGAACTTTAGCATCACTTTGATATTTGCCTGCCCCGTAGCGAGCTTGCTCTGCTTCGGGGATATTTGATATTTGATACTTATCAAAATCCACCCCATGGTTAATCACTTCAATCTTTAAATCAGGAATTACCCTTAGTATCTCTCTTTTTGTATTATTGCTGATAGCTGTAATTTGGTCGGCCTTTCGATAAGCCCAAATCAAAAGTTGTTTTTTGATCGGTTGATATAACGGCTGAACCGCGCCAGTGCCAATAGTTGTTATTACAATCTTTTTGCCAAGACCCAAAGAAAAAACTGCGGCTATCACACCATATGGCCAACCATCTAAAGCGTGAACTATATCGCAACTCTTAAAAACCGACCTTATTTTAAATAATCGAAAAATAATCCTTAAAAAACCTCCAGACAATAGATTATCCGAAGTTAAAATTTCATACTGATAATGGGATTCTGCTTTCTTTAAAGCGCTTGAAAACGACAAAAAAAACCGCCCTGATCCTGTATTCGATGATAAATCATTGTTCAAAAAGCACACTTTCATTTTTTATTTATAAGCACATAGACAATATTATATACCCAACGCTCGGCTAAATATGAATATTGTTTTTTGATGTTCCGTTCTTTCAATTGACTTAACAAATATTATATTATAACTTATTATCAATATATAAAGTTACACTAGAGTTGTCACTTTAATATACAAAAATGAAAATGATATTTCTGTTTATACCGCATTATGTTTATACATCAGATTTGCTCCACACAAAATATATAAATCACCTGGCAAGCAAATATCGTGTAATGGTGTTCGGGCCAGTTTTTGATCCTGTCAACATAGAATCGTATCCTAAGTTAGACAATGTTGAGTATGTTTATATGGAAGCGCAACACCCCAATCTTTGGCTACTTTTTAACAAAACCTTACGTTTTTCCTTAATAAAAGAATTTGACAATCTGGAATACCATAAATTAATAGCCCGAACGGGCCGGAATTTAAACTGGCAAAGAAAATTATTAAAAAATATAGCTGTGCTATTGCCTAATTTTCTTGTTAAAGTCAATAGCTTCACTAAGCTAGAAAGTATACTGTTAGACAACTCGGGACTGATTAAAGATTATATCGATAAATACCAGCCCGAACTTATTCTAACATCCACACCCGGTTTTACCGGCCTGGAGGCTGAAGCTGTGCTTATGGCCAAAAAAAATAATATAAAAACCGTGGCCATAAACTTTAGTTGGGACAACATTTTTAATACCGCTAAACAAATAAGAAAAACGGATTATTTAATAGTTTGGAACAATCGGGTCAAAAATGCCGCCTGTGAAATTCATGGCTATCTCCCAAAAAACATTTGTGTTTCCGGTACAATGAGATTTGATCATCATTTTAACGATGAATTTAAATCTAAGAACATGTCTGGACGCACAAGTTTTTTGACCGAGAAAAATTTGAACCCTAATCTAAAAACTATATTTTTCACCACTGTACCGCCGCACACATATCCTTTCCAAACCAAGTTTTTAGAAAATTTGATAAACTTAAGGGATAACGGCGTATTTAAAGAGAACTTAAACATAATAACCCGATTGCATCCCCGAGATGAAATAGCTAACTACAAACATATTATTGGCGCAAAAAATCTTCATATAGAGGAAGCGGGTCAATTAAAAAATCAAAGACCGGGAGATTTGCATAAAATAGAAATGAATGAAAGCGATTTGGAAAATTTGCGGCGGTCTCTGCTTTACTCAAATGTAGCGGTCAATTTTCGCTCCAGTATGACTTTGGAAACATGCCTCTATGATCTACCCACCATAAACTTGGCTTACCACGATTACGATATTTATTACCAAATGGATCATTACATACCTATACTGGCATCAGGGGCGGTTAAACTGGTTAAAAATCAGGAAGAGTTTATAAATGCGATGAAAAATTATTTAGCAAACCCTAGATTGGATAGCGAAAAAAGAACAAAAATATCTAAAGAACTCGTCCCTTTCCAAGACGGCCTAGCTTACAAAAGAAATGTTGATTTTCTAGAAAGAATTATCTAATGAGAACGATACCCACAACAAAATCCGGTAATTATACAAGCGATGCCAACCTATTAAAAAGAAAAAAATTTGCCAAACTATTCCAACCAAAAATAAATCTGGTTAAAGAAATAGTTTTCTTGTTAAAATTGAAAGGTGGCGAATGTATTCTGGATGCGGGTTGTGGTAATGGCGATTTGCTTATAGAGATAAGAAATAAGTACAAACACCGTGGTGATTTATATGGTGTGGATATTGCCGAAGGAATATTGCAACAAGCTATCTTTTTAAATAAGAAAACGAAATCAAAAATAAACTTTCAGAGAGCGGATGTCAAAAACTTAAAACTGCCTTCCGAGCATTTTGATATAGTGATACTCAAACATGTCCTTCATAATGTAGCTAAACCCACACAGGCAATTGAGGAGTGCCGCCGAGTTCTTAAAACAAATGGCCGATTGGTTATAGTTGTAACCGGCAAAAAATCAAGATTGCTATTAAGACAGCTAAAACAAAAAATTGCCGCCATTCTTGGCTTAGATTTTTTCCCAGACGCCGAGAAAGATATTAACCTGGAGAGTATTTCCGACTATCTGAAATCTTCACTTTGGAACTTTAGAATTAAACAACTTAAAAGCGTCCTGCGCTTAAAAAATCCCAAGCCATACGTTGATTATGTGGATAGTGGCCGGGATTTTTGGGCTAGCGGAATAAAAGATGAGAAATGGCAGGAAATATTAAGTTTTTCTCAAAAATATTTTGATCAGATCATTAAAAAGAAAGGACAGATATCAGATCAAAGCATTTTAGGAATTGTGATTGCCATTAAAAAATAATTTATAGGTTTATAGGTTTCTATCTTTCAACCAATTTAGATATATCCGCGCCACCTTTTCATTGCCACGCAAAATCATCCCCACATGGGAAAAGCCCTTTACATATTTTACCGAAACATCTTTTTGATACTTCTTAAGCCAATTTATTAATATTTTTTCTTTGGCTGGTTGATGGCCTTGATCCCGCGCGCCGTTAACTAATAATATAGGCGGCATTTTTTTTGGATTTTTTATTGTAAGCAACTTCCAATATTTTTTAACAATCGGATGTTTTGATTGAATAGCCGCCATCAAGGACGAGAAGAGAACTAAATATTCTCGCATATACTTTTTTAGATATTTTTTAGGAAAAAAAGGAGAGTCGGAAATTCTTAAAACCGCCTCTCGCGATATTTCGAGAGGTTTGTTCAAATCAATGGGTTTCCGTATTTGATCTGACTGTGGTTCAAAACAATTTAATGGTCCAGTGGCGCCATAGCCCGAAATAGCAACAGTGCGTTTGGGCATAATATCCGTCGCCAACTTAAAAACCTGGGGCCCACCCATACTCCATCCCAAAAAAACCACTTTGCGATTTTTATCCGTAACTTTTTCAATGACTTTTTTAATAAGCTTCATGTTTTCTTCTTGAGTCAACCGGCACAATTCTTGAGCTGAACATCTATAAACATCACCTGAATTACAAGCCCATTCCACCGTAATAACTTCTCGTCCTTTTTCGGCAAACAATGGCGCCCAGCCCTTTCTGCCATCTGGCGTAATTTCCCAAATTTTCATCAAATGCCCGCCGCCGCCAATAAGCGCAATAACTGCCTCACCCGATAATTTAGCCGGTATATAATGCTTGTACTTCATGTGGTAGGGTTGGCGACCTACTACACCCTCTTTGGTGTTATAATTTGTGGTCTTGGATTTATTTATATTGACGCCCATGATTTAATGTTTTAGAATAAAGACGAAGCAAATCTGTTCTTTGATATCAAAACATATTGTATCTGGTAAATCCAGAAAGGAGATGTTGCCGTGATCAATGATTTTCGAGTGCTGATGCTCTATCCCAACTATCAACACGAGATGATGGTACCGCCGGCCTTGGCGTTATTTTCCTCTCTGTTGAAGTGGGAGGGCTTTAAGGTGGATCTGTTTGACACCACCAATTACAAGATTGACACCGGTGGGGTGGATTCGGAGAAAAGTAAAATGGCCAACTTAACGGTGCGGCCGTTTAAGTCGACAACCTTGATCAAAAAGGATGATGTCTACACTGATTTTCGCCAAAAGATCAACTCCTTCAGCCCCGATCTACTTTTGGTAACCGCTACCGAAAACATGTTTTTGGTGGCCATGAAGTTGCTCAACTCGGTTGAGGACACTGGCGTGCCTGTTGTTCTAGGCGGGGTTTTTGCTACTTTCGCCCCGGACTTAGCCATGCGCTGGCGGGAAGTGGACATGTTGTGCGTGGGCGAGGGAGAGCAGGTCATTGTGGAATTATGCCGCCGCATGAACCGGGGTGAGGATTCTTCCAGCATTCCCGGACTCTGGGTTAGAGGAAAAGATGGCCTGATTAAAAAAAATCCCCTGGGTCCTCGAGTGAATATGGATGAAAACCCGTTGCCCGATTTTACTCTTTTTGAGGATTCTAGATTCTACCGTCCTATGGCCGGTAAGATTTTGAGAATCTTTCCCGCAGAAACTCATCGGGGCTGTCCCTTTACTTGCGCTTTTTGCAATTCGCCCGATCAGGACAGATTATACGGTCAAGCCACCGGGCAAAAATTCTTTCGCAAGAAAAGGTTTGATAAGATTCACGAGGAACTTTTGTTTTGCCGCGATGTCTGGCGGGCCCAGTATATCTTTTTCTGGGCGGATACTTTTTTCGCCTGGAGCGAAGAAGAGTTCGATCAGTTCTGCGAAATGTACGCCGACATCAAACTGCCTTTCTGGTGTCAAACCCGACCCGAAACAGTAGTGGAGCGCCGCATCAAAAAACTAAAAGATGTTGGCATTCACAGAATGGGTTTTGGCATTGAGCATGGCAACTTTCAATTCAGAAAGGATGTGGTTGATCGCCGCTATACTAATGAACTGGTGATAGCAAGAATGAGAATTCTGGTGGAGCAGGGTGTTGAATTTAGCGTCAATAACATCATCGGCTTCCCCGACGAAACGCGGGAATTGTCTTTTGATACTATTGAACTAAATCGGCATATTCCGAGCGACACCATGAGCTGTTCAATCTTTGTTCCTTTTCATGGGACAAGATTGAGGGAATTGTGTGTCGAAAAGGGCTACATCCATCCTGATGTTATCTGCCCCACCAACTCCGACGATACGGTTTTAATTATGCCGCCGCCTTTTATGAGCAAAGAACAAATGAAGGGTTTGCGGCGGGTGTTCGCCATGTATGTTAAATTCCCCAAAGAACGCTGGCCAGAAATTCGGCAGGCCGAAGAGCTGACTCCTGAGGGGGATGAGGTTTGGGAGAAGTTAAGAAAGGAGTTTGTTAAAACCTTCTTTGCTCCGCCCGAAACCGACATCGAAAAGATCAATAATGCTGTTTAACAGCTTCACAAGCCACCCTCAAGGGTGGCTCTTTTTTTGTTTGGACCATAATTTGGATCTCAAAAAAATAAGGTTTCATTATATCGTGGTTTAAAAAACAAATTTTCATCTATTTCCCAAGGACATAAACTATTTTAGATCCCCATCTCTTCCTAAGTTTACCATCCAATCCGAATCCGGAAGCTAAATTTAATATAAATCTTCTGGCTCTGCCTTTTACACCCATAAAAATCCCCTCATTTACAAAATATTTTTTATCAATCAACTTGAAATATTTAAGTACGGTCTTATTGAAAATAGCGGGAGTAAAAATTGAGATATGATTATTTTTTTCATGGAAACCAGAAATCTCGCCATATTTATAAAAATACCTCCGACTCAAAAAAGAATCAGTATTAACTAAAGTAAAAATAAATATTCCTCGTTTTTTTAATATTCTATGCACTTCCCTTATAAAATTATGGGGATTCTCCAAGTGAGGCAGAACGCACCACGCTGTAATAATGTCAAAAAAAGAATCGCCATGCGGGATTTTGTCGTAATTTAGGTCAACAATTTTAAAATCTTTTAAAAAACGGCGATTCTCATCATTAATATAATCATCAACATCCAAACCATAAACATTTTTTATACCAACATCTACAACTAATTGCCTAATAAAATCGCCGCTGGCCGTCCCGCAATCTAAAACATTTACATCACCGCTGTTTCCAAAAAAAAACCTCTTATAATCAAAAACTATGCCTGAACAAAACTTATTCCTAACAGTCGGCCCTTTATAAGTCCTGAGCCTGTCTTTTAAAACTTGGTCGGAACGTATTTCTTCCGTGGTTAAATATTTGGCCATAGATTAATATAAATCCTCAAGTTTTATTTGTTCATCCTCTTCTATCATTTTTCTGATTTTTTTGCCAACCACCCTATCAATCATGGCGGGAGACAAACCGCCCTTGCCCGGCCGCTTAAAATCTATCATGTCTTTTTTCAAAACTGTGCCGACAGAGAGATCGCGGTTTGCCACGATACTCTGACCAGCCCAATTCCTGCCTTTCTCTAAGGTCTTTATTCTTTTTTTTTCAGTGTGTTGCTTTAAGGCAGTCTCGATATCCCTTATTTGTTTGACCATCAGTTTAAACTCTTGAGGCAACAACGCGCCTGGATTATCCAAAGATCGGGGATCTGTTTTATCAAAAGTCAAATGCTTTTCTACTATACAAGCTCCCCTGGCCACGGCGGCTAGCGGTATATGCCAACCAACGCTGTGATCCGAAATACCGACCGGAACATTATACTTATCCCTAAAATATTCCATTCTTTTTAGGTTGGCGTGCTCATACGGGGTGGGATAAATAGAAACACAATGTAGTATGATAATATCCTTAACACCATTTTTTCGTAAAGTATTAATGGCCTTATCAACTTCTTCGTTGGTCTGCACGCCAAAAGATATAATCACCGGCTTTTTTCTTTTGGCGATATTCTTTAAAAACTCATAGTTATGCGCCTCGCCCGAACCAACTTTAAAGTAAGGTTGCTTGATGATGTTGTCCAGAAAATCCAAGCTTTCGTTGTCATGCGCGGTTGCAAAAACTGGAATACCGATATTCTGGGCGTGGTTAAAAATTTTTTCCATCTGAACATCCGAAAATTCTTTATACTTCATTCGCTCAAACCAATTATAACCAAGCTCTTTCTCTAACCTGTTGCTAACCTTTTTGCTCACCAATTTTTCGGTTTTGGTCGCTTGAAATTTAACTATATCCGCTCCGGCTTCAAAAGCGGCTTCAATTTGTTTTTTAGCTAAATCAATCTGACCATAATTAGTGACTCCACCCTCGCAAATTATAAAACATGGCTTACCTTCTCCAACAATCATCTTGCCTAATTTTATTTTATTTTCCATTTTTTTATTTCTTTTAACACTAATTCGCTTATATATACTTGCGTTCTCTCATTAGCTTCCTTGGTTGAACCGCCAAGATGAGGAACTATTATCAAATTACTGTTTTTCTTGGCGTACTCAACCAAGGGATTACTTCTTATATGGCCGCCATCCGGCATTTCATTGCTTAGAGTGTCCAGAGCCGCGCCGGCTATACCCCCATCATTTAACGCATTAAACAGAGCCGCTTCGTCCGTAATTTCTCCCCGGGCAGTATTTATAAAAATAGCGCTCGGCTTCATCATTTTAAAATGTTTTTCTTTAATCATCCCGAAAGTTGAATCATTGTAAACCGAGTGCAAGGAAACAATATCTGATTTTCTCAAAACATCCGCCAAACCCGCCTTACGAACACCATATTCTTTCATCTCCTTGCGACTAATAAAAGGGTCGTGGGCTAAAACCTTCATACCAAAGGCCATGCTGTATTTAGACACCATTTTACCCAAACGGCCAAAACCGATAAGACCGATAGTTTTGTTATAAAGTTCAACCCCGGCATATTTTTTTCTATCCCATTCGCCTTTTTTAATTGAGTCAAAAGCTGCCGGTATATTCCTTAACAGAGCCAACACCAAAGCAATAGTTTCCTCGGCTGTGGAGTAAGTTTTTTTAAGAACGGGAGAACCGGCCTTAATATTAATTATATTAATACCTCTCCTGCGACATTCATCCAAATCAATATAACGCAGTTGTGTTGTCCTGGAACCCACCAATTTCAAGTTGATGGCTTTGTCCAAAACATCCTTACTAAGCTTAACTTCAAGCCCGGTGACTAATACATCAGCTGATGCGAGATTACTAAAAAATGTTTTATTTGAAACAAAATCAATAACCCTGCCTCCTTTGGCAAGAATGTTTTTAGCTCTTAAATTGAAATCTTTTTCAGCAATTAGTATTGTAAGCATGGCCCATGTATAATTTCTCATATACTATAACATCTAGCAACCATGTCTTGTTTTTGGATGTTATAGTAATAGATTAACATAAAATAAAAATGCGCTATTTTACAGCTGATGAAATAAAAAACACAAATAGAAAAGAGGTCACAGAAGTATTAAAAGGGTGCGCCGGAAAAAATGTAAAATATTATTTTGGAATAAAGGTGTTTAAAAAATACTCCGATTTTGCATTGATAACGCACGATGCCAAAATATTAGACCTCGGAACAGCCAGCGGAGCTTTTACAAAACAGCTATACAATTTGGGCTATAAAAATATATTCGCGCACGATATAGACAATTACCTCCCTAATGAGGTGAAAGAAATTGTGAAAGAATACAAACTATCGGATCTAAGCACAGAAAAAAACCCTTGGGATGATAACTTTTTTGACGCTATAACCGCTTGGTGTGTTTTACCGCATTTAGAAAATCCGTTCCATTGCGCTAGAGAGCTCTGGCGTGTTCTAAAACCCGGTGGAATATTTATGTTCACAACTCCTCATATTCTTTCAAAACCAAGCATGGCTTTCTTTCTAAAAAAGAAATATTTCGCGGGGTACAGACCAACCAATAACCATATAGCGTTGCTTCCTTTAAGTATTTTGGAGAAAACTATTTTTAGAGGTTTTGAGCTTATTGGAATAGAATATCTGGTTACACCAAAAGTAAACCGGGGCGCTAAGGGTAAATTAAGGAAATTACTGATTGACTTAAGTAAGTATAATAAATGGCTAAAAAAATTTCTTGAAAAAAGATGGGCTTATAATATCTGCTATATCATACGCAAAATTTAAGCATGATTTTAGCCAATCTTTCGGCCGATTTTCCATCCCTTTTCCAGCAAATATCCTCGGCAACTTTTTTTCTTTCATCCATGTCTAAATCAGGATCTGAAAGATAACCCTTTAGATATTGGGATAACTCGTTTTCGTTATAAGCAATTTTAACTCCCTTACTTTTTATTAACGGCTGTAAGTGTTCCAGTTTAAAGAATTTTCTAATACTTTCCTTCTCACTAACACTTTTTATCTTATCAAAACCTATAAGAATGACGGGTTTATCAAAAAATAACGCGTCCATAGCTATGGTTGATGGACCAGGCAACACAACATCGCTATTACAAATTAAATTCATAAGATGTTGATCCGCGTTTTTATCAAGCTCGCCCTTGCCAAAAAGCGTCTTTGGATAATCTAACTTAAAATTAGAAGGGAGTTTCAAACTACTTATATCTACTTGACCTATCACGGGCAATCTGATTAAAACTTGAACTTTGTTCGGATCCAAACATCTCAATAATTCAAGAACATACTCATTATAACTAACACTGTCTTTGCTAAATTGTTTCTGTAAGAAACTATCGGCAATAGTTATAAACAGTACGGTTTTTTTGCTTGGATCCAGACCAATTTTATTAAAAAAAACATCTCGAGGTGTTACCGCTATATTCAAGTAGTTATCATAGTGGGGAATACCAACTATTTCTATGTTTTTCTCTGCTACTCTATTGTATTTTTCGCATTCCTCTTTCATAATCTCATTCTGTACAATAATCCTATCTGGAATTTCCCTAATTATTCCCCGTCCGGTCAAATTATCCCACGATCTGACCATACCTACGACAAAAATACCTCTTTTTTTGGACTCTCTGATTAAGTCCAGATCGCTTTCCCCCTCGCTCCTATCAGTTATATCGGTTGAGAAAACTAAAACTGGATTATACTGGTCAAAATAAACGCCAAACCGGTTTTTAGGCAGAAAACAATAATCCAAAGTCCTTAGCGCGCCCTTAGCTAACTTAGAATTACCGAATAAGACCGTTAAAACACGGCTCATAAAATACTGAACCATTCCAGAAAATGTGTTTAGTTTTAATCTTAATCTAAGAAAAATTTTAACAGTGTTGGTATTGAGTAAAGCGCGAGACAAAAAACCAAAAAAAATCTTAACCGTGGATAATGGCGGAACTATTACTCCTTCAATAATTAGATTGGCATGCCCAAAATTTTTCTCTAAGTAATTTTTTTCGCTCACCGGCGCCAATATCACTATCCTGACACTCCCAGAAGAGAGAATCTTTAAAAAATCGGTGGCCAAGATATTTCTGACCACGAAATTAGAAAAAACGCTAACAAAAACTGTTTTCATTGGTTAGTTATAGTATTAGGAATGATCGGGCGATTTCCAAGTCAAAGGGATCGTTTATATCATGAGCGCTTTTCGTGTCTATCTCAAAACCCACCGCTTGGCCTAATTCAATCTTTTTTTCCTTCAAAAACAAATCTCGTTTAAACCACCATAAATTACCATGAGCGTATCTTTTAGGATCAAGTTGCCTGCTGGGATGAGCATAATGCAATTCTGGATTATCAAATCGTAAATAACCGTTAGAATCAATATGACGAACATGGTAAGGATGAAAAACACGGGGCACGGCTATAACAGTTTTTCCCGAATCCGCCTTTTTGGATATAATTAAGTCAAGTGTTTTATCTATTTGTTCAGGTTTTATAAAAGGAGTGGTAGGTTCAATCAGTAGAATATATTCAGGTTTATAATTCTGGTTTTGTTCTAACCATAAAAGAGCGTGCTCAATAACCGGTATGGTCGGCGTGTTGTCTTGGGCTAATTCCTGGGGGCGCAGGAATGGTATTTCGGCTCCCCACTGCTGGGCCACATCAGCAATTTCTTTATCATCGGTGGTAACAATTAATCGTTTAACCGAATTACTGCTCTTTATCGCTTCGAGACAATACGCCATCAGCGGCTTTCCGCCAAGATCCGCGATGTTTTTACGGGGGATGGATTTGGATCCGCCTCTAGCGGGAACAATCGCTAATGTTTCAATTTTATTATAAACATTCATAGATAAAACTATATATAATTGTAACCCAAAAATAAAGCCGGCGGTTTTTTGCCGATGGCTGTGTGTGATCCTATACAAAACGAACTTTTTCCCTACGCCCATCCCACTGGACATCGGGGATCAATACATCCTTTTTGGCCTCAATGCGATCTCGGCACTTCATTAGATCTAGAAGCATAACCTCCATCTCGGTTTCTATGTCATGGGTGGGTCGGTATCCCAAATCAAGAAGATGTCTATGGTCGGGGTTGTAATAATGTTCCTCCATTTCTTTGCGCGGATTCTCGAGATTGCGCACTTCCACCGGCAATCCCAACCCACCGGCCACTTTCTTGATTTTCAGAGCCAACTCGGTGATATCATAGACCTCCTCGAACTGGTTGAAAACCCGATACTCACCGTTCCTAGATGGGTTCTCAAGCGCGAGAGTCAGACACTGCATGGAATCCCGCAGGGGAAGGAAACCTCTTTTCTGATGTCCCTTCCCAAACGGCGTCAGCGGGTGTCCAATGACGGCCTGACAGCAGAAACGGTTGATGGCTGTACCGAAGGCCTGATCAAAGTCCAGTCGTGTCAACAACTGTTTGTCATTGCCCATGGCATCGATGCGAGTACCAAAAACAACGCCCTGCATAATATCCGTGGCCCGCAGGCCCCAGATTTTGCAGGCAAACATAATGTTGTTAGAACTATGAACTTTGCTCCAGTGGTACCAACTTCCCGCTTGTCGTGGAAAAACCGCCTTGGGATATTTCTTCCCACGAAATTCGGCATCAAAGAAACCCTCTGGGATATCAACCGGTGGCGTGCCGTACTCACCCATTGTCCCCAACTTGACCAGATGGGCCTGTGGGCAAATATCCCGCATAGCAAAGATCAAATTGAGAGTTCCAACAATGTTGTTGGTCTGGACGAACGCAGCGTGTTTGGCGCTCATCATAGAATACGGCGCCGATGGGCATTCACCCAAATGCACCACAGCATCGGGTTGGAACTCGCGAAAAACCCGTTCAACCAGATCGTAATCACGGAGATCCCCTTCCCAAAAACGCAATTCTCTCCCAAAACGCTTTTTGAAAGCTGGTAATCGTTCTTTCATTAAACAGATAGGTATGGCACTCCAGGAACCCATTTCTTCCACCCACACCCGGCGGGAAAAATTATCCACCCCCGCCACCTTATGACCTCTAGCCGTTAAATGCTGCGCCAAAGACCAACCTAAATACCCGTCCACTCCAGCAATCAAAATTTTCATTTTATGGTCTCCTTTTTTAGAGATTGATGAAGGTTGCTTGATCGTTTTTTTCATAAAAAGAGCAAAAATAACCTTAACATTTGTATAAACTTAAGTAAAGACATCAAATTTTGGTGTGCAAACCGCATTCACCGCCAATATGGGCTGTGCCGCTAAATCGACCTGCTCTTTCAAATTGTCCTTGTCTACCGCCACCCTCTCGGGTTTTACCAGATGTAGTGCATGGCTTACAACCCAAGGAAAGGTAACCTTGACCGTAAAGAGGGTGGTGTCTTAAATTATTTTCTTTTATGTATTGCCACACATCCTCTTTAGTCCAAAAAGCAATTGGATTTATCTTGGCAATTTTACCATCTTCAACCAGTGGAGTATTTTTTCTGTATTCTGTTTCATCCCTCCGCAATCCAGTAATCCATGCATCATAATTACCCAAAACAGCATTTATTGCTGGTATCTTCATTTCACAACATTTATACTGATCATTTTTTATGAAAGAAGCGCCATAATACTCATTTATTTTTTTCTCGTCCTCTTCACTGGGACGAGTCCATTTAAAATTCATCTTTAAGTCGCTCACTAGAGAAGCGGCGAAAGATAGGGTTTCTTCAAACTCGTATCCCGTATCTATACCCACAAACTGAAAATCCGGATTTATCTGCCTTACCAAATCCACTATAACTACCGAGTCCTTACCAAAAGAGCAGGCCGCAAAAATATGTGGATACGCTTTGGCCGCCAATGTTATTAGGCCTTTGGAAACATCTGTTTTCTCTTTGAGAGTCATATAGATTTAATTATTTGGTTAATTATAATATTTTTAACTCAACCTTTTCTCCAAAAGTTTCCTGTTTATTTTTACTGACTTTAAAATCTTCACTATCCTTTCCGAAGCCCGACCATCGCCCAAATGCGGCTTGATATTTTTAAGTTTTTGCCTAAAAATCTTATTTGCCAAAACATATCTTATCTTTTCGATTACATCGGTTTTATTATGATTTGAATCAACCACATTACTGGATCTAGATCGGCCGGTTTGACGATGACCGATATTCACCGCCGGCAATTTTAGGTAAGGGGCTTCTACCAAAGCTCCAGAGGAATTACCAATCATAGCTTTAGCCGCGGCCATCAAACCCAAAAAATCCAAATTTTCTATATTCTTATAAATTTTGAAATTAGAGTCGTGATCAACTTCATGGATGGCCTTGATAATTCCTTCGTAACCCGGATCGGAACAAGGATAAAGCAGAACTGATTTAAAATCTAACGATTTGATCGCGCCAAGAATTAACTTCATATCTTCATAGTTCTCTCGGCTAGTTTTCATTGTTTCAGGATGGTAAATGGTAATAAAAAAATCTTCACCGGGCCAAGCGTATTTAGCCGCAGCCGCCTTAGGAACAGTAAATATTCTCTTAATAATACGATCTATATAAACCGAACCGACTGTGTGAATGCGCCACGACTCTTCGCCCAACGACCTAACAATTTGGGCCGCTCTTTTAGTTTCCGGAAAATGAATGTGAGCTAACTTAGTAATAGCGTGCCGTTGAACATCGTCTACATTACCGGACGACTCACCACCTTGGGTGTGAGCAATGGGTATATTCAAAGACAAAGCCGCAAAGGCAATCATCAAATGTTCCCCGCGGTCGGCGTGCACCAAAACAATATCAGGCCTTAATTTATTAAGAACCGACACGCTCCTAGTCAGACACAAACCCAAATTCTCGGCCCTGATGACCGCCGAATCTCCACGGCCAGTGCCTATATCAATAACCTCTATTTTTGACTTTGGGAAAAGATTATTTGCCTCGTCGACAGTTTTTCCAAACTGCGGTGAGGCATGCATATCAGAAAGAAGAAGCTGTAATTCCAAACCCGGGTCTTTTTCAATTAGTTTTATAAGTTCAGAATAAGCGCCTAGGCCACCCCTCTTGCCCGAAAAAACACAGATTTTTCTTTTTTTTTTCATTATTTTTTATTTATATAACTTTAATTTAAAAAGATAATCTTTAAAGAGAATTATGATATTTTTATAAAGGCCGACTGCAAAAAAAACATCATCGCGATTAAATACAAAAATCTCTTTAACTCTTATTTTTAAATAAGGACGCGCCTTAACTAACCAGTAATAAAACAGGATCGTTGTAATAGCATAGGTTATAACATACTCTAACGCCGCGCCCCACACTCCAAGAATAGGCAAAAGCAAAGCCAATAAGCCAATAGATAAAAAAGTATTATCAAATGAGCGAATAAATAATATGCGCTGTTCTTGTAAAGCTATTATCATCATACGCAAAACCTTGTAAAAACCATACAAGAAAAAAACAACTGACATGAGCTTAATGAGGGATACCGCCTCGCTATATTTTGGGAAAAAGTAATGTATAACCATAGGCACAAAAATAAAAAAACAGATACCCAGTAAAAGACCCAAAAAAGAAGAATATTTCAACATTCTAGCAAAAATATGCCTTAATCTTTTATGATCATCTAACTCTCTAGGCAATAAAAGACCCATGGTTCCTATCGGAAATAAAGTAATTATAAAGGCCAGCGCAGATCTGGCTAAACTGTATATAGCCACGGCCTCTGTGTTCAGAAAAAACTTTACTAGCCATAACCTGGTGCTACTGGATAACTTAGATAAAATATTTCTAAGCAACACCCATAAACCATGTGCTTTTACAAGCGGCCATAAAATGCCATTACTTGCAAGCGCTGATTGAGCGAAAAGTTTAAAGTAGGCCTTTATAAAATAAAAACTGGAAAATGCCAAAGCGCAGAATTGAGAAACAATGTGAATAATTAAAACAGTTTTTATGTTTAAACCCTGCTTGGTAATAAACAGAGTGACTATAATTAAAGTTTTTACAAGCTCACCCGCTAATGGAACCGATAAATTTAAAAAAGAAATTTTAGATCTAAAAAAAGAATCCTGCACCGACTGCATGCTCTCAATAAGTATCATTATGCTGGCGATTTTAATATAAATCCCCAGACCCTGGCTATAATAGTTAGAAATAATATCTGCTCCCAAAAAAACCAAAATCGCAAGTATTACCCCCAAAACCGTTTTAGCTCCAGCATATTCCAAAAACAACCGTTTAGCTGACCTTATATTTAACTGTCCAATAAACCTGCTTAAGCTAACTTCCACAATAGAATCTATTCCACCCGAAGTCAGACTGCTGGCTATGGTTATAAAAGAAATCACTAGCTGATATAAACCAAAATCATAAACGGTCAGCAAAGTCAAAATCATGGCGGAATTTATCAAAACAACAAATTTTACGGATAAATTCCAAAAACCGGAAATGACTTCCCCTTCTATCAAATTTCTTGCCAAAGAATGTCCTTTTATTTCCATATTCAACTAAAAAGCGAGAGCGATACTTAATTTCTCCATCAAATAGTTTAAGCTATGGTGGTTAACAACAATATCTCTTAACTCACTTGTTAATCTAATCTCCTCGTTGCTTTCCAATTTTAGCAAATTAATTATCTTTGACCCTAAATTATCAGAATCCCCTTCATTAAAAATAAAAAGGTTGACCAATTTTGAGGGTAAGATATCTTTATAAGATAAATTAGAAACTAATATCATGGTTTCGCAGGACATTGCTTCCAAAGTAGTTTTATCTAAACTTCCGGTTGGGGTTAAATTTATGAAAATACGGCTCTCATTGTAAGCTAAAACCGCCTCTGAATTTGGAATAGATGATCTAAAAATTATTTTACCGTCTTTTATTAATTTTAGAGACATGGTCTTCAACTTATTCTTGTAAAATTCATCAGCTCTAGAAGAGGGAGAACCAATAATATAAATTTGAAAATCAATTTTCTGCCTATCTAGTAACTCAGCCGCCGAGATTAGCACTTCTATTTTTTTAATGGGCGAGATACGGCCTAGAAATAAAATTTGATTATGATTTTTTGCGACAGGGACCTTCTTAAAAAGATCAACATCAATTCCAGCCGGCATTAAATTTGTTTTGCTAAACTTGGCCGCAAAAGAATATTTTGAGGTGCAAAAAACTCTACCTGAAAAAAAAATCCCTACTCTATCTATAACATTACCCATAGGATGGTTATACCACAATGAAGTTTTCTTATCATAAAGTTTCCAAAATAAACCGCCCAGCACAATATAGATAGGATTCATATGCACAAACACTACATCATAATCATGCCTTAATTTCCAAATATACTTATAAAAATTAAATATATATTTGAGCCGAGACGGACCTGATTCTTTGCCTAACGAAAAAACCCCGACATTGTTTGGCAATTCGGTTTTACCTTGATAGAGACAGACCACCGAGATCTTAGTGAATTTTTGAGCTAATTTGCTTATCCAACTATGATAAACGCCCAAAATATCATCATCCAGGTCTACTTTTTGAGTTATAAACAAAAGTTTCATGTGGTTTCTGTATCTTCTACTTCTAAAAAGGAGCTTAGATAAGCTCCTTGTAGTGTTCCTTGTACCAATCCACCGTTCGTTTCATGCCTACTTCTATAGGAGTAAATTCAAACTTCCCTAACCAGCGTTCTAGAGTTGAGATGTCACCCTGAATAACCGCTTTCGATGTTTCACCTGGGCGCATAGGTAAAAACTCTATTTTTGCTCCCAACATATCCGCTATCAACTTGGCCACTTTAATCAAGGGTTCACCCCTGCCACTGCCGGAATCAATTACTTCTGTAGCGACTTTGTCCAACTCCAAAGCCCGAACTAGAATCTCTGCCGTATCGCCAGCGTAAACCAAATCAACTAATTGGCTACCATCACCATAAACCTGTAGCGGTTGGCCCTGTAGGGCTCTGATGATAAAACTGGGAGCAAACTTTCTAACCGGTTTGAATTTCTGGCCTTCGCCATAAACATTAAACCCTCTAACAACATTTATATGAGTGCTAAATTCTTTATTGTACAAAAAAGCAAAGTCCTTGGCTGTTCTTTTGGTTAAAGCATAGGGGTTGTACCAAACATCCGGCAGTGTTATATAAACGCATTTCTTGTTATATTTTTTAACTGCCTCAAAAACATTAAGCGTGCCCAATATATTGACCTCGTTGGTCTCAATAATATGCTGAAGGGTTTCCGCTGTGCCAAGAATACCGGCTAAGTGGATAACCCCATCGCATTCAAAAACGGCCTGGTCCACAGCATTCTTATCGCGAATATCGGCTGTAAAACTTTTAACTCCTGGCACCGGATCAATCATACGACGATCAAAACTTAAAACCTGATGCCCATGAGACAAAAGCGTTTTTATCACATGACCGCCAATAAAACCCTGCCCGCCAGTTACTAAAACTTTCATATTTTTACTTATTTTATTTATATATAAATTAACACTTGTTTATTAAGACAATATTAAAATATAACATTAATTAAGGCAATTTTGTAACGTTCTATATATTCTTTTTTGGATATAAAATTCTGGGATGTCTCTAAAGCATTTTGGGCGAATTCTTTACATTTTTTTTTGTCAATAATTAATTCAATCATTCTACTGGCAAGTATATGACTATTGCCTACAGGCACAACAAACCCGTTAATATTATTAATCACTATTTCGTTTGCCGGAGCAACATCCGTCATAATGACAGGCAGTCCGGAAGCGATGGCCTCTGAAGGAGACCGCGCGCCGCCCTCATAGTTGGATGTTAAAATAAAAAAATCAGCTGTTTTGTAATACGATATTATATCGTTGGTCCATGATTCAAAAATAACATAATTTTGTAACTTGTAACTTGTAACTTGTAACTTTAAACCATCCAATTCGGGGCCGTCACCAACAATAAGCAATAATGTTTTTGGATAATCAGTAATTATATCTTTCATGGCCTTGATAGCCATACCAACATTTTTTTCTTTAGTTAGGCGAGAGGCCATTAATATAATAGGTTCATGTTTTTTATATTTTGTATGGAGATTTATTTTGACAGAACCATTTGTAAAACGATCCATATCATATACTATAGGCAAAACAGTAATAGGGTTTAGGGTATGGGGTTTAGGGTATAGCGACAATAAAGAGTTTTTAATTCGTTCGGAAACTACCCGAAGACAATTTGCTTTCTTTACTAATCGTTGAGCCATTAAAACACGGACTTTATTCTTCAATGATTCTCGCCAAAAATACGGGCTTAAAAAATCGGTGTGGATCTGGATTTGCAGTGGTAATTTAAATTTTTTCTTTAATAGATAACCCACCCAACCGGTTTCAAAAGGATCCTGGGTGGTGATTACACAATTTCTAATTTCCCCACCTTCGCTAAAACTTCGGCGGGCGAGTAATTTTAAATTTCTAAGTATACCGCTAGAAATTTTGTAAGCGTCCCAAAAGTAAAATAGGTTGATCTTGGTATTGGTGGGATATAAAAAAACATTACTAAAGTTTTGCGTTTTTAGTTTTGCGTTTTTAGTTTTTATTACTATATGTAGCTCTTCCACCAAACCGCCATAGTCCGCCATTCTTTGGCGGACTTCTGATCCTTCAACAAATATATTCTTATCAGTAGACAACATTAAGACCTTCATTTTTCTAAAATAAAAAACAATCTATAACCATCCAAAACCGGCCGTATTTTTTTAACCGATTTAAAATTATTTTTTAAAATTTTTACTATTCTACCCAGCCGATATTTATAACCGTCTATTTCCCAGTAATGTTGGCCAGAACTGGCAAAACCCCTAAAAAACCAAGGAAATCTAAGGAAAAACACCAAAAAATTACTTTTAAAAATTGTTCTAATTCCAGGAAACTTAAAAACAAATTCAAAACCGGAAGAACGGTAGGGTAAAGAAATAATTACATTTTTTTTACTGACCCTTTTTAATTCCATAAGAGTTCTCTCAAAGTCCTCCCACGGCAAATGTTCAAGAACTTCAAAAGTAGTCACAACATCAAAACTACTGCTTTCAAACGGCAAGTTTCTAACATCCGCGATAACATCTGAATTCAAATCTTTGTCTATATCGCAAGTAATAACTTCCAAACCAGTGGATTTTAAATAAGCCGAAGTGATATTTACCCCAACTCCAACTTCTAAAACTTTACCAGAATTTCCAACCAAATCGGACACTAAACTGGTCTGATAATAATACGAAATAAATCTTTCCAAAGAGTTATATTTTTTTCTAAAATAGTGTGACTTTTTAACTTGTGTGTCCATCTTATTTATTTAATATCTCTAGCAAATTACTAATAGTTCTTTCTATGGAAAAATCTCTGGATCTAACCAAGGCATTCTGGGACAATTTCTCTCTTAAAAAATTGTTCTCGTTTATCTTTTTAATAGCGTCCACAAACTCTTCTTTATTATTTGGAGCAAGTAATATCCCATCAAAACCGTTAGTGATGATTTCTGATATGTTGCCGATATTAGTGGTTACAACCGGCAAACCCAGACCCATCGCCTCTACTATTTGAAACGAAAAACTCTCAAAAGAAGTATTGAGAACAAATATGCTGGTCTGTTCTAAATACTCTAAAACTTTTTCTCTAGGAACTGCCCCTGTGAGTTCAACACGGTTCTCCAATTTGTGACTTGAGATTTGTGACTTGAGATTTTCATGCTCTGGTCCATCTCCGATAATTATCAACTTCCACTCCGGCAGATCCAGCATCATGCTTATAACCATATCAAACCCCTTCCACGGCACAAGCCGACCAACTGAAACAATGATCTTGTTCTCTCGATGATTTGAGGTTTGAGATTTGAGGTTTGAGGTTTTCACGCCATTGTATATCGTTATTACTTTGTCTGGATTCTTGACCCAACCCGATACTAGTTTTCTAAAATACTGGCTCGGGGTAATAACCGTGTCGGCGTGACCAACCACAAATTTCTGAACCTTTCTTAAAAATTCAACCCTAAAACCATATTTATTTTTTTGAAAATCATCAATGGAGTCATTTACACCAAAACGCTGAACCGATTGCTCCCACACATAATCGCCCGGCACGCGAATAATGAATTTCTTTCGCGCTAATCTGGTTGCAACAAGAGCCGGCAAGCCGGCGCTGATAGTATCTTGCGCCAAAATAACATCGCTAATCAAGGCCTTTTTGAAGCATACCCAAAAATAAACTAGATGCCGTATCCCCTTAGGCAGACCCCTAGAGACCCCAGACGGGCCATAAGTGACCACCTTAACCCCCACACCGCGCCGGGGTAACTCTTTAACCAATAGCGAAGCATATGTGGCTGGACCGCCGATATCGGGCGGATAAATTCCGGTGGCCAAAAGCAGACGAATATCAAAAATTTGTGATTTTAAAAGTTCGCCCATTCTTTTGGAAATACTGTTCCAAGAATAGTTCGAGATAACCAATTCCCGACCATTTTTAGAAAGTTTCTCCGATAAACCAACATCTGATAATAAAAGTTTTATCTTTTCCGCAAGATCGTTATGATTTTCAATCTCGCAAAACAAACCGGTCTCGCCGTCTTTTAGAAAGTCAGTTATACCTCCTACCGGCGTGCCAATGACCGGCAACCCCGCCGCCATGGCTTCTAAAAAAGAGTTGCCTAAACCTTCGGAACGGGATGGCCGAACAAATATATCGGCTTGAGACAAGTATTGAGGAATTAAGTCGGGGTCAACATGGCCGATAAATTTGACTCTGTCGGCAACACCTAAGTCAGTGACCAATTTTTCTAGTTTAGACCTGTCGGGACCGTCGCCAATAATTTGTAATTTGTAATTTGTAATTTGTAATTTAGCGCAGGCCCGAATCAGAATATCAACACCGTTTTTATAAACCAACCGCGAAGTCGTAATAACCGTATAAGCCCCATTGGACTTATAGGTCTTATTGGACTTATAGGCATCTAAATTGACTCCATTCGGCACCACTTCTATTGGACATCTAGCGCCGTGCCGTTTAGCAAAATCAACTAGGTGATTGCTGATGGCTTGTATATAATCGGCTTTCTTGAATATCATCTTCCAGAACGGATAAAATATCCCAATTTTTTTTAGTATATGTTTTTCCGAATCTCCTTCCTGCAAAGTCAACAACATCGGCACTCGTGGATACAACAATTTAAAAAACAAAACCCCCAAACCAGCGTAAGCGGCCATGATAGACCACGAAATTTTATATTGATTTTTTCTGTGCAACTTCCCAGCTAAAAATGCCGATTTAATCGGGAAGGATATTTTACTGCCATCAATTCTAAAAATGCGGACTCTGCCCATAGTTTCTCTGGAGAGGCGGCTCTTATCAAAACGCAAGGTTATCAAATCAAAATCAAAAGAATCACCCAGACGATCGGTGATTTCTTTAACAGCTATTTCCGCCCCGCCCACCAACGGAAAATAGGCCAGAGAAAAAATTAAAACCCGCGGCTTTTTTGCCATACCTATAAAACTCTTAGGTCGCGGATTAGATAACATTCCAAAAAGCTATTTTAAGCGGTCTATTTCTGCCTGTATACCGGCCTGATCGGGCGCTATTTTTAGAACTTCTTGGTAGTACTTTAAAGCATTGGTTTTATCACCTTCATCGCGGTAATAAGAGGCCAGATAAAGAACTAAATTAACATCTTTGATTATGTTCATACCCTCCAATAAAACCTTGGGCGTTTCTGATTTTTTGGCCATATAAACATTCTTATAAAAATCAGCTAATCCCAAGTAATAACCCGGCTGATAAGCATCATTGCTTATGGCTTTTTTAAAACTTGCCTCGGCTTTTTCATTATCATGCAAATAAAAGCCGTAGAGATTGCCCAAATTAGCAAAAGATAGACCATTGGAAGGATATAAAATATTGGCATACTCCCAGGCGTCCCGCGCGCCTTCGTAATCGTTAAATGATTTTTTAATAACTCCCACCGCGATCCAGTTATCCACCCCGCCAACGCTTATTGGATTTTTATTTAAAACAGAATCCAAAAGAGCCAGGTCTTTTTTTTGCTTGGCAATATATTCCTCGGGAGCGCTAAAACCCTGGCCAAAACGAACTTCACCAATGGGGCGGCCGGCGTATCTAGGCAAATCAGGTCCATTGTAGGCGGCAGGGGCCTGTTGTTTATTGTTTTGATTTAGTTCTTTTTCGTTCGTCGCAGACGCGTCTTTGGAGTTAGGCCCGGAATTCGGAATCGGCGGTGATTTTTTAAATATCAAGTCCAAAAAAATAATAATCAACACAACCAATATTAATCCAATTCCAATAACAATCTTTTTATTTAATCTAAACATGGAATCAATAATAACAAACATGACCAAAAAAACAACCCCGCCTCTTAAAGAGGCGGGGTTGTCCTAACCCTCCGACCGAAGCATCGCATCGGAGCACAAGGTGGTTAGATTTAGTTACTTAAGGTTAAGGTTTCAGTCACACTAGAGTCCGAATTGGACAGACCCGGGACCAAGAAACCATTAAACCAGTCAATGGCCTGCACACTCATAGCGGTATTGGTCGCGTTATCAGACCAAATAAAGTCGTCGTCGTCCCAAGCATCCACATTGGCCGCCGTGGTAGCAAACACATAGTTTTTGCCACCGGTCCAGTTATCGCCCGCCGTCGCTTGCGAAATTGCTGTGTCAGCAGAAGCTGACTGATTCTCGCCATCCTCCGCATTATTCAAACTAGCAAACTGCGCATCGCCCTGCATCTTCACAGTAATAGCTGGTGTGGAACTAGCTCCCGTAATATCGCCTTTTAACACAAAGTATCTGGTTACACCTGCCGGAATAGATATGGATTCAGTCGTAGCGCTGGTGGGATTAGTTGGGTTAAAGGTAATGCGAACTTCTTGATCATTCGTGTTGTCTGCCGTGGTGCTGGCGATAGAGGAGAAATCAGACACACCCGAATCATTCAACAAACCGGAGTTATTGGCATTGCCGCATGAGGCGCTGCTAAAGAGAGCATCGTCGTAGCAGTAGACCTGATAGTTAGATACCCTGAAATCCGATACTAATGGATCACTCTCACTAATACCATTCTGGAATTCTTGCAGATAACCGCTCACAGATGTTGAAACCAAGAAAGTGAACTTATACAAGCTAATGCCATTCGTGCCTGCGGGAGAGGTAACCTTAAACTTATACAGCGCTTGGCCGGTAATATTGGCAAACTTAGTGCTGGCCAAAGCTACTCTTTCTATGGTTGGAATCGCTTTGGCAATTCTAGCGCCATTAGCCGCCGTATCCGATCCAGCCGCGCTTAGTTTAGTGCCGGACGATACCCCTGTTCCAACCAAACCATTTTGGCAGGAAGTATCCACGCCTCCATTACAGTTGCTGGAATTACTGGCATCGTAGTTAACCAAAGCCAAGTGCCCGGGAAACGCGTTTGTATTAATACCTATTGTTCCAATATCGGCCTTTACGGTAATCAATATCTGGGTGTCTTTGGCAACAGTGTAATCGGCTTCGGTCGCGCCAAACTGTGTAGAAAAGGTTGTAGTGGCATAATCAGTGCTGGTAAAAGTCGCTTCACCAATCTTTTTAGCGCCATTCCACAAGCTTACCTTACTTAAATCAGACGGCGTATTGGAAGCCATGGTATCGCTAGAATTCGTGGACGAAGCCATCTGCAAGCCGATTGTGTCTAACTTTACATCTTCGTAAGTGGAATTCACACGAAACACCGCCAAGGTTTGATCCGTGGCGCCCGCTTGTACCCACTTCAAAGCCGGGCTAGAAGAATCAAGAGCTAAAGCCAAAGTGCCGCCGCTTCTTACAGTCATAGCCGAACCGGTAGAAGCCGTAATGGACTCGCTGAAGGTTTGGCCCGAGGTCATGCCCGAAGAAACAATCCTGGCGACAGCATTCTCAATGCCCCAGCCAATCGTATCTGTGCCATTCGTGGCCGCATCGGGGCTGGCTCTTAAGTTACACTTTAAACCAACGGTTTTTATTGTTCCTTTAGTTACAATAAAACCAGTGTCTAAATTAAAGGCCTGATCATCAGCGTTAGAAACCGTATTGGCTGGATTAACCACATTACCGCCGGTATTTAAGGCAGTTGCGCCGTCATACAAAGTACAATTGGTTAAATCGTCAGCTTCGTTGGTGTCGCCTTCCCATTCTGGGTAAAAAGTAGTTATCCGAATATCTTCACCCGAAGCCGAGGCGTCAAAGATATAGTTAGTGAACAAGAAACTATTTATACCCGCCACTATATTTTGAGCCGACGGAGTCGGAGAGACCGAAACAGTCAATGCCGCGGCCTTAACAGTCATAGTGCTCAAAGTAACTGCCGTAGCCGGAGTTGGAGTAATGCTGTTGCCGGTGGTCACACCTTTGACCGTGCCCCAATCAGAACCCGGAGTGGTGGAAGCAATTACGGTATCACTGCCCAATATATCAGTGCCAATTTTACCTTTCAGGGTGTAAGTATTTTTTCCAACCGGGAAGGTAACCGTATCGGTAAACTGAATGCCGTTATTTCCGCCCGCCACGCCATCAACCGGACCCGCCACCACATTGCCAGCGCCATCATACAAGCTGATGACGGTAATGTCGTTGGTATCAACCGCTCCGCCCGTTCCAGCCGCCTCTGTTATCGCCAAATCAAAGTTCATGGAGGCCACCGAAATTGATTCACCCTTAACATCCGCGCTAAATCCGCCCAAAACCTGGCTGGACAAATTAACCGCGATATTTTGAGCCGGAACTGAAGTGGCTTTCTCCACATTCATAGTGCCGTTATCAATCGTAACTTGGAAAGCATCCCAGTTGGGCTGGGCTGAATGGAAATTACCATCATCAGCCGAAGCCGCTACTTCGCTCGCTGTCGGCAAAGTGTCGTAACCGTAGACATCGCCCTTGGCCTGAACATCGGCGTATCGGTACAAATCAAAGTCAACCGTTCTGGCAGAACCGCTCATGATATCACCCTTGATATAGAGTTCTTTGTGTTCACCTTTGGAAATCTTTAAACCACTACCCAAGGTAGCAGTGTAATATTTGCCATCGGAAGAAACAGTTACATCGTAAGCATCGCTGGTGCTGTCAACATAAACTTTCATGTTAGCTAAGTCGCCAATAGCAGCCGAGCCGGATTGATTCCAGCGGATTGACTTAGCCGTCATATTTTCGGTGGAAGCAGCTGTTAATTTCAAAGCCGAAAAGATGTAACCCACGGTGCCCACTTGTTTGGTGGCGCTGGTGCCTGGATCGCGAGTGCCGCGAGACAGGGTAATAGTACCAACAGCCAAAGTTGCGTTAACCGTCATGCCGTTACCGGTGATTGGCAGAGTGCCGTTGACTGTAGCCGAACCGGCGTCAACGGCCACCACAGCCAAAGTAGCCACTTGGCCCGCGTAAGCGTCCTGGTTGCTGTCGGAATCGCCGGCAATTGTAATTGCCTTGGTAGTTCCGGCCTTAACCGTTATGGGTTCATTCAAAACCGCTTGGTGGTTGGAATTCAATGTTTTAGCCGTGCCGACTCTGACACCATTTTCATCCAAAAGAATAACACCGCTAAACACAGCGTCTTGCGCCTGGCCAGTTCTTTCAACAGTGACTGATTTTACGGTGATATCTCCATCAGCCGAAGCCGTGAAGTTAATCTTAGTGAATGGTCTGGAAGCAAAACTTTCGCCAAACAAACCCGCCGCCGGCTGATCTGAAGCCGCGGCTACCGTTAAACCGGTTCCGGCTGGAGCCGTTGGCGTGGTTGGGGTTGTTGGAGTTGTCGGCGTAGTTGGCGTTGCAACCACGCTACCAGCTACCGCGGTATATTTGGCCCTTGAAGCGGGACCGAAAATACCCACAGCGCTAACACCGTTAGCTGTTTGCCAGGCCTGTACGGCCGCTTTAGTCACATTACCAAAGTAGCCGGTAGCGCCACCGGAATAAGTGTAGTGGCCTGTTGAAGTTAAGTACCCTTGCAAGCACTTAACATCATCACCACGCACACCTACCGAAAGTGATCTGGTAAACGAACAAGCG
>CAYIPG010000002.1:0-59247 GCA_964365305.1 uncultured Candidatus Saccharibacteria bacterium
ACAGCGAAGTTCCCCGCAATGTGGCCGAGGAAATAATTTCGGGTAGAAGAAAATAATCTTCGTTGAATATGGCTGTTTTGCTCGCCAAGGGGGAAGATTCTCTAACCCCCTCTATTTCAAAAAGTTATGAGTCCCCCTTGAGTTCGCAAAACAGCTATATTGCAACTTAAGAAAATGACAATAAAAGAGAATTTTTCTCTAGCTTCTTTTAGTGGTTATAAAACCGGCGGGCCGGCCGATTTTTTTATTTCCGCTTCCAACTTAGACGAAATTAAATCGGCGGCGGCTTGGGCCAAAGAACATAATCAGCAAATTTTTATTTTGGGCGGCGGCACCAATATTCTTTTTTCCGACGAGGGATATCGGGGATTGGTTATCAAAATTGATGATAAGAATTTTTGGTTTGAAAACAATAAGTTATACGCCGGCGCCGGCGCTATGATGCCGGATTTGGTTGAGTCAAGCATCAAAAAATGTCGGGGCGGTTTGGAATGGGCAGGTGGTTTGCCGGGCACGCTGGGCGGGGCCATTCGAGGTAATGCAGGTTGTTTTGGTGGAGAAATAAAAGATAATGTTGAATCAGTCACAGTTGTAGATTACGCCGGCAAGCTGGTAAAGTTTAATAATCAAGATTGCCGATTTAGTTATCGTCATAGCCGGTTTAAAGTTGAACCGTGGATTGTGGTTGAAGCAATTTTAAATTTAAAAAGTGATCAAGATAAAGAAAAACTGACGCGAATTTCTCAAGACCATATCAACTATCGCTGCGAACGCCAGCCCTTGGAGTATCCCAACTGCGGCAGTGTGTTTAAAAATTTTCCGGTGGCCAAAGCGCCGGCGCAAGTTATTGAACAATTTAAGGCGCTTATAAAAACCGATCCCTTTCCGGTTATTCCCACTGCGGCTTTGATAGATCAAGCTGGTTTAAAAGGCCACACCATCGGCGGCGCGCAGGTTTCGGAAAAACATCCCAATTTTATTATCAATCTCGGTTCCGCTACCAGCGCTGATATTTTTTCTCTGCGGAATTTCGTGGTGGATGAGGTCAAAAAAAAATTCGGTGTTAACCTAGAAACCGAAGTAGAGTTTTTGATTTAATTTGATTTAACATATTTCCATTCCATTTTCCAATTACAATTTACAATGTCATTTTTAGGCGATAGCATAAATGTGACATTGTGGTTTTGAATAATTTAAATAGAGTGAATAGAGATAGAGATGGTCTAACCTCTCTAATCTGACCTTAAATACACTGAGATAACGATGGATTTCTTGAATGGCAGAAAAAAAGAATGACTTAATCCTGCGCCAGAGTGAAAGAAATAACTTTGGCGGCGCCCGATGTCTTAAGGACTCGGGCGCATTCTTTTAAGGTGGCGCCGGTGGTGGCGACATCATCCACCAATAAAATGGTCTTACCTTTAATCAAATCGGGCTTAGCGCACGAAAAGATATTTTGAATATTCTTTTCCCGCTCGGCCCGTTTTTTAATTTCGGCCTGCGGCCGGCGGTGGACTTTTCTTATCAAAACATTATTGGCAATTTCTTTTTGGGTTATGGCCGCGATTTTTTGGGTGATTAAATAACTTTGGTTAAAACCGCGCTCTTTTAATTTTCTGGAGTGCAACGGTATCGGCGCGATCACATCAAAATTCAGTTTTTTTAGAGCTAGCCGTTCTTTTTCCAGAACAACGGCAAAAATTTCGGAAATTTCTTTAACCAAGCCGTATTTGAAAGCGTGAATTAATTTTTGGGCCAGAATGTCTTTTTGATAATCAAACAAATGATAGGTCTCGTTTATTTCGGGCAGGAGCGAACTTTTGACCCAACGGCTGGTCAAAAATTTATGACAGTTAAAACACAGCCATCGGACACTGGCCGGTTCCTCGGGGGTTTCTTTTTTGCAATTGATGCAAAAAGAAGGCAAGAATAGTTTAGTGAGAAATTTAGTAAATACAATAGTATTTTGTGATTGTATACTCATGGTATTGCAGAGTGTTTAAGTATTAATTTAATCATATAGCCAACCAATATAGTATCAAAGTTGTCTTAATGGGTGGGGATAACTATCCACCCTGAATTTTGCCGCCAAAGCGTGATATAATTAATTCAAAACAATTAAATTATGTGGCCATTTAGTCGTAAAGTTCGGCGTCAGCTTGGCATTGATATTGGCACTTCTTCCATAAAAGTTGTTGAACTGGAGCGCGGCAACGGCGGTTTGAGTTTGGCTAATTATGGTTTTATAGACGGTCTGGATTTTTTTGGAGATGTTCCAACCAGCCCTAATAGCCCGTCTTCGTTTAAGGTTTCCGAAAACGAAGTGGCGATAGTTTTAAAACAGCTTTTCAGTTCCGCCAAAATCAAAACCAAAAATGCCGTTATATCCGTTCCCATTTTTTCCAGTTTTTTAACCGTGATGGAACTGCCCGCCCTAAGCCAAAAAGAATTGGAAAGCGCCGTGCCTTTTGAAGCCCGATCCTATATTCCCGTACCGCTTTCAGAAGTTGTTTTGGATTGGATGATTATACCCGCCGCGTCCAACGCGGTTTCATCTCAATCACCAAATCCTAATACCGTTATCGCTTCTCTAACACCCAACCCGGTTTCAATTTCGGTTCCTGCGGCTGGTTCCAAGGTTCATATTCTTTTAATAGCTGTGCCGAAAGAAGTTGTTTCTAAATACCAAAGAATTGCCGCCGCGGCCGGTTTAGCTATAACTGGTTTGGAGACGGAGAGTTTCAGTTTAGCGCGATCGCTGGTGGGCAATGATTTGGGCACAATCATGCTGATTGATTTGGGCGCGCGCAGCACCAATTTAACTATCGTGGACCGTGGTTATATTTACATGAGCCACAGCGCCGATCTTTCCGGCAGAGAAATAACCAAAGTAATCTCGCATGGTCTAGGCGTGGCCGCGGCTCGAGCGGAAGAACTTAAAAAGGTCTCGGGTGTGGCGGCCACCGGGGTTGAAAAGGGTTTAACCCAAGTAATTTCTCCGATAATAGATAAACTGGTGGTGGAGGTGGAACGGATGAATAATGCTTTTTTTAAAAAAGAAAACCGCCGCGTGGAAAAAATGATTTTAAGCGGCGGTTCGGCAAATTTGCCGGGAATGAATGAATACTTGAGCCGGCATATCGGTTTGGAGACCATAACCGGCAACCCGTTTAGCAGAATTAAGTTTGAGCCGATTTTAGAACCGGTTTTAAGAAGAGATCTTTCGCCTAATTTGGCTGTGGCCGCGGGGTTGGCGATGAGGGAGCTTTAACACGATGCCAATATACGAATTTATACGAATGATACTAATACAAATGCGAATGTTTTATTTGTATAATTCGCATGTCATTCGTTGATTAGCATCGCGTCTATGGACAATATTTCACTTATACCAAAAAAAGATAAAGGGCTGCCCAGTTTTTCCACTTTTCAAAAGCCCAAATTGGAGTTTAACGCTTTAACCAAAGCCGGCATTGTTTTGTTAGCGCTTACTTTGATTGTTTGGGGCGGTTTGTATTTATGGCAAATTAATCTTAATAAACAGATTCAAACATACTCCCAAGAAAAACAGCAGCTGACGGGACAGAGAAATTTGGAGTTAGAAAACAAACTCAATAATCTGGGAGTTCTTTTGGAGGTTTTTAACGGCATATTAACTAATCACCGGCGCTGGTCTAAGTTTTTTATCTTATTGCAACAAAAAACGGTAAGTTCAATTATTTTTAAGACCTTTAAGGGTGATGATAAAACGGCCAGCATTGTTTTAGAGGGTAGTTCGGCTAGTTACGGCGCTTTGGCTCAACAGATAAAGGTCTTGGAAAATACGGCGGGCGTGGCCGGTGTCGCGGCCAGTGATATTGGTTTATCCGAAGAAGGTCGCGTCAAGTTTAATATCAAATTAAATTTCACTTCTGATTTAATTAAATGAACAGTCGCTTGATTTTAAATTTATCTATTTTTTTACTGCTGGTTTTTGTGATTCTGGTTGGAGTCAAGCCGGCTTTCTCGTCGGTCTCAAATTTAAGGGGTGAGGCGGCTTTAAGAAAAGACGAAGTCGAAAAAGAGAGGCAGGTTCTGGAAAAAATAAAATCATTAAGCGGCGCGGTGGATTCCCGCCAAAGCGAAGTTAAGCGGCTGGAAGCGGCCATTCCCAATTCGGAATCAAAGCCGGAGCTGATTTCTATAATGGAAAATTTGGCTAGCCAGAATGGTTTGGGTTTGATTGCCATAAGCGCCGAGTTGCTGCCCGATGATCCCAAATCGCGTAAAGAAAGGGTAGAAAATATACTGCAAGGCGCGGTGCTTAAAACACTAAAGTTGGATCTCAAACTCACTGGAAGTTATGAGGCCTTTAAAAGTTGGCTGGACGCCGTGGAAAATAATTTAAGGATTTTTGATATTCAGAATATTTCTTTTTCGGTTAAAGAAAATAGCGGTTCTCAAAATCAGACTGAGGTCTTAAAAATAAATCCGGTTATGGAATACGCTGTGGTAGTGAACACTTATCTGATCAAAAAATAAAACATAATTAGAATGGCTGTTGTAATAACACAGGAAATAAAGAAAAAAAGAACGATGCTGGCCTTGGCTGGAATTTTACTGGTGGTTACGGCGGTTATTCTTTATGTTGGCCTTAAAAAAACACCGCCGATCGAGGAAACCGTGTCTGCGCCGGCTGGGGTAGCCGGGGCGCCGGAAGAAATTGCTCCAGCGCCGGAAGTGGGTGATCTTAATATAGGTATTTTGGAAGACACGCGCTTTAAAAAACTTCAGGAGTCGCCGGGCTTGCCGGTGGCGACCAGCACTACAGGGAAATCAAATCCGTTCTCGGAATAACACGATGCCAATATACTAATTTATGCGAATGATACTAATAAAAGATTCAAATGTCTTATTTGTATAATTCGCATGTCATTCGTTGATTAGCATCGCATACATGGATCTGCTAACCTATCTAATCCAAAACGGTCTTATAAAAGAAAATCAAATCCGGGATATTCCACCGGAAATTTTAAGCAACCCCAATGATTTAGAGAATGAACTTGTCAAACGCAACTTGATAAGCCCAGACGATATTCTACAAGCCAAAAGCGTTTTTTCTGGAGTGCCTTATTTGGATTTAACTTCAAAGGCAATAGAAAATAGCGTGCTTCAGGAAATACCCGAGAAGGCCGCTTTGCATTATCGCTTTATACCTATAGAAAAAAATGGCAATGAATTGACGGTGGGCATGGTTAACCCGGAGGATGTGGAAGCGCGCGAGGCCTTAAAATTTATCTCCTTAAAGGGCAATTTCACTTCCAAAATTTATCTTATATCCGAAGCCGACTTTAAAAATGTGTCGGCCCAATATCGCACCTTAGGCAAAGAAGTTACTACGGCTTTGGAACAACTGGAAGAAGAATTGGCCGGCGAAGATAAATCGGGGATCTCGGTCGGAGCGGAAAAAGTGGAGCAGATTGCCGTTGAGGCGCCTATCACCAAAGTCGTTTCAGTTATTTTAAGGCACGCAGTGGAAGGGCGGGCCTCGGATATTCATATTGAGCCCTTAGAAAACGAGACCCGTGTGAGATTTCGTTTGGACGGGGTGTTGTATTCTTCCATTATTCTGCCTAGTTCCATTCATAATTCTATAATTGCCCGGATAAAGGTTTTAGCTAGTTTAAAAATAGATGAGACCAGAATGCCTCAGGATGGCCGGTTTCACACCAAAATAAACAACAAAAAAATTGATTTTCGGGTGTCGTCTTTGCCTACGGCTTACGGCGAGAAAATAGTCATGCGGGTTTTAGACCCGACGGTGGGCGTGGGCACTTTTGGCGATCTTGGTTTTATCGGTCGAAATCTGGAGGTGTATGAACGGAGCATCAAACAACCCTACGGCATTGTTTTGATAACCGGTCCCACGGGTTCGGGCAAGTCCACCACTTTATACACCACGCTTAACTCGCTTAACAAAGACGGCGTTAATATCATCACTTTGGAGGATCCGGTGGAATATTACATCGCCGGGGTTAATCAATCACAGATAAAACCGGAAATTGGCTATACTTTCGCTTCGGGTTTAAGAAGTATTTTAAGGCAAGATCCCAACATTATTATGGTGGGTGAAATCAGAGATAAAGAAACGGCCGGTTTAGCCATGCACGCCGCTTTAACCGGACATTTGGTTTTATCCACCTTGCACACCAACAACGCCTTGGGAATAATTCCGCGATTGGCGGATATGGGTGTGGATGCTTTTTTAATTCCTTCAACCCTGATAGCCGGTCTGGCCCAACGATTGATTAAAAAACTTTGCCAAAACTGCAAAACCCCCACCGAAACAGCCCCCGCTCTGGCTAAGATTATAGAAGAGTCGCTGGCTAGCGTTCCCCCCGCCGAATTGGAAAAATACAAAATCAAAAAGCCCTTCCAACTTTTTAAATCCCCGGGCTGTGATCAATGCGGCCACAAAGGCACCAAAGGTCGGCTGGCTATTTATGAGATATTTGAAATGACTCCTGATTTGGAAAAAATAATTTTGGAATCAATGTCCGAAGTTAAAATTGCGGCCGAGGTTAAAAAACAGGGGATGATAACTATGAAACAGGATGGTATAATGAAAGCGTTGCTCGGCTTGTTGCCCATAGAGGAGGTCTTGAGGGTGGTGGAGGAGTAGGTATTAGGATGTTAGGAATTAGGAGATTAGGTTCTTGCTAAAATCCTAATGTTCTACCTAACGGCCTAATTACTATATTAAATGGCAAACACACATAAAATACTTTTGGTTGAAGATGATCCTTTCTTGTTGGATATGTATTCCACCAAGTTTAAGGAGGTGGGTTTTAATATCGTGGTGGCCCAGGACGGCGAGATGGGTTTGGTTAAGGCCAAAGAAGAACTGCCCGATCTTATTTTATTGGATATTGTTTTGCCCAAGAAAGACGGTTTTGAGGTCTTGAAAATTCTAAAGTCCGATAGCCAAACCGCCAAAATTCCGGTGATTCTATTAACCAATTTGGGTTTGGACAGCGATGTTAAGCGCGGTTTGGAACTGGGCGCCCAGAGTTACATTATTAAAGCCCATTTTACGCCCACCGAAGTGGTGGCGAAGGTGAAAGAAATTTTGAAATAGAACCTATAAGACCAATGGGTCCTATCGGTCTTATTTTTATGGAGAATTATCAGCGAGAAATTGAGGACTTATTGGCTTTAGCCGCCGAACAAGGGGCTTCGGATTTGCATATCGCGCCGGGCCGTCATCCGACTTTAAGAATAGACGGCGAACTAATCCAATTGGTCCAAAGACCTATGGTGACTCCTGAAAGTTCCCAGGGCTTATGCTTGGCTTTGATGGATGCCGAAAAACAGGCCAAATTTCAAAAAGAAAAAGAAATTGATTTCGCATTTGGTTTTAGGGATAAAGTCAGATTTAGAACCAATGTTTATATTCAAAAGGGTTATATCTCGGCGGCTTTGCGGTTGATATCCTATAATATCAGGACCTTGGAAGAGTTAAAATTGCCACAGGTAATTCGTGAGCTTACTCGCCCCAGCCAGGGTTTTGTGCTGGTGACTGGGCCGACCGGTCATGGCAAATCAACCACCTTGGCGGCTATGGTGGATGAAATTAATCACTCTCGGGGAGATCATATTATCACCATTGAGGATCCGATTGAATATGTTTTTACGCCCGATAAAGCCATGGTGGAGCAGCGCGAAGTGGGTACGGACACTTTGAGTTTTCGCCGGGCTTTAAGGTCGGTTTTCAGGCAAGATGCCGATGTGGTGATGTTGGGAGAAATGCGCGACCGCGAGACCATCTCCACCGCCGTGACCGCGGCTGAAACAGGGCATTTGATTTTTGCCACGCTCCACACCAACTCCGCGGCGCAGTCAGTCAACCGCATCATTGACAGTTTTCCTTCGGAACAACAGTCGCAGATTCGTTTTCAATTAGCCGGCACTTTGTTGGGTATTGTTTCACAACGGCTAATACCTCGCGTGGATGGCGGTTTGACGCCGGCGGTGGAGGTCTTGGTGGCCAATTATGCCGTGCGCAATCTTATTCGCGAAAATAAAGTTCATCAATTGGACTTAGTTATTGAGACCAGCACCGATAAGGGTATGATTTCGCTTAACAAATCGTTGTCCGAACTGGTGCGACAAGGGCAAATATCGTTAGAGAACGCCGAGACCTATTCGCTTAATCCATCAGAGTTGGCCAGTATGCTTTCCCGTTAGAACACGATGCCAATATACGAATTTGTACGAATGATACTAATTAAAATTCGAATAACCTATTCGTATAATTCGCATGCATTTGTAGATTAGCATCGCATATTATGAAGTTTAATTATCAAGCCCGTACGCCTCAAGGCGAAGTTCAGACCGGCACAGTGGAAGCGCCCAACCGCGAGGCGGCCATAGAAACCCTTCAACGCTATCGCCTCACTATTTTGGAGATTGTCGGCGAACAAAAAGGATTATTGGCTTCTTTGGGCGGCGAACTATCTTTTATCAATCGCGTCAAGAACCAGGACATAGTTATTTTTTCGCGCCAACTGGCGGTTTTGTTTGACGCCCAAGTGCCTTTAGTTCAGGCGTTAAGAACGCTGGCGGAACAGTCACCTGTTGGGCTCAAAAAAATAATTATGGAGATTGCCTCCGATGTGGATGGCGGCACGGCTTTTTCCCAGTCGCTGGAAAAATTTCCCAAAGTGTTCTCTTTTTTTTATGTTTCAGTGACGCGGGCCGGCGAGGCCTCGGGGCGGTTGCAGGAGGTCTTAAATTATCTGGCCGATCACGAAGAAAAAAGCTACGATCTTAATAAAAAAGTAAAAGGCGCGCTTACCTATCCTATTTTTATTGTTTCGTCTTTGGTGCTGGTGGGGGCGTTGATGATGATTTTTGTGGTGCCTCAACTCACCGCGGTGTTGCAGGAATCGGGCCAAACACTGCCGCTAGTCACCCGAGTCATAATTGGCTTGAGCAATTTTCTTAAAAACTACTGGTGGTTGGGGCTTATCATAATCATCAGCGCGATCGTAGGCGGGCGATATTATCTTAAGACCCCAATGGGACAAAGAAACTGGGATAAATTAAAATTACGGCTACCTATTTTCGGCAATGTTTTTCGGAAAATTTATTTGACGCGTTTTTCGGAAAATTTAGGCACTTTAATAAAAGGCGGTATCCCCATAATCCAATCCTTAACCATTACGGCTGATGTGGTGGGCAACGCGGTTTTTAAGGATGTTATAATGAGAGCGCGCGAAGAAGTTCGTAAAGGCAATACTATGCACTCGGTGTTTTCCACAGAGAAGACCATGCCTATTATGGTCTCCCAAATGATCAGTATTGGCGAACAAACCGGCAAACTTGATCTGATTTTAGCCAAAATTGCCTCATTTTATCAGAAAGATGTGGATAATCTGGTAGAAAACATGGCGGAGTTGATCCAGCCGATTTTGATTTTAGTGCTGGGCGCCGCCGCCGGAATTTTAGTTGCGGCGATTTTACTTCCGATATATAATTTGAGCAGTGGACTTTAGACGATGCCAATATACAAATTTATGCGAATGACACGAATAATTATACGAATAAAAATGCATTTGTGTATCTATTAGTATAATTCGCATGTCATTCGTAGATTAGCATCGCAATTAATAAATTATAAAAAATAGATATATCCATATGAACAAATTTAGAAAGGGTTTTACTTTGGTCGAATTATTAGTCGTTATCGCTATCATCGGCATTTTGGCCTCGGTGGTGTTGGTCTCGTTAAACAGCGCTCGCGGCAAAGCCCGAGACGCCCGCAGAATTGCCGACTTGCACCAGGTGGTTTTGGCGTTAGAAAATTCTTACGATGCTAGCCAAGCATACCCAACTCAAGATACTGGAAATGTTATTCCTGCCGTTTTGGTCACAGGCGGTCAATTAACGGTTGTACCAACTGACCCAACGAACAGTGGTTCCTATATTTATACTTATAACTCATCTGGTTGTACTGTCGCTAATCAAAGCTTTACGCTCAAAGCTGTATTGGAGAATAATAATACCGCTGTTAACAGCGATGTTGATGGTACTCAATGCACTCTGGCTTGCGGTACTGGAGGGACTGCTGGTAATGAAAAGGAATATTGTATAAAACCGTAATAAATTATTTTTATCATGAAAAATAAAAAATTCTCATCCGGGTTCACATTAGTAGAGTTGTTGGTGGTTATCGCTATCATCGGCATTTTGGCCTCGGTGGTGTTGGTCTCGTTAAACAGCGCTCGCGGCAAAGCCCGAGACGCCCGCAGAATTGCCGATTTGCACCAGGTGACGCTGGCGTTGGAAAATTATAACGACACTAACCGAAACTATCCCGCGACTCTTTCGTTATTAGTGCCAACTTATATGTCGGCCTCACCCAAAGATCCTCAAACATCCGCCGATTATAAATACGCGGCTTTGGGTTCGGGCGCGACCTGCAGTAATTATCATTTAGGAGCTGTTTTGGAAAACTCTACCCATGCTTCTTTAACTACCGATTCTGATGCTGCGGCGGGGACTGTTTGTACCGGTAGCGACTCTGACTTTGGTGGTGGCACCACCGATTGCGCGGCTGGCGCCGGCACTGAAGCATGTTACGATGTTAAGCCGTAAAGTAGTTTTTAGGTGTTAGGGTATTAGGAAATTAGGCGGTTAGTTTTTGATCTAAAATCCTAACTCTTAATATCCTAATTCCTGTTTCATTATGATTCGTGATTCAAAAGGTTTTACCCTGGTTGAGCTTTTGGTGGTTATCGCTATTATCGGCATTCTAGCCACGGTGGCTATGGTATCTTTAAATTCAGCTAGAATAAAAGCCCGAGACACCAAAAGAGTAGCCGATATTCGGCAGATTGCTTTGGCTCTGGAATTTTGCTACAACGAAACCCAAAAATATATTCCCAGCGCTTCTTTTCCCGCCGCCGGCGCGCCCATGACTTGCGGCGGCAATACCTATATTACGACTATGCCGGCTGATCCTAGCGGCGGGGATTATCAATATCGTGTTGATAGTGATGCCAATCCACAAAAATATGTTCTAGGAGTTGCCCTAGAAATACTGGCTAATCCTATTTTGGCTAGCAGTATTCACGGAACTGTTTTGGGACTGGATTGTGATACCCCAGTTTATTGCATTCAACCATAAGCATAGGGATTAGGTGTTAGGCCGTTAGGTGGAATATTAGAAAATAGGGGTCTATTATGACCTCTTTTGTGTTATAATTTTATATAATTATGACAGGCGCGTTTGCTTTTATTTTGGGTTTGGTCGGGGGCAGTTTTGTTAATGCCGTGGTGTGGCGTTTGGATAAAAACGAACGGATAGTGTGGGCTAGATCAAAATGCGTTCACTGCCATCATACCTTAGCCGCGGGCGATCTTGTTCCTTTAATAAGTTTTTTATGGTTGAATGGCCGCTGCCGCTATTGCCGAAAAAATATAAGTTGGCAATATCCAGCGGTGGAATTGGCAGCTGGTTTGGGCTTTTGGGTTATAACCCAGTCCGGTTTAAGTCCGGAGAATAAAATTTGGCTGGCCGGATTGTTTTTGATAGGACTGGTGATTTTTGTTTATGATCTTAAATATACCCTCATTCCTAATGTTTTCATCGCGGTCGGGTTGGTTTGGACGCTGGCCGGAATTTTATTTTTAGAACCCTCGCGGCTCATTTCAGGTCTTAGCGCGGGTGTGGTTATTTCGGTCTTTTTTCTGATTTTATATCTTGTTTCCAAAGGAGCTTGGATTGGCGGTGGCGATATTAAACTGGGTTTTTTGATGGGTTTATGGTTGGGCTGGCCGATGGCTGTGGCGGCTTTGCTTTTTTCGTATATCATTGGAGCTATTATTGGGCTTGCTTTGATTGCTATCCAAAAAGCCACATTCAAAAGCCAGATACCTTTCGGACCTTTTTTGATTACAGGAGCCGTGGCAGCTTATGTTTTCGGGAGTAGTTTATTGGAATCGTACTTCGGGTTATTTTTATGACTATAATAGTTTTCAATTATCAGTTGCCAGTTTACAATGAATTTTCAATTTTCAAACAGGATTAATGATCGTGGCTTCACCCTTATAGAGGTCATTGTTGTTGTGGCGGTTATGGGTTTTTTGTCGGCTTCCATATTGTCCAGCCAAAAAAGTTCTTCGGCTCGCCGACAGTTGGGTTTGGATGTTCAAAGAGCGGTTCAGGATTTGCGCAACGCTCAAAACCTGGCGCTGTCTTCGCAGGTTTCGGTTGATTGCAGTGGTAAGGTTGTGCCCTACGGTATTGTTTTTAACACAGCTTTGTCTGATAGATATCTTTTAGTTGCTGATTGCAATCAAAATAATGCTTATGATTCCGGCGACGCCATTGTTCAAACAGTTTTCTTTCCAGAAAGCAGAATTAATTCTTTGCAGGCGGAAGGTGTCGGTGTGGGTTCTTTGCAGATTTTTTTTACGCCGCCCTTGCCTGCCGTTTTTGTTAATGGCGTGGTTCCTGTTTCGGTTGTACCCGCCACCAGCGCGACCTTATGTCATTTTAAACAAACGGCATTGTGCAAAACCATAAGTATAAGCTCTAAAGGGGCAATCAGCACGCAATGATAAAAATCTCAAATCTCAAAAAAGCTTCAAGCTTCAAGCTCCACGATCAGGGGTTTACTTTGATAGAAGCCATTGTGGCTATCGGCGTTATTTCGGTGGGTTTTGTGGGCGCGTTGGTTATTCTTTCTAAAAGCGCTTCGCAGGCCGGTTTTTTGCGCGAAAGAATTATCGCCTCGCATTTGGCGGCCGAAGGAATTGAAGTTATCAAAAACATCAGAGACACCAACTGGTTGGTCAACAGAGATTGGAAAGCGGGGCTGGCCGATACCCCTAACGCTATAGTTAGTTATAACAGCGGGTCGGTAATCATTGAGGCCGATTCGTCTCGTTGGTGCTTGAGTTACGGACTTGATAACGGTTTTTACAAATACAAACACAGTTATCCCTGCAACACTATTTTCAAGCGCCATATCGTTTTAACCACAAAAACCATGGAGGCATACCCTTGGGAGACCGATCCCGAAAAATTGAAGTATCTAGAAATTCAAAGCATTGTGACTTGGCAGGAGAAAGGTCAGATCAAAACAATACAAGTAATAGATAATTTATATAATTGGAAATAAATACGAAACCAATCCCGAAGGGATGCCTTCGGCATATACGAATGAAAACGAATAATGTGAATAATTCAAAATTAGGGTTCACGCTCATAGAACTTCTTGTGGCTATGGCGGTTTTTAGCACAGTGGTGGTGATGGTCAGCAGTATTTTTGTGAGCGTGATGGGCTCGCAAAGAAAAAATGTGAACAATCAGGAAGTAATAGACAACGCTCGCTTTGTTTTGGAAAGCATTGGCCGTTCGGTTCGCCAGAGCCAGGTGCAAAGTCCTAATGGCACTTCCTCAAATTTGACTTTGAATCATCCTATTAAAGGTATTTTTACTTATGGTCTAAACGGCGGCCAAGTTTTAGAAAGTGGTGTAGCTTTAAGCTCCAGTAATGTTTTTGTGGACCGTTTGGATTTTACCGTAAGCGGTTTCGGCGATGATCAGATTCAGCCGCGGGTTACAATTGTAATTTCTCTAAGGATCAGTAATCAGCCAGTGGGCGGCGATAGCGCTATGAATTTACAAACCACTATTACGCCCAGTAATTTAGATATTGTTACGGGATTATAAAACATATGAATAACAAAGGTATCGCATTATTAGTTACACTAATTTTATTGGGTACGATTATCGCCACGGTTTTAAGTATTTCTGTTTTGATAACCAGCGAGACCAAAATTACCCGTTTGGTGGATGATTCTGTTATGGCGGTTTATGCCGCGGACGCCGGTATGGAAAAAATGTTTTACGCTTGTTCGGGCGACAGCGCCAAAATAACTCCTCCGCCGGATGGCCAGGCGTCTTTTACTAATAACAATATTGGCAATCTCGCTAGTTATATAGTTTGTATGGATAATAACAGCAGTGATCCTTGTACTAATACTTGCGCTGACGCTAAAGTTAGAAGCCGGGGGCAGTTTGGCGCAACCAGGAGGTCTTTTGAAGCGGATTACTAGTAAAAATATGACTAAGCGGGAAGCCCAAGCATATATCATTAAGCTAAAAGCGGAGATTAATCATCACCGCTATCTTTATCATGTGTTGGATAAAGAGGAGATTTCTCCAAGCGCTTTAGATGCTCTAAAGCGTGAACTTTTTAAACTGGAGCGGGAGTTTCCTGATTTAATAACTCCTGATTCTCCTAGTCAGCGGGTTGCGGGAAAGGTCTTGCCGTTTTTTAAAAAAGTTACGCACGCGGCGCCGATGCTTTCGTTGGAGGATGTTTTTAATGAGGTTGAATTTTCCGAGTGGCTGGCTCGCATATCAAAACTGGTGCCCAATGAGAAACTGTATTTTTTTGGCGAACTAAAAATAGACGGTTTCGCGGTTTCTTTGGTTTATAAAAAAGGAATTCTAGAAACCGGTTCCACTCGAGGCGATGGCCGAACCGGCGAAGATGTAACCAATAATATAAAGACCATAGAAGCGATACCCTTAAGTTTAGTTGAAATCAGAAAAGCGGATATTGATAAACTTGGACTTGATTATAACCATGTTAATAAGGCTATAGAATCGGGCGATCTAGAAATAAGAGGCGAGGTGTTTATGACCAAGGCCTCTTTTAACAAGATCAATATTGAACAAAAAAGGTTGAACCTTCCTGAATATTCCAATCCTAGAAACACCGCTGCCGGCAGTATCAGGCAGTTGGATCCTCAACTAGCCGCTCGACGCAATTTGGATTTTTTGGCTTACGATATAGTAACTGATTTAGGCCAAGAGACCCATTCACGGGAGCATGCTTTGTTAAGACATTTGGGTTTTAAAACCGATAGTGAAGCCGAGCAACTGGGCAGTTCCCAAGCGGTGTCCAGTTTTTGGCAGAGGGCTCAAAAGAAAAGAGAAAAATTGCCCTGGGAAATAGACGGTGTTGTTATTTCGGTAAACAATAACCAAATTTTTTCGCGTTTGGGCGTGGTGGGTAAAACGCCGCGAGGTATGGTAGCTTTTAAGTTTCCAGGTAAAGAAGCCACCACCAAAGTTGCTAATATTATTATCCAGGTCGGCCGGACCGGCGTCTTAACTCCAGTGGCAATTTTGGAGCCGGTGGATATTAACGGCGTCACAGTAACTCGGGCTACCTTGCATAATGAAGACGAAATTCGGCGTTTAGATATTCGGGTGGGCGATACAGTTATTGTTCAGCGAGCCGGTGATGTAATTCCTAATGTGGTCGCGGTTTTAAAAAATCTTCGTCCCAAAAATGCCAAACAGTTTCACTTTCCTAAAAGGTGTCCGGTTTGCGGCGGCGAGATTATTCGCTTCTCGGGCGAGGCGGCGCATAAGTGCGTTAATAAAAATTGCCCGGCCAAGAAGAGAGAAAATCTATATCATTTTGTTTCCAAACGAGCTTTTAATATTGTGGGTTTAGGACCGGAAATAATAGATAAATTGGCGGATGCCGGTTTGATTAAAGACGCGGCTGATATATTTAAGTTAAAACCGGAAAATATAATTGAACTAGAAGGATTTGCCGAGGTCTCCGCAAAAAAGTTAGTTGGCTCAATCCAAAAATCAAAAAAGATAACACTCGCCCGATTTATTTATTCTTTAGGCATAATTCAGGTGGGTGAAGAAACCGCCAATTTGCTCGCCCTTTATTTTGGCAACTGGGAAAATTTAGCGCGGGCATCGTCAGAGGAATTAGAAAAAATTCCGGGCGTTGGCTCGGCCGCTTCAACAAGTATTACGGCCTGGTTTAGCAATAAAAATAATAAGGACTTGGTGAAGCGGTTAACAAACAATAGTGTTGAAATTGAGTCAGTCAAACGCCTTAGCCAAAAACTAACAGGCCAAACCTTTGTTTTTACCGGCGCTTTGGACACAATTAGCCGCGACGACGCCAAAGAAAAAGTTCGCCTGATGGGCGGGGATGTTTCCGCTTCTGTTTCCAAAGAAACCGATTATGTGGTAGCCGGCGCCGAACCCGGTTCTAAATTTGATAAAGCCACCAAACTCGGCGTCAAAATAATTTCCGAAAAAGAGTTCTTAAATTTAATAAAATAAAATTATCAAACACCGAGTGTTTGATAATTAAAGTTCATCATCTATATCTATTCTGTATTTTTCTTCTAAACTTTCCTTAGCGCTACTTTTTTTGATAAAATCGTGATACTTGTAATTTTCGCTAAATTGACCAGTTATAATACCAGGAACCAGTAGTTGTCCCCACCTATTTGTCTCTAAATAATCTTGATAACTTGACCACTCATAATTATGTTCTCTGTTTTTCCAATGTTTTAATCCCCTTGGGTTTTTGTGTATATAAGCAGAAAGATGAAGAAGTTGGAGGTTGTCATTAATATGTACAGCTTTAAAAGGACCTTGAAATAGATGGCCTATTTTGCGGTATTTGGTATTAAAGTATTTTGTATATGCATTCTGCACTCGTTGCATATAGTCGGATATACCGTTGTCTTTTATCTCTTTCACAATGATATGAAAATGGTTTGGCATTAGTGTAAAACCAATTAGATTAACCATCTTGTCTTTCATAAATTTATCGATCCCCTTAATTTTATTAAACACTCGGTGTTTAATAAAATGGGTTACATTGTAGCCAATATTGTTAAAAGATTGTTCGGATTGCAGATGTAAAATAAGAAAAAGGAATCTAACATAATCTCTTTCGTTTGTGAAAATATTTTGTTTATTATTACCTCTGTTGAATATATGGAAATGTTCTCCGGGAGCAAATTTAGTTTTCCTCATAGTTATATTTTAATCTATCGAACACTCGGTGTCTAATAAAAATTTGATAGAAGGGACGCTTATAAATAAAAATCCCCACCGGTTTTTTCCGGCGGGGTGTGTGAGTAACCTCTATCGAGGTTCAACCTCACTAATCTTTCTTGGGTTTTGGGGGCAGTTTATCTACTAGTTTCGTCCCGATCCACAAAAACAATAAATATCCTACTAGCAGCAGTCCTCCCACTAAATACCCCTTGTCTAAAAAATCCATTTTCTCACCTCCTTTCTAAGAAGAACTCATTTGAGAGACATATTACTCTTTTTAATTAAAATGTCAAATTTAACTATGGTAAAAAACTTGCTATCATAAAGTCATATGACCACAGCACCAAAGCCCAGCCGTATCAGTGCTAGTAAAATGGTTGTCTGCGAGATGCCTGCGGCTCACTTCCTACACTACGGATTACAGAAGCAGGATTGGTGCTGGGTCTATATTTTATAGTCGTTCACTATCGTTCACGAATAAAATATGATTTCCAAAGAAGAAGTTAAACATATCGCCGAGTTGGCCAGAATTAAGCTGACCGAGAGTCAGATAGAAAAATATCAAAAAGAGCTCTCGGGGATTTTGGATTTTGTCAGCGCGCTAGCGAATGTTGATACCACAGCTGTCGCGCCGATTAGGCAGATAACTGGACTGGAAAGCGTTTTTCGAAAAGACGAAGATCTTGGTCTGTTGGATCAAAACCAAGGTCAGATTTTAATAAAACAAGCGCCGGAGCATCGGGACGGGTTTGTTGTCGTGCCCGAGGTTATTAAAAGAGACAAGTGACCTAATCAAATCCCAATTTCCAATGTTCAATTTACAATAAATTTTCAATGAACCAATTTTCAAATTTGACCATAACTAAAGCGCGGGAGTTGTTGGATAATAAAGAAATTTCGGCGGTGGAATTAACTCAATATTATTTAAATCAGATCAAATCCAAAAACAAAGATCTGAACGCTTTTTTGAGTGTGTCCGAATCGGCGCTGGATCAAGCTAAAAAATCAGACGAAGAAATCAAAAATGGCTCGGCTGGTTCTTTGGTTGGAATACCTTTGGCTATCAAAGATAATATTCTGGTCAAAGACGAAATTTGCACCGCCGGTTCCAAAATTTTAGAAAAATATAAAGCCGCGTATGATGCCACGGTTATTACCCGGCTAAAAAGAGCCGGCGCGGTGATTTTGGGAAAAACAAATTTAGACGAATACGCTATGGGTTCGTCCACGGAAAACTCCGCTTTCGGTCCCACTAAAAATCCATACGATACTTCTCGCGTCCCCGGCGGTTCCTCGGGCGGATCGGCGGCCGCCGTGGCGGCCGAGATGTGTTTGGGCGCTTTGGGCACCGATACCGGCGGATCTATTCGCCAGCCCGCCAGTTTTTGCGGCGTGGTGGGATTAAAGCCAACCTACGGCGCGGTTTCTCGTTTTGGCGCGGTGGCTTTGGGATCTTCACTAGATCAAATCGGCCCTCTGGCTAAAACAATTGAAGATGCCAGTTTAATTTTTGATGTTATTTCCGGCCACGACCCGTTGGATTCCACAACCGTGCCTAACAATACCCGAACCGCCGAACGAATTGCCGAAATAAACATTGGTGATTTAAGAATCGGTTGGCCTAAAGAATATTTTGAGGCCGAGGGCATAGATCCAAAAGTCAAAGAAACTGTTCAAAAAGCCATAGCGTGGTATGAAGCGCAAGGTGCTAAAATTAAAGAAATCAGTTTGCCGCATACCCAATATGCTCTGGCGGCCTATTATATTATTCAACCAGCCGAATGCTCGGCCAATCTGGCCCGCTACGATGGTGTTCGTTATGGCGAGAGATCGGGTGATGGAGACCTAATGTCGGTTTATACCCAGAGCCGCGGCGAATTTTTAGGTGAGGAAACCCAGCGCCGCGTCATGATTGGAACTTATGTTTTGTCTTCGGGTTATTACGACGCTTATTATTCCAAGGCGCAAAAAGTGAGAAGTTTAATTAAACAAGATTTTATAAACGCCTTTGAGGAAGTGGATGTGATTATGACGCCAACCTCCCCGGTCACGGCTTTCAAAATAGGCGAGCGGGTTAGCAATCCTTTAGCCATGTACGCCGCCGATATTTTTACGGTTACCGCTAACCTTGCCGGTATTTGCGGCTTGTCCATCAACTGCGGCCAAGTAGACGGCTTGCCGGTGGGCTTGCAAATTTTAGGGCCGTGGTTTGAGGAGAATTTATTATTTAAAGTTGGTGAATTTTTTACACGATGCCAATATACAAATTTATGCGAATGATACGAATAAAAATTCGAATGTCTTATTTGTATAATTCGTATGTATTCGTAGATTAGCATCACATTATGGATTTTTTATATAACTTTTCCGACAACTTCAATATTTTTATAAAAACCGGCCAGTTTAAGACCATCTTGGCCACTTTCAAATGGTTGTTTATTGCTATGACTTTAGTGTTTATAAGTTTGTCGGTGTGGTTGCGAACCAAAGCTGGATTTTATACCGACTTAAAAATAAAATATTCTTATTATTTTAATCCCAAGAAAAAAGAGGAAGAACTTTCTGGTCCCAATACCAAAGAACTTGTTGATTACTGGGGCCATTTAACCATGCGTTTGAATTATCAGGACGAGGCCCAGTGGAAGTTGGCGGTGATAGAGTCCGATAATTTTTTTGACTATGTTTTAAGATATTTCCATTATGAAGGCGAAAGTATGGCCGAGCGGTTACAAAAAGTGCCGCCAGGCGTGTTAAATAACACAGATGATGTTTGGCGGGCGCATCGCATCAGAAATAGTTTGGTGCATGATCCCAATTACCGAATTTCTTACAAGCAGGCCGAATTTGTTATGAGCACCTACGCTAAAGCGCTCAAAGATTTGAAGATATTGGATTAAAAAGATGTATGTTTAATTCAACTCCAAAATCAATTTTAGTGTTGGTCGCGATAGCTATAGTATCCGGGTTTATCGGCGGTTATGTGGCCAATAATGCTAGCACCGCTCCGGCTCTTTTTGTGGGCGCTGATAAAAATAACAATTTGGATTTAAAAACCAGCGCCGCGCCGTTGGCAGTGCCTAAAGCCAGTTTGGCCCAGGAAGAGGCGGTGATCAATATCGTCAAGAAATATTCGCCAGCGGTGGTGAGTGTGATTGTTTCTAAAGATGTGCCGGTTTTGGAAAAATGTTCCGTTAGCCCTTTCGGCAATGATCCCTTTTTTAAACAATTTTTTGGCGATATTCAAATACAAACCCAATGTCAAAAGGGCACTAAACTTAAAGAAGTTGGCGGCGGTATTTCGGAAGAGTTGCGAAACATTATTCAGACCGACGCGGCCATAAACAGCGGCAACTCCGGCGGGCCGTTATTAAATCTAAAGGGAGAAGTTATCGGCGTGAATGTGGCGATGGCGCAAGACGCGCAGGGCATTAGTTTTGCCTTGCCAATAAACGAGGCCAAAAAAGCGGTTCAGGGTGTAAAGTCACAAGGCAAAATTGTTTATCCATTTTTGGGAATTAAGTTTGCCACTATTACCGAGAGTGTTCAGAAAGCAAATAATTTGCCAGTAAGCGAAGGTGCGTGGTTGAAGGCGTCTAACGGTGAGTCGTCGATAGTCAAAGATAGTCCAGCCGACAAAGCCGGCCTTAAAGCCGGCAACATCATCACCGAAGTTAACGGCGAGAAACTCACCACCAAAAACCTGCTCTCGGATGTTATTCAAAAATTTAATGTGGGCGAGACCATAAACCTAAAAGTTCTCCGCGGTGAACAAACCATAACTATTCCAGTGAAGTTGGAGGAGAGGAAGTTTTAGGTTTCGTTGACTTGTCAATTTCCGTTGTCAGTGATAATATAACAGTTGAAAGGAGGTGGGTCGTGTGGCAAAAAAGATCAAGAAGCCCAAGGGAGAAGCTATCATAGTTTCTTCCAAAAAAGGATTAGAGCCGGATTTTTTCAAGGCGTTGATGGCATTTCAATACGGCGAAGGAGAGGAATCCGACGCTGGCTTTGAAGAAATGAAACGACAGGCTCAAATCCCGCCCAAGAAAGAGGTGGGGAATTAAAAGAGAAATTTTAGCCGGCACTCCTTGAGCAAGGGTGCGCTTCGGCCCGTCGAGAATAAAAAACTCGGCGGGCTTTTTTATCTATTTGTGCAAAACTGAGTTTTGCACAAATTTACCATCAGGAGGTACTTACCTTTCTTTCTGCTTTTGACTTTTCATTTTAGATTCGTTATATATAGTTGGTAATCTATGAAACCCCGATTCGCTATACCATTAATAATTCTGCTGGCCGTTATCGCCGGATTTTTTGTTTATCCGGATTTTTTGCAAAAGGGTGGGGTTTATCCCTCATTTTTAGTCAGACCTTTCCGCTTGGGTTTGGATCTTTTGGGCGGCACGCATTTGGTCTATGAGGCCGATCTTTCTCAAATACCCGATAGCGAACGATCGGTGGCTATGGAAGGCCTGCGAGATGTGATTGAACGGCGGGTTAATTTATTTGGCGTGGCCGAACCATTAGTGGCGGTTAGCAAAGCCGGCGAGAGCTGGCGGCTGGTGGTGGAACTGGCCGGTGTTAAAGATATCAATCAGGCCATTCAAATGATCGGCCAAACGCCCTATTTGGAATTTAAGGAAGAACGCCCGGAGGCCGAAACAAAACAAATTTTAGAATCGCTTAACGGCCAAACGCCCGATCCCAAAATTTTAGATCCTTATTTTACGCCCACAGCTTTAACTGGCCGCTATTTAAAAAAATCAACCTTGATTTTTGAACCCACTAGCGGCCGCCCCGAGGTGTTGTTGGAATTTGACGATACGGGTAAACAGATTTTTGGCGAGATAACTAAAAAGAATGTAGACAAACGGTTGGCGATTTATTTGGACGGTTATCCGATTTCCGCGCCGGTGGTTCAGCAAGAAATTATTGATGGTAATGCCTCTATTACCGGAAATTTTTCGGTGGTGGAATCGCGCCAGTTAGTGGCGCGGCTTAACTCCGGCGCTTTGCCGGTGCCGATCAGCGTGTTGTCACAACAGAATATCGGCGCTTCGCTGGGGCATGATTATTTGGTTAAAAGTTTGGTGGCCGGCATTGTTGGTTTTATTTTGGTGGCTTTGTTTATGATTTTTTGGTACCGCTTGGCGGGCGTGGTGGCAGTGTTAGCGCTTAGCATTTATTCAATTTTACTTTTAGCGATTTTTAAATTAATACCGGTTACGCTAACTTTGGCGGGCATTGCCGGTTTTGTGCTTTCTATTGGCATGGCGGTGGACGCTAATATCCTTATTTATGAACGGCTGAAAGAAGAATTAAGAAGCGGTAAAATTTTTGGCGCGGCTTTGGAAGAGGGTTTTAACCGAGCTTGGAGTTCTATTCGCGATTCCAATGTTTCCAGTTTAATCACCTGCGCCATTTTATATTGGTTTGGCAGCAGTATTGTGCGCGGTTTTGCTTTAACGCTGGCCTTGGGCATTTTGGCCTCCATGTTTTCGGCCATAACCTTAACTCGAACATTTTTGCGGGGTCTGGCTGGAACTCGCCTCGCCAGAGTTAATTTTTTGTGGAAACACTAAAATGATTTCAGTAATAAAGCATAAAAAAAAGTTTTTATTTTTATCGGGCGCCTTAGTTGTTTTAAGTATTGTTCCTTTGTTGTTGTGGGGACTTAAACCCGGTATTGATTTTACCGGCGGTTCGCTCTGGGAGATTGAATTTATCAAAGACCGCCCCAGCAACGAAGCCATACTCTTTTCGCTTAAAAGTTTTAATTTAGAGAACGCTCTGATTCAGCCCACTGGAGAAAAAGGCGTGATTTTGCGTTTTCGAAGCATTAACGAAAAAACCCGTGAGACGGCTTATCGTTATCTTAACGATCTCTCGCCCCTAACCGAAAAATATTTTCAAACCATTGGTCCCACCATCGGCCAGGAATTAAAAACAAAGTCGTTGCAGGCCGTTGTTATGGTTTTGGTTTTGATAGTGGCCTATATCGCCTGGGCTTTCCGCAAGGTCTCGCGGCCAGTGGCTTCGTGGAAGTATGGCGTGATTGCTATTACCGCTTTGGTTCACGATGTTACCATTCCGGCCGGCGTGTTTTCTTTTTTGGGAAAGTTTTATGACATAGAAGTTGACGCGCTTTTTATAACCGCTCTGTTAACGGTTTTGGGTTTTTCGGTGCACGATACTATTGTTGTTTTTGACCGCATTCGGGAAAACTTAAAGCGCCGGCCTTCGGAAGATTTTTCTAAAACAATAGATGTCAGCATTAATGAAACCATCACCAGGTCCATCAACACTTCGTTCACGGTTATTTTGGTGCTGTTGGTCATTTTCTTTTTGGGTGGGGAAAGCACCAAATTCTTCGCTTTGACCCTTATTTTAGGCGTTTTTTTTGGAACTTATTCTTCTATTTTTGTGGCTGGGCCATTGTTGGATTGGGTAGGAAAAAAGGCCAGAAAATAACCTTAGTTGACACATTTTTTGCTTAATGATAATATGTATATTATTAAAAGTAGTTTAAAGCCGGTAGTTTTTAGCTTGGTTGGATAGTTATTTTCTAACATCCTAAAAGTTAACGACTAACAGCTATTCAATGATGCCCAAGTTTGAGATCAAAAAAATTATTAACCAGTTAATCGGGGGTTTATCGGACCGTTCCAGGGATGTTATTTTATCCCGATTTGGCATTGGCAAAAGCGATTACGAAACACTGGAAGCCATTGGCCAGCGCTATGGCATTACCCGCGAACGGGTGCGGCAAATAGAAGCCGACGCCTTAAAACATATCCACAGCCCGGCTGGTGAAAATCTTTACCGTCCCATTGTGGTGATGTTGCGCGAGTTCATAAAATCCCGCGGTGGAGTTATGGAGGAGGCCGCTTTGCAGGCAGAATTTGCCAGCGCTCATTTTGAGGCCAAACCCGAGACAACTCAAAAATACGAACGGGCCACGATGCTGTTTCTTAACTTGGATAAAAGTTTTTCTCGTTCTAAAGAAGATGACAATTTTTGGCCGCGTTGGGCTGTTGACTCTAATTCCGTAAAAAATCAGGAGGGTTTAGCGAGTCATCTTATCGCTTCCTTCAAGAAAACCAAAAAAGTCACTGATCTAGCCGGTTTGATTGACTGGGCTGGCAAATATTCCGCTGGTTTGTCGCAGGACATTGTGATGGCTTATCTTTCTTCGGCCAAAGTTATCGCCAAAAATGCTTTTGGCGAATGGGGTTTGATTGACTGGCCCGAAATTACTCCGCGAGGCGTAAAAGATAAGGCCTACTTAATAATGAAACGCCAGCGTCAGCCGTTGCACTTTAAAGAAGTGGCTGAAGCCATAAACAAATCCGCTTTTTCCAACCGGGTGGCCTTGCCGCAAACAGTTCATAATGAACTTATTAAGGACTCTCGTTTTGTTTTGGTCGGCCGAGGTTTATACGCGCTTAAGGATTGGGGTTATGAAGCCGGCACGGTTAAAGATGTTATTAAAAGTGTTTTGACCTCTGGTGGACCAATGCACCGCGACGCGGTTATCAAGGCCGTGTTGGCCAAGCGCTTGGTTAAACCCAGCACGATTATTTTGAATCTGAACTCTTTTAAAAAGGGCAGCGACAACAAATACACCTCGGTTTAATTGAAATTCTCTTATCTTATAGATAGAACCTAAAAATCCTCCCGACATAAATTGGGAGGGTTTTTAGCAAATTCATAAAAAATGATAGAATAAAGATATAGATCATCAGTTATAGTAGCCATGACACCATTTGATATAGCCATACAGATATTAAAACCCGTTTGGCGGGCATTTTGGAGTTGGGGCTGGATTATCGGTCCCATAGCTTTTGGGCCGGTGTTGTGGAATTCGTGGGTGTATTATATCCGCATTCGCACCTTAAAAAAATTCAAATGGCAGCTGCTGGAATTAAAGATGCCGCCCGATGTGGAAAAAACGCCTTTGGCGATGGAACAAGTTTTCGCGGTACTGCATAGTTCCTATTACAAAGGCGGCTGGTGGAAGCGAAATATTGAAGGCCGGGTGCAGGAATGGTTCAGTTTTGAAATTGTTTCTTTTGGCGGCCAGTTGCATTTTTATATCAGAACCGTGGATTCGTTCAGGAATATGGTGGAAGCGGCGGTTTATTCGCAGTATCCTCAAGCCGAACTGACCGAAGCCGAAGATTATGTTTATAATGTGCCCGTAACCGTGCCCAACGAAACCCATAATCTTTTTGGCACGGAATATTTTTTGGCCAAAGAGGACGCTTATCCCATTAGAACCTACGAGGACTTTGAATTTGGCACCGAAGAAGGCAAGGGCAATGTGGATCCCTTGGCGGCGCTAACCGAAGCCATGTCCAAAATGAGAGAGGGCGAGCAGTTTTGGTTTCAGATTGGCATTCGGCCGGCTGACGACGGTTGGAAGAAAGTCGGAGATGATTTGGTCAATAAACTTTTGGGAAAAGCCAAACCGTCCCAGAGCGGTTCCTATGTGTGGGCGCTTTTAAAAAAAGAAATCATGGATATTTTTTCGGGCGCGGCTCAAATTTTGCATAAAACTCCCGAGTACGACGAATTTAAGTTTGATTCAGCCAAAGATCCCAATAAACCGCATTCGTTAATGCAGTATCTTTCGCCTCTAGAAAAAGAAGTGGTGGAAGCGATAGAGCGGAACATTTCTAAAGTGGGTTTTGAAACAGTTATCCGCACGGTTTATGTGGCCCAAAAAGAGGTTTTCAACATTCCCCAGTTTTTCGCGGTGGTGGCGGCCTTGCGTCAGTTTAACACCATGAATATGAATTCGTTTAAGTGGGACTTTACCACCTTAACCGCCGCTAAATTTCCGTTTAAAAAAAGAAAAGAGATCTTCAAAAAGAAATGGCTTTTGTATAAATATCGTTTTCGGTACCGGCCCGCCAAAATGTTTGTTCTGAATATAGAGGAACTAGCCACGATTTTTCATATACCCGGGCGGATTGTGGCCTCGCCCACTATGCCCAGAATTCAGGCCAAAAAAGGCGAACCGCCGCCGGGATTACCCACTTATTAAGGGCTTGGCCCAAGAGTGAAGCGATTGGTCGCCAAACCTTAACCGCGTCAGACGCGGTGCTCAATTTTAAAATTATTCATTAATCATTCATAAATAAAATTGGCATGGATAACGAAATAACATTATTTGCCGAGACCAATTTTCGCAACGAACAGCGGAAGTTTGGCGTTAAAACCGACGATCGCCGCCGGCATATGTATATCATGGGCAAAACTGGCATGGGCAAAACCACCTTGCTGGAGAACATGATTATTTCGGATATCATCCATGGCAACGGCGTGGGCTTTATAGATCCGCACGGCGATTCCGCCGAAAAGATTTTGGACTTTATTCCCGAAGACAGAATCAAAGATGTAATTTATTTTGATCCGTCCGATGTTGATTGGCCCATCGCTTTTAACGCCATAGAAAATGTTGATCCCGAAAAAAAACATTTGGTGGCTTCGGGTTTGATGGGCGTGTTCAAAAAAATCTGGCCGGATGTTTGGTCGGCTCGGATGGAATATATTTTAAACAACACCATTCTGGCTTTGTTGGATTATCCCGGCGCCACTATTTTGGGCATAATGAGAATGTTGTCGCATAAAGAATATCGCAAAGATGTGGTGGATAACATTAAAGATCCGGTGGTAAAATCGTTTTGGGTGGATGAGTTTGCCAAATATACCGATCGTTTCGCGGCCGAGGCCACGCCGGCCATCCAAAACAAAGTTGGCCAGTTTCTTTCGGCGATGGTTATCCGCAATATCGTGGGCCAGCAAAAAAGCGCCATAGACATGAGAAAGGTTATGGACGAGGGCAAGATTTTAATAATGAACCTCTCCAAAGGGCGCATCGGCGAAGATAATTCTAAATTATTAGGCGGGTTGATGGTTACGAAATTACAGCTGGCAGCCATGAGCCGAGTGGATATTCCCGAAGAAACTCGCCGCGATTTTTATTTGTATGTGGACGAATTCCAAAATTTTGCCACGGAATCGTTTGCCAATATCCTTTCCGAAGCCCGCAAATACCGTTTGGCCTTGGTGTTGGCCAATCAGTATATTTCGCAGTTGATTCAAACCGTAGGCGGATCTAAAAGCACTTCGGTGCGCGATGCGATTTTTGGCAATGTGGGCACGATAGTGGCTTTTCGGGTGGGCGCCGAAGACGCTGAACTTTTGGAAAAAGAGTTCACGCCCGAGTTTTTGGCGGTGGACATTGTTAATTTAACCAAGCATCAAATTTATTTAAAATTAATGATAGACGGCATGGCCTCGCGCGCTTTTTCGGCCAACACCCTGCCGCCGTATCCCAAACCGGCCGTAAGTTATAGAAAAGAAATTATTGAATTTTCTAGAAAAACTTATGCCACCGCTAGAGAAAAAGTGGAGCGGGAAATTGCCGAGTGGGCCGGTTTTGACGCGGCGGATTTTGGTTACGCGCCGCTTGATCCACAAGAAAATACTTCTCTTAAAGTAGTTCCGCAAATAAGCGCCAGACCAGTCGCGTCTTCTTCGGTCGCTACCGGCGGGAAAAAATTATACGAGGCGGTCTGTTGGGAAGGCGGCGAAAAAATAATGGTGCCGTTCCAGCCCGATGGGGTTCGGCCGATTTATTGCAAAAAACATATTTCTAGATTAACCGAGTTAAAACAGCAAAGCGTCTCTGGCGCGCCTCAAACGGTCTCGCTCCAAGAGGCCTTGTCTAAAAACATCAGCAACTTTAAGCCCGCCAGTCAGGTCGGATTTAAAAAGAAAAGGCCGCCCAAAAATCCTCATTCCGAACCTGATTTAGAAGAACTCCGTTCTTTGTTGTCCGGCATCAAACCCACTTTATAATTTATTTTGGTTTATCTAAGTTGAATACAACCTCATCCCCCAGGTTTATTTTATTGTTTCCTAACCAACCGGAGTTAACTTCTAAAACATATTTTGCTGGCCGGTCTGGTTTGAAAGCGTATTTAGGATAGGTGTCGGGCGTGGCGTTTTTAAAAATATCAACAATTTTCATATCGGCTCCGATCCAAATCAGGTCCAGTGGAAAATTCATGTCTTTCATCCAGAAGATGTGGTAGTCCTCGTTATCAAAAACAAATAACATGCCGGCGTTAGGGAGAAGGGCGGTCCTTCCCGAAAGTCCCGAAGTTCTTTTTTCGGGAGTGTCGGCGATTTCCACGCTTACAGCCGCTAGGCCTATTTTTATGACGGGCGGATTTGTTTTGATCGGCTGATTTTGAGTTTTTTCGGTAAGAAAGATAATTATAGCCAGAACTATCAAAACGGGTGAGAGTATTTTTAGTATTTTCATTTTATTAGATTTGTTGTATAACTATTATACAAAAGATAATGGAAAATAAGAACACAAAGGTTTTTGTGGCGATGTCGGGCGGCGTGGATTCAAGCGTCGCGGTCCCGCCAGTAGAGCAAAGCTCACTACGGGACTGCCTTGAGTTTTAATAATATGAACGAGCAAACAAAAAATAAGAAAGTATTTGTAGCTATATCAGGCGGAGTTGATAGTAGCGTTGCTTTGTTGTTGCTTAAAAATCAAGGTTACGATGTTACGGGCGTGTTTATGAAAAACTGGGCTGATCCGGCTTGGCCTTGCCCGTGGGCCGAAGATCGCGCCGACGCTTTGCGTGTCTGCGTCAAGTTGGGCATTCCTTTTGAGACCTTTGATTTTACAAAGGAATACAAAGCCACGGTGGTTGATTATATGATTCGCGAATATACTTCGGGCCGAACACCTAACCCCGATGTGATGTGCAACAAAGAAATAAAGTTTGGCTTGTTTTTTGATAGAGCGATGCAGATGGGCGCGGATTATATCGCCACAGGGCATTATGTTAGGTTAGCGACAAGTGACAAGGGACAAGGGACAAGTAAGAATCAAAACATGTCGCTTCTACGGGCTCGCGATCTAAATAAAGATCAAAGTTATTTTTTATGGACTTTAACCCAAGCCAGGCTTAGGCAATGTTTGTTTCCGATCGGTGAAATTGAATCCAAAACCGAAGTTCGCCGGCTAGCGGCCGAATATAATCTGCCCGTGGCCGATAAGAAGGACTCGCAGGGTATTTGTTTTATGGGGCCGGTGGATGTGGCCGAGTTTATCAAACCATATGTCAAAACCGCTATCGGAGATATTGTAACCACCTCCGGCCAAAAAATCGGCACGCACGCCGGTTTGGATTTTTTCACTATCGGTCAGCGCAAAGGCATCGGCATCGGCGGCACCGGGCCGTATTATGTGACTCAAAAAAATTACGAAACCAATACTTTGGTAGTTGCGCCAGCTGCTGATCAAACTTCTTTAGAGTCCAGCTCGCTTATTGCAAGCGATATAAGTTTCGTAAACGATCTCACGAGCATGCGATCGCATGCTCGTGAGATCGGAGAAGAATCAATCAAGATACAAGCATCAATTCGATATCGGCAAGAACCTGTTCCAGCGACTTTATCTAAGGTCGGAGATGATAAGTGGCGAGTAGATTTTGAAACTCCCGTCCGCGCTATCACCCCCGGCCAGTCGGTGGTTTTTTATCAGAGCGAAGAAATGCTCGGGGGAGGTGTTATTGACATAGTATAGATAACATAGTATCTTAATATAACCACTGTTCATTCTATAAACCTATAAACTCTAGAGAAAGGATCGATCATGACCAGAAAACCCCGAGAAGCTACATCAAAGCAAAAAGAAGTTCTTGTCCGTATGGGGATCTTGTCTCGAGAAAAGGCCGAAGATCTTTTCTTCACGGAGGCAAGTTACCTTCTTCGGATTAATCTGGCCGCCAGTGGATTGGAGAAAGTACGCAATGCTGCTAAATCCCTAAATGTGGGTGATGATGTCGAATATCATGGGACTATTTGCAGGGTTGTCACTATCCACGAGCTTCGTCCGAAGGGTGTGTTCTGTAACATGAACAATGTCACCATCCAACCGCCGGAGGGTAGGAAGAAGACAGTTCAGGCAAACAGCCTTAAGAAGGTTTAATTTTGAAAGACCACCAGATCTTTAGGGTTCAACAAAAGGGAGATTGCGGAAAAACGCATCTCCCTTTTTTATTTTCTCGCTTTAATCCAATTTTAACCCAAGCCCTGTCACATGCTATACTTTTAAAATATTATACTTTGCATGAGATAACGATCGTTATCTCATGCAATATTTAGTCCAATATCAAATTATATATCAAGCTATATATCAACAAACTATTATGAAATCCGGTGGGAAATTACAAAGATTGGGTCCAAATCAGCAAAAGGTTTTATTGCTTTTATTTGGCGGGGTGGGATTAATGTTATCCCAATCCATTAAGACACAATTTAGAGTTATTAAAGAGGTCTCTAAAGAATGGAAAAATATAAATAATTTGAGTTTGAGAAGAGCGATTACTACTTTATATAAATCCAAACTTATTTTAGAAAAAGAAAATCCAGACGGGACGACCACTATGTTTTTAACTGAAAAGGGTAAAGAGAAGGCCATCACTTTTAATATAGAAACAATAAAAATTATGTCGCCAAAGAGATGGGATAAAAAATGGCGGTTAGTTGTCTTTGATATACCGGAAAAGAAAAGAAAGGCTCGCGATGCTTTGAGAGAGGTATTAAAGAAGATGGAGTTTTATGAATATCAAAAAAGCATTTTTATTCACCCTTACCATTGTAGAGATGAGTTAGATTATATCATTGAATTTTTTAGGATGAGACCTTATGTTAGGTTAATTGTGTCGGAGGAATTAGATAATGAATTACATCTTAGAAAGATTTTCAACCTATCATGAGATAACGATCGTTATCTCATGATAGATATGGTAGGTTAGATCTATTGTTAAATATTTTTTAGCAGATTAGAATTGCTTTATATATGAATTCTCAAGAAATACGGCAACGGTTTCTCAAGTTTTTTCAAGAAAGAGGGCATAAAATCGTGCCGTCGTCGTCTTTGATTCCCGCCGATCCTTCGGTGCTGTTAACCACGGCCGGGATGCAGCAGTTTAAACAATACTACACCCAGCCGGAATTGGCCGATCGGGATTTTGGTTCGCGCAACACCGTTTCTATCCAAAAGTCATTTCGCACTTCGGATATAGATGAAGTTGGCGATGAGACCCATTTAACATTTTTTGAAATGATGGGTAATTTTTCTTTTGGCGGATATTTTAAGAAAGAAGCGATAGAGTACGCCCATGAATTTATTACTAAAGAAATGGGTTTGGAGATTGACTATGTGAGTATCTTCGCGGGCGACCCCTCGACTGCGCTCGGGGCAGGTCCTGAAGTGCCAATTGATTCCGAGTCAGAACAGATCTGGCAGTCGTTAGGTATTAAAGATATTAAAAAGTTTGGCCGGGAGGATAATTTTTGGGGGCCGACCGGCGCCGAAGGCCCGTGTGGTCCGACCACGGAAATTTATGTGAACGGCGTGGAGGTTTGGAATATAGTATTCAACGAATACTATATGAAGTCGGACAAATCTCTCGAGTCGTTGCCTATCAAGGGCGTGGATACCGGCATGGGTTTGGAGCGGTTAGCTGTGGCAGTTCAGAAAAAAAATAATATTAATAATATTTTTGAAACGGATTTGTTTGATCTTATCAATCTGATTCCGAAAAATGTTCCCGAAAAGCAAAAAAGAATCATTGCCGATCATCTGCGCGGATCGGTTTTTTTGCTGGCTGACGGTGTCAGGCCGTCTAACAAGGAAGTCGGTTATGTTTTGCGTCGGTTAGTGAGGCGAGTATTTGTTTATGAAAATATCAATAAGTTGGATAACAATCTAATCGGCCGGATTGTTTCGGAGATTATAAAAAAGTATGGAGAATTTTATTCGGAAGTAAATAATGCGGATATTTTGGATGTAATAAAAGTAGAGAAAGACAAATATCAAAAGGCGACCGAAGTTGGTATTGATGCGCTGAACAATATTACTTATAGCAGTTCCGAAGAATTAGGGAAGAAATTGTTTAATATTTATCAAAAGTTTGGTTTTAGTATAGAATTGGCCTTGGAAATTTTAAGGGAAAAATGGGTTGAAAGGGGGGAAGAATGGGAAGCAGATGTTAAAAAATCCTTCGAAATAAATTTCGAGAAACACCAAGAAATTTCGCGCTCGGGGGCGGAAAAGAAATTCGGCGGGCATGGCCTGGTTGAGGGTGATTTAACCGCGGCCGACGAGGCAGAAATGAAAATTAAAACTCGCCTGCACACTGTCACACATCTATTAAACGCCGCCCTTCATCGGGTCTTGGGTGATGAGGTCTCACAAAGAGGTTCCGATATCACAGCTGAACGGACCCGGTTTGATTTTGTTTTTGGGCGTAAATTAACCAATGAAGAAATAAAAAAGGTGGAGGATTTAGTCAATAATGCTATTGCTCAAGATTATCCAATCATGATTCAAGAAATGCCGCTTGAAGAGGCCAAAAAATTGGGAGCGCTGTTTTTTTACAAAGGCAATTATCCGAATATGGTCAAAGTTTATTCAATCAGTGATTTTTCAAAGGAGCTATGTGGCGGGCCGCATGTTAATCGCACGGGCGAGATTGGTAAATTTCGTATCACAAAGGAAGAATCATCTAGCGCAGGAGTCAGGAGGATCCGAGCTATTATAGAATAAAATCGGCGGTTGTTGTATAATAAAATATATAAGAAATTTTATAGTCCATGGCTAGAGAGAATATCTATATTGACCTGAACGAAGATGTTCAGTCGGTCATAAGCAAAATTCAAGAAAGCGAATCGGAACAGGTGGATTTAATTATGCCCACCGGCGCTCGCGTGCTTCAGAATATTGTGGATACTCACTTGATTCGCGAAGCCGGGGCGAACGCCAATAAAGTTCTGACAGTGGTTACGAGCGACCTTATGGGCAAAATTTTTGCCCAGCGGGCCGGGCTTAGCGTGGCCAGCGAGAACGGCGCGAATGAAGAAAGTATTTTTGGAGCCGCAATTGTTGCGGGTGGTCGAATGAGCGATATTGTGCCACGGAAGAACACCCTTGCCTTAGCTTCAAAATCAACTGTAAAAAGCGGACTGTTCGCTCCGGTTAAGCCGTTGTCGTTCTCAAAAGTTAAATCAGCCGCCTTAAAATCAGTTGGTTCAAAAAAGAATATGCCTGCGGGCGAAGTTGCTAAAAACAAAGGTGAAATCGGAGCGGGATTTTTAAAATCATACCGAGAAGAAAGATCCAAAAATAGCGTTTTTGATGACTTAAGTAAAATCAACCGGAGAAAATCTTTTCTGCCGTTTAAAATAAGCGCTGCTGTCGTGGTGGCGGGTATTGTGGTTTTAACGGCGCTCGCGGGCGTAGTTGTTTTTTCTAAAGCGCTGCCTAAGGCCGAAATAATTATTTATCCGGCCAGAGAAAGCGTGGATGATAGCGTGGATGTTTTTATTTCCAGCCGTGATTCCCAAGCGGATTTAGCCAAAGGCATAATACCAGGGGAGTTGCTTACTTTGGAAAAAAGCGAAAATGGGGAATTTAGCGCCACCGGGCAAAAAGAGGTTTCGCAAAAAGCCAAAGGCAAGATAATTATCTATAATAGTTTTTCTTCACAGCCGCAAACATTCGTGGTTTCCAGATTTCAAGCCGAAGGTGCCAATAGCGCCGCGGGCGGCCCCTCCACTGGAGTCGGGGCAGGCAAAATTTTTTGGACCACTAAAGGATTAACCGTTCCGGGCGCGATTATTAAAGATGGCAAGACCACGCCGGGCCAGATTACAACCGAAGTTATCGCGGCATCGCCGGGCGAGGCCTATAATATCGGCCCTTCCAAATTTATCATGCCGGCTTTAAAAAATACGCCCAAGGCCGATAAAATATACGCCATGTCTGATTTGCCTATGGCGGGCGGACAGACAGGACAATCCACAGTGGTTTCCAATGATGATGTTAATAAGGCCTATGATTCGCTTAAGGAAAAAATAAAGCCCCAGTTTCAAGGTCTAAAACAAAATTTGCCGGTTGGTTTTCAACTCTGGCCCGAGGCCTACAACGAAGAATTAGCCGAAAGTTCTAGCGCGCCCGAAGCGGGCGAGGCCGCCGATAAATTTAACGCCAACATAAAAATGGTGGCGCGGGCAATTGTGTTTAGATCGCAGGATTTGGATAATTATATTAACCAGCAAATATCGGCTGGCCTGAAAGAAGGCAAAACCTTGCTAATGTCTTCCAAAGAAATTTCGTTTATAAAATCGCCGGTGGTGGATTACCAAAAAAACGCCATTACGGCTTCGCTGGCGGTACGTTATGATGTTATAGACAATTTTGACGCCGAAGATTTTAAGAAATCAATTCTCAAGAAAAAAATTTCGGATGTCAATAAAATAAAGTCCGGCTATAAAAATATTGAACGGGTAGAGGTTAAATTTTGGCCCTTTTGGGTGCGCCGCGTGCCGGCCAATTCCGATCGTGTGACTATAAAAATAGTGGGGATGTAACAATGTCCAACATCCAATGTTGGACAAGAGCCGCCCCGACGCAAGGTCGGGGCAGCTTTACTTTTTTATCTCCGCTAGCTATCATCAAACCCAAGTTGTTAAATAAAACAGAAGCGTACCTTGAAATAAGGAGGTTGGATATGTCACTACCACTCTATCAGAAGCAGACCATGATCGCTTTGTTGCAAGCGCCGGGCGCAGTTGTCATTCGAGATGTTGATGGTGGCGAAGCGCCGTTCCTGTATTCCTCGGGCAACTATGGTCCGGGATATGTGACCATCAAGGGTATGGTCGGTCAGAAGCGGATAATTGAGCCGCTGACATTTCAGTTGGCGGTTAAAGTCGCCGAAGAGTTTCCAGCCCTCGATTTTGTGGCCGGAAATGTGAGCGGCGGAGTTGTTCCGGGCTGGATTTTGAGCCAGGCGCTGGAATCGTTGCTCGGCAAAAAAGTGCCTTTCGTTTACATAAGGGATACCAGAAAGAAGGGAGGACATAAGGAACTCATCACCGGTATTGATAAGAATCCTCTCATCCCCGAAGGCAATAACGGCTTGGTGGTTGAGGAACTGGTTAATTTTGCCGAAACCACCTGCAATGGAGCCGAGGCCTTGAGAAACGCCGGTTACGAGGTCACGCATGCGGCCTGCATTATGTTTTACGGCAATCCGGTATCATTGAAGTCGTTAAAGCAGGCCGAGCTAACCATGATTTATCACTTCACCTTGAGGCAGTTGCTTGATGTGGCTGAATCATGCGAAACTCACCCACCGAATCTCATCGCGCTCTACCGGGAGTTCCTCGGTGATCCTCTGGCCTGGCAGAAAAAGCGTGGTCTGGAACCGGTAAAAGAAGGAGGGACGAGGTGACGCCGGAGCCCGAACTCTTCATAGCTCTTGATGGCTTGAGAGAAGCGGAATCAGAAACAATTGGAGTCGCCAAATCTCTAGCCGAGGTGAACGGCAACTTTGGTTTCAAAATTAACCTTGACTACCTGCTCTACAGAGGGGTTGAGGGCGCCGTCAGAAACATTCAACAATTGGGTCGGCCGGTTTTTGCCGATATCAAAATGTGGAACGGCACCAGAACCATGATCTCGGTTGTTGAGGACATTGTTGGCCTGGGCGTGGATTATTTGAATGTCTATGCCTTGGCCGACACACTCATTCCGAAAATGGTTAGGGTTACGCGGGGCACCAAGACAAAAGTTCTTGGTGTTACCGTGCTGACGCATTTTGATGATGCTTACTGCCAGAGACATTTTTTGAGGCCATTGGTTTCTACAGTTGAACATCTTGCCAGTGTTGCTGTTGAGGCCGGTTGTGATGGGATAATCCTTCCAGGAACCACTCTTTCGGTGGTTGAACATTTAGATACCATTAAAGCTGTTCCGGGAATTCGATTTCCCTGGTATCAGGATGATAGGCATGAAGAGGAGGTGGATGCTCAAACCGCTGTTCAGCATGGAGCCAAAATCTTGGTCTGCGGCAGTCCCATTATGAAGTCAGACAACAAGGTCGCGGCTCTAAATAGAGTCCTGACCGAGATGAACTCCTTGTGAATTTTTCAGCAGGCGTTGGGAAAAACCAACGCCTGCTTTTTTATTGATCTTAATCCATCATTGACCCAGTGAGACAACTTTGACCATTAAATCCAGTTGCGTTATTAAATTATTTCAACGCGTTATAATTATCTGAAAATGGAATATCTTATTATAAAATACATATTTAATGACAAAGCAACTGTCAAAGTTGCTCTACTGGGTTGACGCATTAAAGCGGCTTTGTTATACTCTTAACGCTGTTAAATTTATAGATCAAATAGATTAAAAAGTGAAAAAAGACGCAATCCGTAAGGAGGGGGTTGTAGTTGAAGCATTGCCTAGCGCCACTTTTAAGGTAAAGATGGCCGACGGCAGCGAAGTGTTAGCCCATCTTTCTGGGAAGATGCGGCTAAATTTTATTCGCATTCTGCCCGGCGATAAAGTTACCATGGAGTTCTCTCCTTATGATGATAAAAAGGGCAGAATTGTGTATCGGGGTTAAAAAAAATGAAGGTACGACCATCAGTAAAGAAAATTTGTAACAAGTGCAAAATAGTCCGCCGGAATGGGACGGTTTATGTTATTTGTGAAACCCCCAAGCATAAACAGCGACAAGGTTAACTTTACGAAATACGAATGGTACGAATTTACGAATTCAATCCATTAGTATATTTGTAAAAATTCGTATTTAGTAAAGATATGCGTATAGCCGGTATTAATATTCCAGACAATAAAAGAGTTGAGGTCGCGCTCACCTATATTTTTGGCGTGGGGCCGACTGCGTCTAAAAAGATATTAGGCGGCACTAAAATTAATCCCGATAAAAGAGCTAAAGATATCACACCCGAAGAAGCCAATAAAATTAAGGAATACATGGAAAAGAACTTTAAGATAGAAGGTGAATTAAAGCGAGAAATTATCCAAAATATCAAGCGCAAAAAAGACATATCAAGTTATCAAGGCACGCGGCACATGCGGGGCTTGCCGGTGCGGGGCCAGCAAACCAAAACGAATAATAGAACTAGAAGGGGTAATGCCAGAAAGACCATGGGTTCGGGCCGAAAACCAGCCGGCCAAAAAACATAAAGCGTATGGGAAAAAAGAGAATCGTATCAGAATCAGTAGTTCAGGAAAAAGCCGACAGCAATAAAAAAGCGGCGGCTGTTTCGGTTCGCCCGTCCAATAAAGTTGAAAGCGGCCGGGTTTATGTTCAGGCCAGTTACAATAATACTTTGGTGAGTTTAACCGACGAACGGGGCAATCTGATCGCGCAGGCCTCGGCGGGCGCTTTGGGTTTTAAGGGTCCCAAAAAAGCCACGCCTTACGCCGCCAACAGGATTATTGAATCGTTAGGCGAAAAAATTAAAAAAATTGGTTTAAGAGATGTGGTTGTTTATGTTAAAGGCATAGGTTCGGGTCGAGAATCAGCCGTTAGAGGTTTGGTGGGGCAAGGTCTTAATATAATCGCTATAAAAGATATTACCCCGACGCCGCATAACGGGCCCAAGCCGCCTAAACCCCGCCGGGTTTAATTTTACGAAATACGAATGGTACGAATATACTAATAAATTCAAAACCCAATTCGTAAATTTGTAAAGATTAATAATTCGTAAAGATATGTATAAATTCACTTGTAAAAAATGCAGGCGTTTGGGTTATAAAGTTTGTGATTCAATTAAGTGCGCTATGGTCAAAAAACCCTATCCGCCCGGCCAGCACGGCAAAAACAGTTCCAGTCGGCGTTCGGAATTTGGAACACAACTAGCCGAAAAACAAAAATTAAAAGCCATTTATGGTTTGCGAGAACGGCAATTCCGGCGCTATTTTGATTTTGCTTCCGAGAAAAAAGGCGTAACTGCGCAAATAATGATGGAACTTTTAGAACGGCGGTTAGATAATGTTGTTTTTCGTTTGGGTCTAGCCCCAACTCGGCACGCTGCTAGGCAGCTGGTGGCCCATGGGCACTTTGCCGTTAACAGCCGTAGAACTTATTCGCCGTCTTATTCGGTTAAACCCGGCGACAATATAGCCATAAAGGACTCCAGCCAGCCCAAAAAGATTTTTGAAAATATTAGAACGATCTTAAAAAAATTTGAACCGCCCAGTTGGCTGGAACTGGATAAAGAAAAATTGGTCAGCAAAATGGCGCGGTTGCCCGACAAAGATTTTTTGAAGGAATTGCCGGTAGAGCTTTCCAAAGTGTTGGAATACTATTCAAGATAAAATTAATCAATGTGTTGGGATGGAATGGCGGGGATCATGTAAATATAAACGCGCTTTCATGGTTCACGCCAGATCAATCCATAACATATTGTTAAATCATGCAGAAATTTTCACTGCCGCAAAAACCCAAAATAGTTAAAAAAGAAGACGGTCTTGCTGTAATTGAAGTTGAGTCCTTGTATCCGGGTTACGGCACTACTTTAGGCAACGCTCTTAGACGGGTGTTGTTGTCTTCTATTCCCGGAGCGGCCATAACCACCGTAAAGATAGCGGGGGTGGATCATGAATTTTCCACTATGCCGGATGTGATGGAAGATGTAATTCATATTTTACTTAATTTGAAACAAGTCCGATTCAAACTTTTTAAGGATGAGCCGGTGACTCTTAAACTTTCGGTTAAAGGCGAGAAAAAAATAACGGCGGCTGATTTTCAGGCATCTAACGATGTGGAGATAATCAATCCCGAGGCCCATATCGCCACTTTAACCGAAAAAAAATCATCTTTAGAAATGGAAGTTGAAGTGTCGCCGGGAGTGGGTTATGAACCGGTGGAACGCCGTAAAAAAGAAAAACAGCCGGTGGGCAGTATTGCCATAGATGCTATCTACACACCCATAAGGCAGATAAAATTTAGCGTTGAAAATATGAGAGTAGGTGATCGGACCGATTTTGATAAACTGGTTTTTGAACTAAAAACAGATGGATCTATCCAGCCCGAAGCGGCTTTTAAAAGAGCGGTGGAAATTTTAGACGAACATATTACAATACTTTCAGAAATAGAAATTCCAGAAATTGAGGAAAAAGTAAAAACCAAAAGCAGAGCCAAAAAATCCAAAAAAGAAGATAAGTAAGAATAAATTAAGGCATGAAGCATCAAAATAAAAAAGGTAGAAGATTTGGGCGGGTAAAAAAAGTACGCCAGGCCTTATTCAAGAGTTTAATAGTGGCTTTAATTACGCATGGTAAAATAAAAACCACCGAGGCCAAAGGCAAGGAACTGGTTAAAAAAATTTCACCCTTAATTACCAAGGCCAAAAAAGGCGGACTAGCCAACACGCGGCTTTTGGCTAAGATTTTACCGCCAATGGCGCTGGGTAAAATAATTAAAGAAATTGGACCGAAATATCAGGATCGTTCGGGTGGTTATACGCGAGTAATCAAGATAAATCGCCGGCTTAGGGATGGAGCCAAGATGTGCTATGTTGAACTGGTTTGATGCGATGCCAATATACGAATTCATGCGAATGATGCGAATAGAAATATGAATCAGAAAAATACAAATATATATAAATTTGACGCTTCCAAGGAGATTTTAGGACGATTAGCTACAAAAGTAGCTATAATTTTGCGTGGTAAGGATTCAGCTAAATTTTCACCCAATAATCCGGATTTATCGATAGAAGTTACGGTCTATAATACCGATAATATTAAAGTTACCGGAAATAAAATGGAGGACAAAATTTATTACCATCATTCGGGTTATCCAGGCGGAATTAAATCTAGGTCGCTTAAGGATTATATGGCGCGGGATTCGCGCGAGGTTTTTAGAAAAGCGGTGTATGGCATGCTGCCGAAAAATAAACTTAGAGACAAATGGATTAGATGTCTAATTTTAGTCAAAGGTAATTTAGCCGAAAAATAGTTTTATCAAAACATGACAACCGCAGAACAAAAAATAAATAATGAGGTCTCCGAGGCGGCGTTGGATTCGGCTGTGGCGGAACGACTAAGCAAAAAAGAACATAGTAAAAGATATTTTGAAGCCGTTGGCCGCAGAAAAAGAGCGGTGGCCCGGATTAGAATTTTTACGGTCAATCCCAAGGATTCAGCCGCCGAAGGTAATTTTACTGTTAATGAAAAAAAAATCAGCGACTATTTTTTTAATGAGCCTGGGCTTAAGGAAACAGTTTTTGAATCGTTAAGCAAACTTAAGGCCGCTGATCATTTTAGGGTTTCGGCTAAGGTTAATGGCGGGGGCATAAACGCGCAAGCCGAGGCCATTCGGTTGGGTATTGCCCGAGCTTTAGTTAAATTCGATCTTAATTTCAGAAAAAAATTAAAGAAATCAGGTTTGCTTTCGCGCGATCCACGCGAAAAAGAACGCCGTAAATATGGTCTCAAAAAAGCGCGCCGCGCGCCGCAATTCTCCAAGCGCTAAAACAAAATCAGAAATCAGCAATAAAGGTATTGGCCTGGCCATAATTTTTGCCGGCTTGGTTTTGTTGATGGTGATTGGCCTGGCTATTCTTACCAACAGCCCAACCCCTTGGGGAAATTTTTTATGGGGCTTAAGCCGCAATAGAACACTGGCGCTGGCCATAGCCGCCGTATTAATCGGTTCGTTTATTGTGGATAACTGATTTTAAAACTTACCATCCACGGATTTTAGGGCGCCATTCTCCAGCAAAAAAAGTTTGGAATCATTGGCCAAGTAATCAATTTCGCTAATAGCTTCGGGCCAGATGTGGATATTTTCTTGGCCGCGGGTGTCTAATTCAATCACATTCAATTTATCGTCAAAAATAAACATTAAATACTTGTTGGAATTATGCCAATATGGACTGGCGATATTTTTGTTTTCAAAAATAATTTCCTGATCGCCATTCTGGCGGGGCGGCTGTTCTAGAGAATCCTTTAACCAAATTATACCAGCGGAATTTTTATTAAAATAAGCGGCTGTGGAAGCATCGGGCGATATTAGAATATTTTTGGGAACAAATTTGGCCTGTCCCAAAGCGGCTACATTTTGAACGCTGGAATCAAGAGAAAGCAGAATATCAGGATTTTTTAGAGCGATAATTCGGTTTTCTGTAACATCAAAATCAACAATATCGCTTAGGTTGAGATCAGTTATGGTTTTATTTTTAAGATCTAATTGAAAAAGTTGTTTGCCGATTTTGCTTATAACAGCGTCGTTGTTGAGCCAAACGATTTTATCGGCCTCAAATTTTTTAGGCAAGGGTGAAGCCGAAGGATTTTTAAGCAGAATTTCTTTTTCGTAAAGATCGTTTAATTGAATAAGCAAATTCGGTTCTTTCCGCCAAACATACCAGATTTTTTGGATGCGACCATTCAAAAAAATGTTTCTTGAAAATAATAATTCCTTTGAGTTAGCCGACCAACTTCGCCCGTTTTTTATAAAATCAAGGCCCAGAGTTTTTCTTTTATCGGGAAAGTTTATATTGGTCAGCGCCGCGAAGTTGTTTTCTGAAATAGTATTTATTACCATTTTTTGGTCGATTGTTTTGGCGGCAATTATTTCCTGATTGGGCGAAACAGTGAAATCCGCCAGACCGGCATTAGGCCAGATTACGCTCGTTTTTAAGTCCTGGGGAAACAGAACAACGCTTTTGGCTTCAACTACCAGACCGGGCGTTATTTCAAAATTCTTGGTCCAGTCCTGATAACCGGCCTTGGCAATTTTAATTTGGTACTTTCTTAACGGCAGCAGGTTTTTTATAAGCGAAGCCGATAATTTATCGGTGGATTTATTATTTATATATATCTCGGTATCTGGGGGATAAATAGGCTCAATATAAATGGCTCCAGCCAACAGAAACTTATTTTTATCAAAATCCCAGCGATAACCGCGAGCATACATAATTAACACAAAACTTATTGCCACAAAAGCAATAACGGCGATTATAAACAACCCTCGGCGAGTTTTTTTAGTCATGAGTTTGCGTGATTATTAAAGCATAATATCAATTCCAAGTGTAGTTGCTTTTTATCGCGAAATGTTTTTATATTAGGTTGTGATGTCAAACAGCCCGGTCTTAAGAGTGCTTAGATTGCTAAAAACCGAGAAAAATACGGTTATTTTTTTGGTCGGACTGATTCTGCTGGCTTCCATTTTTGATATCGCCGTGCCCTTTATTTCCCAAAAACTGATAGACACGCTTATTAATTTCTTTACCCATAAAACCGCGATTCCGGTAAAGATTTTAATTTTATCGGCGGCTGGAATATTAGCGGCCACAGTTCTAAATAGAATAATTAAGTCCTTCTATAATTATCGTCTGTTTAAAAATTCCACCAAAATGGAAGATAAAGTCAGGCACGAGGCCTTTGACAAATATCTGCGGCTTCACACCCTGTTTCATCATAGTTCCAGCGGCGGGCAGATAATCGGCCGGATTGAACGGGGCGCTTCGGCGGTGTATATAATTATCAACGATATTTTTGGACAGAATTTATTGCCGCCGTTGGTGATTTTTACGGGCGTGGTTATTTCTTTATTTATTAAAAATTCATGGATTGCGCTGGCAGTGTTATTGCCTTTGCCGATTTATATTTTGGCCGTCAGAAACATCAGCAATAAAATATATAACATTGAAAAACAATCCAACGAGGAATTTGAGGCCTTGGCTAAAGAGGCCTATGATGTCGCTGGTAATGTTCACACCGTTAAAAGATTTTTTCAGGAGGATGTTGAAATTAAAAAACATACCGAATTATTGTCGCAGGCGCGTACCACCCAATACGAAGCCGAGAAACTTTGGGCTATGGTGGAAAATACCCAGACATTTATTGCCACGCTGGGGCGGATAGCAGTGATACTTTTGGGCGGATTTTTTGTTATCCGGGGTTTAAATACTATCGGCGAATTTGTGCTTTATATCACGCTCCAAAATATGGCTTATCAGCCTTTGGCCCAACTATCTGTTGTTTTGCCGCGCTTGCGCCGAAACATTTCGCGGGTGGAACGACTCTTTGGCATTTTGGACGAGCCGATTTTAGTTACCGATAAAAAAGGCGCGGCCATATTGCCGTTGTTTCAAAAACAAATTGAATTTAAAGATGTCGGGTTCAAATTTGGATCCAAAAACAACTGGGCCATAAAAAATTGTTCGGTGATTATTCCAGCCGGCACAACCGTGGCGTTGGTGGGGCGGAGCGGCAGCGGCAAAACCACCTTTGCCAATTTGTTGTTGCGGTCATTTGATCCGCAAGAGGGTTCAATAATGGTTGACGACCATGATTTGCGGGATATTACCCAAGAAAGCTTGAGGAGGCAAATCGGCGTGGTGCCCCAAGAAGTGGATTTGTTTTCGCGCACTTTGGCCGAAAACATTGCCTACGGCAAACCGGAAATTGGCCAAAACAAAATAGAAGCCGCCGCCAAAATGGCTTTGGCCCATGATTTTATAATGAAACTGGAACAGGGTTATCAAGCCCAAGTGGGCGAGCGGGGCATAAAACTTTCGGGCGGCGAACGCCAGCGCATCGGCATCGCCCGCTTAATTCTTAAAGATCCGCAGATTTTAATTTTTGACGAAGCCACCAGCCACTTAGACACCGAAAGCGAAAAATTGATTCAGCAAGCCACCCAGGCCTTAATCAAAAACAGAACCTCCATAATTATCGCCCATCGGCTATCCACGGTCATCAACGCCGATATGATTTTAGTGTTTAACCATGGCGAAATAGAAGCCCGCGGCGCCCACGCCGAATTGTTGCAATCCAGCCCCACTTACCGCAAACTTTATTCTTTGCAATTCAGCCGACAAGAAGAGTCCTTGGGCCAAGAAATCTCCGCTATAAAACAACCAGCTCTAGTATCAAGAGGTTAGATCGAAGGAGGTTTTTGTGTTTGAAATTTATTGGGCTGGTGTTAGGATAATGCCGTATGGCTCTCAAAATAGGTATAGATTTAGGCACGGCCAATGTTTTGGTTTTTGTGCCGGGTAAAGGAATAATTGCCAACGAACCCTCGGTGGTGGCGGTTACTTTAGACGACAATCGGATTATAGCGGTGGGTGCCGCCGCCAAAGAAATGATCGGCCGCACGCCCGAGATTATTGCCGCGGTGCGGCCGATTCGCGACGGCGTTATTGCCGATTACCGCGTTACCGAAGCGTTGATCCGTCATTTTATTAAAAAAGTAACGGGGCGGTTTAATTTTTTCCGGCCCGAAGTGATGGTGGCGGTGCCGGCCGGCATAACTTCGGCCGAAAAACGCGCCGTTATAGAAGCCACACTTAAGGCCGGAGCCAAAGCGGCTTATGTGGTGAAAGAACCAATATTGGCCGCCATCGGCGCCGGCATTCCCATCAACGAGGCCTCGGGCAATATGATTATAGACATCGGCGGCGGCACCACCGAGGTGGCAGTGATTGCTTTGGGCGGGATTGTCTGTTGGGCTTCGGCGCGGGTGGGCGGCAACGCCATTGACGCCGCTATTCAAAATTATATTCATAAGGTTCATAATTTATCGGTGGGCGAACGCACCGCCGAGCAAATAAAAATAACTTTGGGTTCGGCTTTGCCCCAAAAAGAAGAAGAAATTTTGGAGATCCGCGGGCGCGATTTGGTGGCGGGTTTGCCTAAAACCATAGAACTCCATTCCAACGAAATTCCCAAAGCCATTAAAGACACCTTGGGCGAAATAATTAAAGCCGTTAAAAAGGTTTTGCAGGAAACCCCGCCGGAACTGGCGGCGGATGTGATGGACAAAGGCATGATTCTTTCGGGCGGTATGGCGCTGTTAAAAAATCTGGACAGTTTGATTACCCAAGAAACCGGCGTACCCTGCTATGTGGCCGATGAACCGCTTTTTTGCGTGGCCAAAGGCACTGGCGTGGCGCTGGAAAATTTGGAACTTTATAAAAGGGCGCTGTTTGCCAAAAGATAAGGCGCAGAAACATCAGTTTTCGCTTCTGCAAGCGACTAACCTTGCTTGAGCAAGGTTAGTCGCGAATATCCTCCCTCTTGATAATAAATTATTGAACCTCCTTGAAGTCGTTCAAACCAATGTTTCTACTAGCCACCATCGGTCTTGTATGATCTATACCAGGCAACTAAATTATTTGGATTTAATTTTACGCAACAACAAACTTCCCCACGCGTTGTTGTTTTATGGCGCCGACACTGATGGGATAAAGCAAATTGCCCAGGCGTTGATTTTTAGAATAAACACTCCGGCTTCTAGCTGGGCTGATTTTAATACAGATAATCAGTTAAGCCACACCATCAAAAATGAATCCAACCCCGATGTCTTTTTGGTCAAATTAACAGCAGGCAAAAAAGAAATTGGCATTGCCCAAATTCGCGCGCTTAAAAGTTTTTTGTCCCAATCGCCTTTGGTTCTGGCCAAGAAAGCGGCCATTATTGAAAACGCCCACCGTTTAACCGAAGAGGCCTGGAACGCTTTGCTTAAAACGCTGGAAGAACCGTCGCCCAACAGTATAATTTTTGTGATCAGTTCTGGGATCGGATCTATCCCCAAAACCATTATTTCTAGAGCCCTGGTTGTGCCTTTTAATTTAACAGCAATTAGCGCCAAAATTGTTGAAAGTGATATAATTAAAAAATTGGCGGGCAGTGACGATATTTCTATTTACGAAAAATTTGATCTGGCCGAAAAGATTGCGGCGTCAGACCGCCTGGCTGAATTTTTAGACGAGTGGATGCTGGTGTTGTATTCGCAGCTTAAATCAAATAGTCATTCTCAAGAAAATATTCTAACCCAAATCAAATTGATTCTTAAAACAAAAGGCCTTGTTTCTAAAACTAATGCCAATCCCAGAATAATGCTGGAGCGGCTCATTTTAGAAACCCATATTAAATAATGCAAAAAGCCATTCAGGTAATTTTTTTCTTTGTGCTGGGACTCATCGCTATTGTGGCGCTGACTGGTTTTTATTTTAGCGATCTATTGGCGTCGCAATCCGGTATTTTTTTAACCAATAATAAAGGCGCCGATTGGGGGCGTTACGGCGCGTTGGTTTCGGGCAGTAATTTAGGGCGATTAGATATTGCTGATTTGCAATACAATCCCAAAGACCATCGCATAATGTATCTGGCTACTATGGGCGGGGGTCTGTATAAAAGCGTGGATTCGGGGGCTAACTGGTACAAGTTGGACGATGCCAATAAAATTCTTTCGCCTAGTTCAATCGTTTATAGCGTGGCCGTGGATTATACTTTGCCCAAATACGAAAAAAATAAAAACACGCCCGACCGGTTTTACGCGGCGGTTTATCAAAATGATTACGGCCGGATTTTAAAAACAGATAATGGCGGACTTTCGTTTAAGCAGGTTTATATAACCAGCCGGCCTAAGTTTGCTGTTTTTTCTGTGGTTGTTGATCCGCGCTTACCCAGCACGGTCTGGGCGGCCACGGCCGAGGGCTTATTATTAAAAAGTAAGGACTACGGCGAAACCTGGAAATTGGTTCAGGAATTTGGCGGTATTTTAAATTCAGTTCTGATAGATCCGCGTTCGCCCAATAATATCTTTGTGAGCACCTTTGGCAACGGAATTTTTACTTCGGCGGATGGCGGAGCAAGTTGGACCGATGAATCCGAGGCCTTGCAAAGTTTTCCGCGCGCCGCCAGCATAGAAATGGCTTATCGCGATCCGTCCACCAACGCTATTTATTTAGCCACTCAATTTGGATTGTTAAAATCCACCAACGGCGGCGTGAATTGGCAGGCCGTCGGCGTAATTTTCTCCGATGAGGTTTTGCCGGTAACAGCCGTGGCGGTATCACCTAAAAATAACCAGGAAATATATGTGGCCGCGGGCAAAACAATTTATAAGACCGCCAACGGCGGTGAGTCCTGGCAGGTGCGCCAACTGCCCGTCAAACAGCGAGTTCGGGTCTTATTGGTCAATCCCGACAATACCAATCAGGTTTTTGCGACTATAGGCAAAACCTCGCGGAGATAGATCTTTATTATTCGTGATATGCTAACTTGATCTTATGGAAATTGCTGATTTTAAAAATAAACTAAAAAATGCGTCGGAGTTTTTGGGTGGGGAATTAGCTAAAATAAGAAGCAACCGTATTAGCCCGGCTGTGGTAGAGGATATTTTGGTGGATTACTTTGGGGCCAAAACTCCGATTAAGGGTTTAGCCAGTATTAGTTTATTAGATGCTCGCACAGTGGTGATTGAACCCTGGGACAAATCGGTTTTAGAAACAATTGCCAAGGCCTTGGGCCAGGCCGGTTTGGGTAGTCAGCCAGTGGTGGACGGCGAAAAAATTCGTTTCGGTTTACCGCCCTTAACTCAAGAACGCCGATTGGAATTGGTAAAAATGGTCTCGCAAAAAGTGGAGGAGGCCAAAATAAAAAGCCGCCAACTCCGTGATGAAGCCGTCAAGGCCATTCAACAGGAAAAATCCGAGGACATTAAATTCCGCAAGAAAGAAGAAATAGAAAAAGCCATGAAAGAACATAATCAAAAACTGGAGGAATTAAGGGCTAAAAAGGAGAGGGAATTGATGAATTAATTTTTATGACTGTTTTGATATTTTTTATAGTTTTATCAGTTTTAGTGCTGGCCCATGAGTGGGGCCATTTTATAACCGCCAAGCGGGCCGGCGCCAAGGTGGAAGAGTTTGGTTTTGGTTTTCCGCCGCGGCTGTTTTCGTTCAAAAAAGGCGAGACGGTTTTTTCTTTGAATCTGATTCCTTTCGGCGGGTTCGTAAAGATTTTTGGCGAAAGCGGTGAACACGAAAATGAATCCGGCAGTTTTTCTTCGCTTAAGGTCTCTAGACGCGCTGTAGTAGTTGTGGCCGGTGTGGTGATGAATATTATTTTGGCGTGGGTATTGTTAAGCGTCGGCAACATTATCGGCCGGCCGGAAATAATAGACAGCGCTAATGAATCCTTGGCCAAGGATATTAGTATTCAGATTCTGGAGGTAACTAAAAATTCTCCAGCCGAAAAAGCGGGCTTAACTTCTTCCGATCAAATAATGAATGCTACCCGAGACGGTATCACCCAGACCTTTATCAACATAGATGATTTTCAAAGATTTATTTCCCAAAACGCCGGAACAGAAGTTAAACTAAGTATAAAAAGGGGCCAAGAAATTATCGGGATAAATATTATTCCAAGAATTAATCCGCCGGCGGGCGAAGGCGCGCTGGGTGTATTTTTGATAAAAGTTGGTTTGGTGAGCGTCCCTTGGCATTTGGCCTTGTGGCAAGGCGCTAAAGACACTATTGGTTTGATCGGTATGATTGTTTCGGGTTTGTTTTTTTTCTTTAAGACGCTGTTTTTGGAGGGTCGGATTTTGGGCGAGATTGCCGGTCCGATTGGTATCGCTTCGCTAACCGGCCGCGCTTATCAACTTGGCCTAAGTTACTTAATTCAACTCACGGCGGTGCTTTCGGTCAATTTGGCCATACTCAATATTTTGCCTTTTCCGGCTTTAGACGGCGGCCGTTTGATTTTATTGGCGGTGGAAAAGATAAAGGGCTCGCCCTTAAACCAAAAAATTGAGCAGTTCATCAACACTTTTGGTTTTGTTTTATTGCTGGGTCTGATGCTGTTTATTACTTGGAAAGATGTGGTCAAGTTATTTTGACTGTTTTGTTTGAATGAATATAGTCAAAAAAGATAAAAAAAGGTTACAATTCTATGCGAACGCCTTTTATTGTAACCTTTAATTTAAGACCACTCGAGATTCTATGCGAGTTCAAATTTAAGTTTTAACTCGGCTTCATTTGTGATTTTTGTGGCAGTTACTAAACGCACATAAGGCCGCAATTGAAAAAATTCAGTAACAAAATTTATTTCATTTTCACATTCGTAGGGCAACACAAAAACACTTTTTTGATACAACATAAATCCAAGCTCTTTTAGTTTTGATCTCAATAATTCACGCCTTTGTTTCTTTTTGTCGGGGATGTCGAATATCACCAAGCGCCACTTTTTATCCCATTGCTTCGGCAACTTTATTTTAATCTCATCGATATTATATTTGAGTACTTTCTTGGTGCCATCTTCTGTCAGCACAATTTTTATAGTTCCATCTCTATTTTCCTTAAAATCAACTAGGCGTTCATATTTAAATTCTTTTATCAACCGAATAAGATATTTTCGATCAAGATCTTTGAAAGCATTGTGAGTGGTCTTGATTATTTTGTAATATTTTTGGGGCGATCTAGTTAAACTCAAAGCTAAACCAGCACTTAGCAACAATAAGATTTTCTTTTTGGTGGATGTTCGCATTTAACTTTCTTCTCTTTGCTTGTGTTCGTAATAATAAAAGGTGTTAAAACTATGCGATCGCTTAAAATAAACACCATTTTATTTTACCATATTACCATAGTTACCATGTTGTTGTACATTGTTAAATGTAGAGATGATATATATTGCAGAGATGATGTGTATTTACCGCAATATAACCAATAATTAAAAATACTCCGAGGGATTTTTTCCTCGGAGTATTTGATAAGGGTTTGGTAGGTCAATGCTGTTTCAGCTACTTCAATTGACAATGGGGAAATAGCTCCGTTGGTTCTCGTTTTGACACCATACTGCTTTTGCGGAAAACCAGGGTCCAACGCAGGTTTCCGAACCGCTCGCATTTGGGCCCGTTTGCTCCCACAGCAAGAAAAATGCAGCAGTTGTCTTCTTGCCCCGCGCCGCATTTCTTGAGGTCAGCCACGGCATTTTCCGGACCGATAACCTCGAGTCGGCCAAAGAGCGTGCCACAAGAAGCTGACACCCCTTCGTAAACAACTGGAACCTCGTCATCCGTGCAGCAGGAAAGCATTCCACCAAGATCGGGGCACACTACTCCCATGCTGCCACTTTTCTTGTTTTTGACCACCGTTTGAATAGGGATCTTATCGCAAGCCATTTTTTACTCCTTTCTTTATTGGGTTTTTGATTGGGAAGGAACGATTTCAAACTAGCATTATTAATCAAATGGTGTCAAGTTTTGTTGTCAATGGGAGTTAGTGGTGCTAAAATCAATCAATTATTTGGTATGCGACCCCAGCATCAAAATCCGACCATGCTTTGACAACTAATAAAATTTTTTCAGCGATACGCCTGCGGCTTCTATTCTGCACTAAATTATATCATCGGCAGATTTGGTGCGGGGTTTATATTTTGTAGTCGCTCGCTTCGCTCACGAACAAAATATGAAATACTCTCAATCATTTATTAACACTCTGCGGGATGATCCTAAGGACGAGGTTTCTATTAACGCCAAGTTGTTATTGCGGGGCGGGTTTGTGGATAAACTCATGGCTGGTTCCTACTCGTTTTTACCGTTGGGCTGGCGGGTTTATCAAAAAATAGAAAATATTATCAGAACTGAAATGAACGCCATCGGCTCGGAGGAAATTTTAATGCCGCTGCTGCATCCCAAAGAAATCTGGAACGAAACCGGCCGTTGGAATGATCCAGGCGTAAAAGAAATAATGTATCAGTTTAAAACCGGCGATGGCAAAGAATACGGCCTGTCTTTTACCCACGAGGAGATATTTTTGGATATTGTCCGCAAAAAGTCCTTAAGCTATAAAAATTTGCCGGTAAAATTGTATCATTTTTCCACCAAGTTTAGAAATGAATTTCGGGCCAAGTCGGGTTTGCTTAGGGGCCGGGAATTTTTAATGAAAGATTTATACAGCATTCACACCAACCAGAAAGATCTAGACAAATTTTACTGGGAAGTTAAAGAGGCCTATATGAGAATCTATAAGAAGATTGGCCTGGGCGATACCAAAGTTGTGGAGGCCTCGGGCGGGGTTTTTACCTCGGGGCGCACGCATGAGTTTCAAATTCCCAGTTCCGCCGGCGAAGATATTATTTATGCCTGCGCCAAGTGCGATTGGGCCCAGAACAAAGAGATTTATACGGATAAAATCGGGGGCAAATGTCCGCAATGCGGAGGCCATGTTGAAGAATCAAGTTCCATAGAAGTCGGCAATATTTTTAGGTTCGGCACGGTTTATTCCGAAAAAATGAAAGTTAATTTTAAGGATAAAGAGGGCCAAATTAAACCGGCGTTTTTGGGCAGTTATGGTATTGGCGTGAGCCGTTTGGTGGGCGCGCTTGCCGAAAAATTTAACGATGAACAAGGCCTCATTTGGCCGAAAACAGCAGCGCCGTTTTTGGTTCATTTGGTTTCTATTGGCAATGTCGCGGCTGAAGCCGAAAAAATTTACCAGAAAATGTTAAGCGGCGGTTTAGAGGTTTTGTGGGACGATCGCGATGAATCGGCCGGAGTTAAATTGGCCGATGCCGATCTTATCGGCATACCTTATCGGATGGTGATGAGCGAAAAAACATTGGCCCAAAATAGCGTGGAGATAAAAAAAAGAGATAGTCAAAAAACGGAATTAATAAAATCGGATCAGGTTGTTTCATATGTATCTGCTAAATAAAATTTTTGGCCATTTTGCCAAAGATATCGGGGTTGATTTAGGCACGGTTAACACCCTGGTTTATGTTCAAGGCCGGGGCATTGTTATCAATGAGCCGTCGTTGGTGGCGATCAATAAAAAGACCTCGCAGGTGTTGGCCATCGGCCGCGAGGCCAAAAAAATGGTGGGCCGGACGCCCAGTCATATTGTAGCCGTCAAGCCGCTGGTGGACGGAGTTATTTCCGATTTTGAAATTACCGAACAGATGCTCCGTTATTTTTTTCAAAAGATCCAAGGCGAATCATTTTTTATTATGCCGCGCCCGCGGGTAGTTATCGGCATTCCTTCGGGTGTAACCGAGGTGGAAAAAAGAGCGGTGGAAGAAGCCGCGCGCAACGCCGGCGCGCGGGAGGTAATGTTGATAGACGAGCCCATGGCGGCGGCCTTGGGCGCGCGCCTGCCGGTGCAGGAGGCCTTGGGCAATATGGTGGTTGATATTGGCGGCGGCACCACCGAAGTGGCGGTGATTTCTTTGGGCGGCATCGTGGCGGTTAGAAGCTTAAGAGTGGCCGGCGAAAAACTTAATGACGATATTGTTCAGATGGCTCGCGAAGAATACAATCTGTTGATCGGCGCCCGCACCGCCGAGGATGTTAAAATCGCGGTGGCGAGCGCGGTGGATCTTAGCGAAAAAATAGAAACAACTATGCGCGGCCGCGATTTGGTAACCGGTTTGCCCAAAGAGATCACGATAAGTTCCAAAGAAGTGAAAAAGGCGATTGCTAAATCGGTTAAAACATTGGTGGAAGTTATCCGTGAAATAGTTGAACAGACCCCGCCGGAACTTTTAGGCGATATTATGAAGCGGGGCATAGTACTGGCCGGCGGCGGCAGTTTGCTAAGAGGCATAGACGAAGTTATAAACCGGGAAACCAGTATTGTCGTTAAAATAGCCGATGATCCTCTAACAGCCGTGGCTCGCGGCACGGGTGTTGTTTTAGAAGATGTTTCTAAATACAGAGATCTTTTGGCTTCCCGTGAATATTTAACCGCTCCCAGAGAATAATTTTATGGTGAGATGGCAACAGGCGCTGGCGATTTTTATTTTAACGCTGGTCTTGTTCTTTTCCGACAAGGCCGGTTTTTTTGATTTCGGCGTTAATATAATCAATAAATTCACAGTGTCTCCCATCACTAAATTTACCGCCGGCGCGTTGGAAGAATCTTTTTTTATTTTTAAAAACTTCTTGGGCATCCGCCAGATAATCAGAGAAAATCTTTTTTTAAGGAGTCAACGCGATTTTTTTAGGGGGGAGTATTTTAAATTGTTGGGAATAGAACAAGAAAATGATTTTTTGCGTCAGGCCTTAAATTCAGAAAAAGAAAGCAGCTCTAAAATTATTCTGGCGCGTATTGTGTCGTTTGATCCGTTTTATGCCAGCGAGGTGTTTTTAATAGACAAGGGTTCGGCCGATGGTGTCAACGCCAATGACGCGGTTATTCTGCCTGGCGGGATAGTTGTGGGGCATATTAAGGGTATAAGTTCAAAAGAAAGCCGTGTTTTATTGATAACTTCGGCTCAAAGCCGGGTGACAGTGTCTTCGAAAAATAGCCAAATCAGCGGGGTTGTTTCTGGATCGGCCAGCGGCGCTTTAAATTTGGATCTTGTCTTAAAAAACACCCAATTAAGCCCAGGGGAGATTTTAATTACTTCCGGGTTAGATGGAATTTTTCCGGCGGATTTATTGGTGGGCGAAATAACAAAAATTACCGATAACAGCGCCGCGTCTTTCCGCCAGGCCTCGGTCCGGCCATTTTTCACACTCCGAGATCTCAAGCAAGTTTTTGTGGTTGTCTCAAAATAATCATATCGGTTTGCGAAACCGATATATAATACGAATTATGTATAGTAAAAAGTCATACCCAGGTAATTTGTATCATGTCCTTAATCGTGGTGTTGATAAGAGGATTATCTTTATCGATAAAGTTGATTATTTAAGATTTATTCGTATTTTGTACGATTTTAATAATATTGAACCGGTGAGTAATTTTAGTTATTTTTTTGCTAAACAAAAACAAGAAAATTCTATTGGTTTCGCAAACAGATATGGAGTTGGATATAATCAGGGTTCTAGAAAGGTGCTGGTTGATGTTTTGGCTTTTGTTCTTATGCCCAATCATTATCATTTATTATTAAAACCGCGAATTGAAAATGGTGTAACTCTTTTTATGAAGAAAATTAATATTGGCTATGCGAATTATTTTAATAAAAAATATGAACGGAGTGGTGCTTTATTCCAAGGGCGTTACAAATCTGTGATTGTGACTAAGGAAGCTCATTTTATACATTTACCTTATTATATTCATGCTAATCCTTTGGACTTGGTTATTCCTGAATGGAGAGATGGAAAAGTAAGAAACCCAAAAAAAGCAATGAACTTTTTGAAAAGTTATCGTTGGAGTAGTTTTAGTGATTATATCGGTCGTGTGAATTTTCCACTAACAACTCAAAGGGATTTTCTTTTGGAATTTGTAGGTGGAACTACAAGGTACAAAATAAATTTTTCAGAGTGGCTTCGAGCGATGGATATGGATAAACTAAACAGCTTTACTTTGGAATAATTTAATTATCGGTTTCGCAAACCGATATGGGGTTATTTAACTTTATGGACTACCAAATTAATAAAAAGTTATTGGGTTCGAAATATCGGCGGGAGATGTGGCAAAACTCCAAAAACATAATTAAAAAATTGGAGAAAGTTTTACCGATTTCAGAGGCCTACTTAATGGGTGGTTTTACCACCAAGAAGCCCCGCCCCGCCGATGTAGATTTTATAATTTTGCTGAAAATAAAAGACAAAAACCATAAAGCCAAATGGTCGGTGGATTTGGTCATCGCTCCCGACAACAAATATGGCCAGTTTGTGCTGGAAGATGGTGATAAATGGGTCAAAGAAAAATATGGGTTGGATAAATCAACCATGATAAGAATTAGATAACCTATTATTTGCCTTTAGTTTTTTGTTTTGCTAGAATGTCGGCATTATGGAAAATGAAAACAACAATAATTCATCAGCCGAAAATAAAAACAGCCCTTTAACTATTCCGGTTGCCATTTTGGTGGCTGGAGTGTTAATAGCCGGATCAGTTTGGTTTAGAACCGGAAATAAAATTGACACCACGGCTACTGTCGGTAATAAAAAGTTAGACAAAATAGAACTGGGCAATTTGCCGATTTTGGGCGATGAGAAAGCCAAAATAGAAATAGTGGAATTTGGCGATTTCCAGTGCCCGTTTTGCGGCAAATTTTTTATGGAGACCGAGCTGTTGATCCGTGAGCAATACATTAAAACCGGGAAAGTTAAATTTGTCTGGCGCGATTTTGCTTTTTTAGGGCCGGAATCGTTTGAGGCGGCCGAAGCGGCCCGTTGCGCCAATGATCAGGGCCAGTTTTGGCAGTATCATGATATTCTTTTTAACCGCCAAAGTGGTGAAAATGAGGGCGCCTTCAGTAAAGATAAACTCAAAGGTTTTGCCGTAGAATTGGGTTTGAATCAAACTGACTTTGATAGTTGTTTGGACAGCGGCAAATATATTCAGGCCGTAAAAGACGATACTGATTATGCCAAAACAGTGGGCGTGGACAGCACTCCTTCAACTTTTGTGAACGGCGAACTACTGAAAGGCGCTGTGCCATTTAGTAATTTTAAGGCGCTCATAGAAAAATAATTAGCATGGACGAACAAAATAATTCAGACGGTCAAAATAGTCAGGAATTTGATAAAAAAGAACGCCGCGAGTTGAGGCGTCAGGAAGAAGAACAACAGCAGGCGTCTAGACAGATACACAAAAAGACAAAAAAGATATTTGTTTGGATTGGAGTTGTTGCTGTTTTGGCGTGGGGCGGTTGGGGTGTTTACAAATGGGTCAAGACATCTGAAGCCGATAAACCCGGCGAGGCCATTTCTATTCAACCGGCCGAGCATATTCAGCCCGGCGAACCTTTGCCTGGTTTATATCTTTCCAATCCGCCGGTCTCGGGTTGGCACTATGGTCAAACGGCGGAATGGGGTATTTATGATAAAGAATTGATTGATCAGAATGTTATTCATAATCTAGAGCATGGCGGCATTTGGATTTCTTACAAGCCCGACGCGCCGACGGAACTTATCGCCAAATTAAAAGAGGTGGCGGGCAGATACAGTCGGAAAGTGATATTGGCTCCGCGCGCGGCCAACGATTCCATAATCGCTGTGGCCGCTTGGGGGCGGTTGGATAAATTTGGTTATTTTGACGAAGCCCGCATTGTAAAATTCATCAAGGCCTTCAAAGACAAAGGCCCCGAATTTGTTCCATAAATGTTAAACATCGGATGTTTAACATTTGGGTAATTAAAAATCCCCGTCGGTTTTTTGGCGGGGATTTTTGTGTGCCAAGCTTAGCTTGGCGCAGGGATTTAATCCAGATGGGGTTCGTTGGGGAAGTGACGCTTTTTGCGGTCAATTCCATAGAGCATTCCTGGTACAAGAAATATCCAGGCCGTCAGGGTTATCACTCCGATGAAGAAGTTGACCCTGAAAGAAGTTGTTATTGAAAATATCGCCAAGGCGACGGTGGCTAACCCATATACATCGCTATGGCCTTGGATGAAATTTTTCCACGAAACCATAATGCCGTAACGCAATTGGCCAATCATTCCGCCTCCCTTTTGTAAGGATAAAGAACCGGCTCACTACTATAAAAAGAACAAAATTATCTTAATAGTTTTGTTGAGTCCAGCGCATTCTATAGAGGCCTCGCCTCGATAATAAATAAGCCGCCTCGGGGCGGCTGGCGCCATGCCTTTAGGCAGGGTGGATTTCTAACAGGGTCAGTTTGTTGAGTCCAGATTGGATTTTGTGCTATCATGAACCTGTTTAGAGGTCTAAATTTTTAAAAATGGCATCAGAACAGGAACCGAAAAACGGCAAGAAAAATTATTCCAAAAAAGCAAAGAAAAGCGGCTGGTTTCATTTGGAACATGGAGTCAAACGGGGCGTGGCTGGTGTAATACTTTTAGCGTTGGCGCTAGTAATGACGATTTCTTATTTTGGCGTGTCGGGGTCGTTTTCTTCGCTGGTTATCCAGGTTTCGCAATATCTTTTTGGTTCCGGCAGTTTTTTTGTGCCGTTGACTTTATTTTTCACGGCCTTTTTTGTTTTAACCTCGGAAAAGAAAAAAATTCTGGGCTCAACCGTGGTGGGCGCGGGACTATTTTTGTTAAGCGCGCTGGGGCTTTTTGAAATTCTTACGAATACCCGCGCTGGCGGCCAGGCGGGTTATTATTTTGCCTGGCCTTGGGTGTATTTTTTTGGTTTTTGGGGCGCGCTGATATTTTTTACGGCCTTTGTATTTTCGGCTTTGCTGGTTATTTTCCGGGTGCCCTTGAAAGATCAAATCAAAGAAAAATTTACTTTCAGCCCCGATGAAACCGGCGAGATGATTCCCGAAAAAAAATTGGTTTTGGAAAAAGGTTTGGTGAGCCATGTTTCCACGGTTCTTGCCAAAGCCAAATCGGTTAAAGCCATACCCAAGCCCTTGCCGGCCGAAGACACAGTTACTATAAACAGTCCGGTTGGATCTGTTACTCCGACGGCGGAAAGCAAAAAGAAACCGTCAGCAGAAAATCCTTTCGGATTAAACATTTTACCCGCCGCCGCCGGTTACAAATTTCCGCCTTTGGATTTATTGGAAGAAGACGGCGCTATGCCGGTTACAGGCGATATTAAAGCCAACGCCATTATTATTCAAAAAACGCTGGAGAATTTTAATATTCCAGTGGAAATGTCGGAGGTGAACATCGGTCCAGCCGTAACCCAATTTACCTTAAAACCGGCCATTGGCGTAAAACTTTCCAAAATAACCGCTTTGCATAATGATCTTTCATTGGCTTTGGCGGTTCATCCCATCAGAATAGAAGCGCCCATTCCGGGAAAATCGCTGGTGGGCATTGAAGTGCCCAACCATAAATCCATGGTGGTTCGGTTAAAAGGCATGTTGCAAAGTTTTGACGCCGAAGAACGCAAGAGTTTTCTTAATATTGCCATAGGCAAGGATGTTTCCGGCCGGCCGGTTTGGACCACGCTCACAAAAATGCCGCATCTGCTGATCGCGGGCGCCACCGGTTCCGGAAAAAGCGTGGCTATAAATTCCATGATTATAAATCTGCTGTATCAACACTCGCCCGAAATTTTAAGGTTTATAATGATTGATCCCAAAAGAGTGGAATTAACTCTTTACAACGGCATCCCGCACCTACTGACTCCAGTTATCGTTGAGCATAAAAAAGTTGTTTCGTCGTTAAGGTGGGCGGTTTCGGAAATGGAAAGAAGGTATGAAACATTGTCACAGGCCGGTGTGCGCGACATCCATGGCTACAATACTCATGTCAATTCCAGCAAAGATAAAGATCTAATGCCCTATATTGTGATTGTGGTGGATGAATTGGCCGATTTAATGGCCGCTTACGCGCGTGAAATAGAAGGCGCGGTGGTGCGGTTGGCGCAGATGGCGCGGGCGGTAGGCATTCATTTGGTTTTGGCCACCCAACGGCCTTCGGTGGAAGTAATCACTGGTTTAATTAAAGCCAATATAACTAGTCGGGCGGCTTTCGCGGTGGCCTCGCAAATTGATTCGCGCACTATTCTGGATTCAGCCGGCGCCGAAAAACTTTTGGGCTCGGGCGATATGTTGTTTGTTTCGGCGGAATCCTCCAAGCCCAAACGGCTTCAAGGCACTTATGTTTCCGATAAAGAAATTAAAAAAGTGGTGGGCTTTATAAAATCCCATCAAGCCGAAGCAGAAAATTCCGATCAAAAAGAAGAAGATGCGTCTTTGGATAAAACCTTGGCCGATAAAAATATTTCTTTAGTTATGGATCTGGAAAAAGTGGAAGACGGCGGTGTTGATGAAGATGAATTATTGCCCCAGGCCCAAGAAGTGGTGATGCAAGCCGGCAAGGCCTCGGCTTCGTTGTTGCAACGCCGTTTAAGAGTCGGCTACGCCCGCGCCGCGCGTATTTTGGATATTCTGGAAGCGCGGGGAATTATTGGGCCGGGGGAAGGAGCTAAACCGAGGGAAGTGTTGATCAATATTGCTGTCGCGGATAAAGAAAGCCCAGAGGAAAATCTGGAGTCATTGTAGTGAATTTTCAATTTTTAAATTCCAATTATCAATCAATTTTCAATGTTTCAATTTTCAATGTTTTCTTACTTGTAAATTGTAAATTGTAAATTGATAATTGTTAGCGTGCCCATCGCCCACACCAAAGACAATTTGCTGTTGAATGAATATCTGGCCCAAAGAAGAAAATTTTTAAAAATCGGCCTTGGAGAACTGGCCTTAAAAACAAAAATTCAACTTAAACACTTAAAAAAAATAGAAGCTGGTGATTGGACTAATTTGCCGTCGGCCGCCTACACCAAAGGATTTTTAAAAAAATACGCCCAGGTTATCGGTTTGGATGAGGGTGAGGTTGGCCAGCGCTATGAAATGGAATTGGCGGAGTTATCCGAGTCCATTGACGGTTCGGCCGATAATAGTTTTTTTTCTGGTCTTGCCAACAAAGTGGATTTTTTAAAGGATTTGCCCATGTGGAAAGTTATGGTTGCGGTAGGCGTGGTGGCAGTGTTAAGTTACATGTCTTGGCAGATCAGCGTAATTTTGGAAAAACCTAATTTGGAAATTAGTTTTCCTAAAGAGGATATCACGGTTTTAGGTTCAAATTTAACAGTTGAAGGCCAGGTTTCTTTGGGAGACGCATTAAGCATAAATAATGAGCAAATTTATTCCGAGGAGAATGGATTTTTTAAGAAAGAAATAGAATTGTTAAGCGGAGTGAATATTTTGGAAATAAAAGCGGTAAGCCGCTTTGGCGAAGAAACAAAAATTATAAGAAGAGTAACTTACAATCCTTAACACGATGCCAATATACGAATGTATTCGAATGATACAAATGAATAAACGAATTTGTG
>CAYIPG010000003.1:0-49903 GCA_964365305.1 uncultured Candidatus Saccharibacteria bacterium
ACATGGCCCAAAAATCATCATGCTCGCCATCGGTTTTATCTAAAAATCGCGCGATAGGCAGTTGCACCAGCGACTTAACAATCCAAAAAAAGGCCACGCTAAAACCCACCACCTTAGCCGAGCCGTTGCCGACGCCGCCCACAATAAAAATGGCGAAGACCGGCCCGAAAGAAGCAAAGGCGGAGTTATAAAAAAAATCGGCGACTACCAGCGTGCGAACAACTTTGTTGATATTCTTGAACATTACTAAGAATTATAACAAAATCCCTCAACTGATGACAGATGAGGGATTTAACTTTTTATGATTTATAAATTATTCTGATTACTTAATTTCTTTTTCTACAACCTGATCGCTCGCTGGCTGGAAAGAAACCGACTCTACACTCGCGGGCTCATTGGAAATAACCCCTTGCGCTTGCGGCAAACCAAAACCCGTGGCCGTGTCATCACCCCATAAACCGACATCTTGGGCTGATCTTTGGAGTAAGGCGCGAGTGCTGGTGGCCGAACCATTCCATAGTTTAGCCGATAAACCGGCCACATGCGCCGCCGCCGCGGAAGCGCCCGAAATAAATCTATAGCCGCCATCGCTCCAAGCGGATTCAATATTAACCCCCGGCGCGGCAAACTCAACCTCGCGGGCTTCAGCCGCATAGTCGCCATCATTAACACCTCGGCTAGACCAATCCGGAACTAAATCCTCTTCGTCTAAAGCGCCCACAGCCACCACTTCGGCATACGCAGCCGGCCAATTAATTGAGCCCTTAAGCGGTCCGTTGTTGCCGGCTGATCCAACTACTAAAACATTTTTTTTGACGGCCTCGCCCACGGCGTCTTTCATTAGAAAAATATCATCACCGCCGCCCAAACCCAAAGAAATAATATTGGCCTTGGCCTGGGTGGCGTATATTAAACCAGCCGCCACATCGTCGGCCCAACAAGTGCCGTCGTTGCGGCAGACCTTGTATATTAAAAGATTGGCTTCGCTAGCCACACCCCACACACCTTTGCCATCAAAGCCGCCATCGGCCGCGATTATTCCGGCCATATGCGTGCCATGGCCATTTTGATCCTGACAGGTGGAACGGGCTGTCGCGCCGCGAGTAAAGTCCTTGCAATCAGCCAGACGATTAACTAAATCAATATGTTCCGTATTTATACCGGTATCCAAAACAGCTACCCTTACATCTTTGCCTCCAGCGGTTGATTTTAATTTTTCATCGCCATAAATTTTCTTTAGGCCCCAAGGCGCGGTGGTCTTGGGAGTAAAGTTTCTGATTTTTTTGATAGTTTCTTTTTCTTGAATCAAACTAATCGCTTCCGCGACCGCATCGCTCACTACCGAGGCCGAGCCAACCGATGAAGCGGTGATTTTATACAAAGGTACCGGTATAACTTCGGCCTTAAAAATCTTGCCCAAAGTCCAAACCTCGCCACTGGTAAGATCCGCCGTAAAACCGCCCTTAAATTCGTGCTGAACGCCAAATAACGCTTTAACAAAAGCGTTCTGGGAAGCAATAAAATAACGGCCGCCACTGGTTGCCTTGGCTGCCTGCGCCGAAGCGCTAAAAGCCAAAGAAACAGCGACAAAAGCCGCTAAAACGAGAAAAAACCTTAATTGTGGTTTTCTATACATTATCAATTAAATTGTCCCCCCAGTATACACCCTTTAAGGGGGTCAAGTCAACCGAGTGTGCCCAGTCAAGACAACTTTGATAGTTGCTTTGTTATCAAACTTTTATAACTCATTACTTCAAAGAAACACTCACTTTTTAGAAGCTTGGGCTACCAATAACGCAACTGGTTTGATTAATCAAAGTTGTCTTACTGGGTGTGGATAATTAAAAGAGTCGCTCTTGAGGAACCGCCTGGGGCAGATTTTGGCTTAGACCGGTGTTGTTTTCGACAATTTTGGGTTGATTCAAGGACTCCGCCTTAGCGATAATGGCTGGCAGTTTTTTAAAACTATCTTCTAGTTGATTTAAGACATTGGTAGCGCGCAAAGCCGCCGCCGGGTGAAAAAGCGGCACTATAAATCTGAAACCCCCTTCTCCCATTTTATCCCCTTTCTCCCATTTGAACACTTTGCCCTGGTCGCGGCTAATTTTGGCGGCGGGTAAAAAATAATTCATGGAAAACCGTCCCAATGTGGCTACAACCTTGGGACTGATGATTTCTAGTTGACGGGTTAAATAGGGCTTATAGGCCTCTATTTCTTCTGGCAAAGGATCGCGGTTTTCGGGCGGGCGGCGCTTAACGATGTTAGTGATATAAACATCCTCGCGCCGCCAGCCGATTTTTTTTATAAGTTTATCCAGCAACTGGCCGCTTCGGCCCACAAACGGCCGTTTTAGTTCGTCTTCCCGTTGGCCGGGCGCCTCACCAATAAAAACAATATCGGAGTTTATATTGCCCTCGCCAAAAACCAAATTGGCCTCACGAAGAGGTAAAGAAGTATCTTTTATAAGTTCTTCCTCAAGTTTTTTTAGTTGGCTAAGTTTATCCATGACAGAAAATTAGAAATAATACATAACCTCATAAACAATACCTGCCAAAAATACTAGCGCCAAAGTTAGTTGGAGGCCGGTTCCTAGTTTAAGCGAATACTCTGGCGTTTGAGTGCTCCGTCGGCGCGCTTGGCGCCAAATCAAAATCAAGAGTATTCCTTCCAAGCCGCCCAAAATCGCCCCCGAAAAAGAAAGTATGTTTATAAAATTTTTAAACCCCGAAAAAAATAATATCAAAGGCGCTCCGGCCGTAAGCAAAAAACTTAAAGCCCGCGGGAACTTAAAATCAAAAAATAAAGAATTTTTGATATTGAGTCCAACGGTAAAAAACGAAGTTATAACAGCCAAAAATCCTATCAAGGCGGCGTATTTAACGAGTATTGGGCCGAAATAAGGCAACAGCCCCTTAACGGCCTCGGTTGAAGTAGCCGGCCCGCTTACCCCTAAAACCACGCTTATGAAAATGGCATAAACCATCACGGGAATAAATGTTCCGATTATAATAGCCCATTTTAAGTAATTTTTTCGGCCAGTTCTAAAAAACCCCTTTATCTCGGGTATGGCTGATCCGCCGGCTAAAGCAAAAAGGATCAAGCCGTAGGGCAAAAAAATGTCGCTTGATTTTAAGTTCCAATTAGCCGGGTCAATTGATTTTAGGGAAAAAATTGAAAGCCCCACGATTAAAATTATCAGCGCTGAAGTCATAAAAAATTCAAAAGCGCCGGTTAGTTTTAAACCCTTAAAAACAACCCCGAAGCCGAGGCCGGCCAAAATTAAAGCTCCTGTGGTCGCCGAAAAATTAAACCAGCCCGAGAAGATAATGCTCAAAAATTCTCCGCCGATCAAAAGATAAGCCAAAAGAGCCAAATATAAAGTCGTAAAAAATATAAAAGTGGCCAGGGTTTTACCCAACGATCCGAGATAAATTTGAGCGTAGCCGGGCAAGCGATGTTTTTCTTTGGTTCTTAAAACAATTTCGCCATAAATTAAATGGACCACAGTGACAATGATACCCAAAAGAAAAAGATAAATTAAAGTTAATTTGAATCCGGCTTGAGAGGCGGCGTAAGGCAAGCCAAACATGCCCACGCCGATTATTGTGCCGATTAAAGTGGCCGCGGCCAAAATAAAATTGATCATTACTTAGAGACTCGGTCTCTAAACAGAGACCGAGTCTCGATATTGATAAAATCGTCTTCCGCTAACACTATTTTTTGTGCATTCATAAGTTAATTATACCCTACTTAGATTGAAGCTAGAATTTTTTTGATCTTTACTTCTTTCATAATGATAGATTGCCGCAATAGTGGGGGATGTTGAGTTAACCATATAGAGTGACGAAGGTTAACTAAACAATTTTATACGGGCATCCCGATAGGAATCTGAAAATTCAAGTAATTCATATTTTGGGGTTTTATTCTCTTGCTCGCGTCCAGTATTTCAATCCCAAGAATTTTATTTCCTTTTCCAATATCTAAAATTATGCCTTCTTCAACTTCTTTATTGCGCACGAAAACTCCTTCTTGAAAATGAAGGTATAACGCATCTACTGTATTATCATAAGTAATTTTCATATTTTTAATTCTTATTTATTATCTCCCAAATCACAGAAACAATCACTTCAGAACTTTTTTTCTTTATAAAAACAATCTTTATTGTTCCTTTCCCAAACTTTTTAAATACCAAATTTCGACCCTGATAACCAATATCAATCCTATCGGGCTTTAGTAAGGCATTTTTTACCATTTCTTCTGTAATACCTCTCAAAATCATCCTTTCTTTCGCATGCCCCGTATAATAAATCATCTTATAAAGTTACTATAGCAATACTGCTAAAAATATCTGTATCGTGTATTGATAATAACACACTCTGTTTTATTAAGAAAGTGGCTGATGATCCACCCCGTTAGAAATCCGCCCTGCCGAAGGCACGGCGTCAGCCGTTTTGGGGCGGCTTATTTCTAACGGGGTCCACCAACCCCTTTTCTCCCACGCGAACTTGCGACACGAGAGGAAGTTCAACATAAAAAGTAGAACCCTTGCCTTCTTCGGACTCAAACCATATCTTACCACCCAAAAGTTTAGCTGATTCGGCCACGATATAAAGCCCCAGGCCGGAGCCGTCGGGTTTCGCCGCCACAGCATTGGGCGCTCTAAAAAACTTTTCAAAAATTCGTTTGTCCAGTTCTTTGGGTATGCCAATGCCGGTATCCCGAACCGCAAAAATTGCGGAGTTTTCCTTTGCCTCTAAACTAACTTCAATTTTTCCCCCGATCGGGGTGTACTCTATCGCATTTCCCAAAAGATTTTGAACTATATAACCCAAGAGGTCTTTATCGCTGGTTGCCGCAAGTTTTTTAGGGTGTTTCTCAAAGACAAGAACCAACTGTTTCTTGTCACATAGCATCTGGTATTCGCGCGCGTAACCGTTTATCAATTCCACCAGATCCAGGAGTTTGGGCGTAACTCCGACACGCCCTGATTCAATCCGCGAAACATTGAGCAAAAGTTTTACCAAATTACTCAACCGTTTGGCCGAAAAATGAATATCGTCTAAATACTTTTTTCCATCTTCGGTAAGTTTTTCTTTTTTGGAAAAAAGTTCAATCGTCCACTCTATGCCCGTCAGCGGCGTGCGAAGTTGATGCGAAGCCAGCGACACAAATTCCGTTTTAGCCCGATCAATCTCCCGCTCATGGGTAACATCCCGGAACACGACCACACAGCCAATAATCTCGCCTTTGCCGTCTTTGACCGGGGCGGCGGAGTCGGCTACCGGAATTTTTTGGCCGTCTTTGGTAATCAGTAACGTATGATTGGCCATTTTGGTTTGCTGGCCAATTTTGATGGCGTCACTGATAAAATCATTGCCCGGTTTTCCGTCGCTCTCTTTAATAAATTTAAGGAACCGGTCGTAATGTTGCCCGATGACCTCTTGGATAGAAAAACCGGTCAGGGCGCAAGCCACGCCGTTAAACAGCATTACCCGTCCGTCTTTATCGCAGGCCATCACCGCGTCGCCGATGGAAGATAAAATCGCTTCGTCTTTGGCTTTGGCCTGTTCAAGCTGGTTTTTGGCAAGATCCAAATCTCCGAGGATATTGGACATTGCCAACCAACTCATTTCTTCTTCTTTGACTTTCTGCTGTAAGCCGACGCTGGACTTTTGGATGCTTTCTGCCATCTGGTTAAAGATCCCGCTTAATTGGCCGAATTCATCGCGCGTTATCAATTTGGCCCGGGCTGTAAAATCACCCTTGCCGATTTTTTGAGCGGCTTGGGATAATTCCTGAAGCGGAGAAGTAATGCCAAGGATAAACAGATACATGACAAAAAGAATCAGCAAAAAGATGGCGCCGGCGGAAAGCAGGTTTTGCTGTAGATAATCATCTAACGCCCCCAGCACTTCGGCCTCATCAATCTCGGCCAGCAATGTCCAGCCATTTCCAAAACACATGGAGGCGCCAAAGACGGGAATGCCCCGATAATCAGGATACTTTCCGGACATCTCCTCGTAGTGTTTGCACAAGTGAACAGGGACGGTGTCCGCCTTCTGTTTCAGGGGCGCGTTGACGATAAATTTTGATTCGGTGATCATGAGGCCGTCCCCGTTGACCAGATACATTTCCAGGGTTTTTTTCCTGGTCCAGGTGGAAAGAGCGCCGGATGCTGTTTGGGCTTTACCGGTCAAGATATCATTTAAGCCCTGGGTTTTAAAAAACAGCATAATGACCCCCAAATTCTCACTCCTTTCCTGATCGCCCGCGCTCTCAAACCGGTCATGATCAATAATAGGCGCGGTGGCAAGTATGGCAATATTTTCCTCTCCGAAATGAACAGCTTCGGCAATGTCAGACAGGTAGGCGGTGGCGGCGCGGGAACCCCTGGCTTGAAGAAAAACTTCATCCATGGCCATATCTTCCCCGCCCACCTCGCTCCCGCGACTGGAAGCCACGACTTTGCCGTTTAGGTCCATAACATGGATGCCGAAAATCATCGGATCAACTGGCAGTTTATTTTCTAAAAGATGGCGGTTAAGGTCATTGACTGCCTGCTTGTCGCCGGAGAGAATCATTTTCAAACTGTTATTAATTAAACCATCCGAGGCAAAATTAACGGTTCTGCCTTTGATATCCTCCATCCAACCCAAAACCTGGCCTTCCTGCATATCAGCCATGAGAACTAGATTTTCCAATGTTTGGGCTTTGAGGTGGTTTTGCGACAGGCGAAAATCAATCAGGCCGTTGACGACAATCGCGACGAGTGTCAACCCGACGATAAAGAAAAGCCGGGCGCGGATGGAAAAAGAAGAAAAAAGAATTTCGGTAATGTCTTTTCGAAGCCATATGCATTAACCGACCCTACAGCCCGTAGGAACCCCTGTACTGAAAGCTACATATAATGTTCGGAGTAGTGTGTGGCTGGGGGAATAAAAAAGAAACAAAGGAAGCAATAACACGCCTCCTTTGTTGTTTCTTGACAACAGATTTTTAACTTTGCCACTTTTGAAAATCTTTTTTCGCCTTCATACTAAAAAATATTGTAAAGAGAACACCATCTGGAGGTCATTCTTTTGGATAGATTTATACTTTTCTTCGGACAAATAAAAACATTCTACATATGTGTTTAGGCAGTAGTAGCATATATCTTAAGTATAAAGTATAAAAAAGAAAGCCGCCAAATGGCAATATATAAATGCGTGAGAAATGCTACCTCTCCATTATAGAAAGATCTAGGTAGAACCCGTCTTCAGAGTTTTGAAATAATATTCAAAAATTCTTCCCTGGAAATACCGAGAATCCGCAAATTATTATGAATAACAAAAGCCGGTAGTCTCGGGTCGCGAGGTATAACTACCGGCCGTTTTAATCCCTGTTTCCAGTAAATTCTATGGTCTCCTTTCTCTCGTTTAAATTCACATCCGACTTTCAAAAGAAACTTCTCAAACTTTTTCCAATGAATTGAGTCAACTTTACCCATATCATTTTAAGCCGCGACTGGCATCCGCACACCCACTGCTTCTTGAGAAATTATCTTCGGCGGCGACCATCGCTTTTGGGCCTGTCTCCAGCCCAATTCCCGCAAAACATCATGAAGCGTTCCCGCTTTGTCCAATTCCTCAATCAGCAAAAGCGATGCTTCTTCAAAACGCTTTTTGGCCTCTTTTCCCGTCCGGCCCGAAGTAGATAAATCTAGCGCGGGAGAATACACAATATAACGACTATCCTGCTTTAAGATACTGACTGTTAATTTAATTTGAGCAAACTTTTTCATGTGATTTTATTATATCCTATTGTAGCGAATTTTACAAATTTATATAATATATAAAAAGAAAACCGCCAAATGATAATGTCTAAAATATGTGAGGTGTTTTTATAACCACTTTAAGAATTCGCCCACCGTCATCCCGGATTGAGCAATAATGGATTTCAAGGTCTTGGGTGTCATATTTCTCCGGTGAAAAGGGACGGTAACTCGTAACCCCGTCTTATAGGGATGACGAAGTTGAATATGACTACCCGATTGATGAAATTCATAAAAATGAGCTCGTTTAAGAGCTCGAATCACAAGAGACGAAGGTATGCGCGGAAGTTTCGGCATAAAATTTACACCGATACCTTAAGCCGTTCTTTGTGGATACCGGATTTAGAAAAAGACAACGCCTTTTCTTTAAGAAGCGCTCCCAGGTAGCACCGAATAGCGTCTTTTGCCATTTCTCGAGCTTCTTTTAAGTTATCTCCTTCAGTAACTAAACCAGGAAGATTTGGGACAATAACAGTGTAACCAGCTCCATTGGGATCAAAAACTGCTTCATATTGATAGATGGTTTCTTTATGTTTTTTCATATTTCTATTTTAACTCCCAAGATATCCTCCGTCAATTCTTTACTATATTCTTTAACGACCAAAAAAATCTTTGAGCATACCCTTTATCTGATCAGATCTAATTCAATTCAAAAACCTCCCCCGCTTGCGGAACTCCTGCTTCCATCCCTAGATCGTTTTTAATCTTTCCGGCTAATACCGCGGCCGGTTTTTCTTCGCCTTGAACCACAAAAACCTTTTTAACATTTTTAATATGCCCGACCCATTCTAAGAGTCCGGCCTGATCGGCGTGGGCCGAATAGCCGCCAATGGCTTTTATCTGGGCCCGCACCGGAATGTTTTCTCTAAACATTTTAATTTCCTGCGCGCCGTCCAAAAGCCGCCGGCCCAGCGTGCCGCTAACTTGATAGCCAATAACCAACAGAGTTGATTTGGGATCGGGCAAATACCTGCGTTCATGATGCAAAATTCGCCCCCCCTCCGACATGCCGCTGCCAGCCATGATTATTTTGGGCGGCGGCACATTGTTGATGGCCTTGGATGATTCGGTGGTTAAAGAAAATTCCAGTCCGGGAAAATTAAACAAATCGTCGCCGGATTTTATCAAGTAGGCCGCTTCCTTATTAAAATAATCTGGATATTTTTGATAAATCGCCGTGGCCTTGATAGCCAAAGGGCTGTCTATAAACACAGGAATTTTGGGAATTCGGCCCGATTCCGCCAGATTATTAAGTTCAAACAATAATTCCTGGGTGCGTTCCAAAGCAAAGGCCGGAATCATTAAAGCGCCGCCGTTGATAATGGTGTTTTCTATAACTTTCTTCAGTTTTTCTTGGCGTTGGCTCTTGTCTTCGTGCAAACGGTCGCCGTAAGCCGATTCCATCACAACAAAATCGGCCTCGCTTATAAATTCAGTCGGCCTTAACAACGGCGTGGGCGGGTTGCCTAGATCGCCCGAAAAAACAACTTTAATTTCTCTTGATTCTTCTTTCAAAAAAACTTCTATAATGGACGAGCCCAGAATATGGCCGGCATCGTTGAATTTGATTCTTATGTTTGGCGTAACTATTATTTCTTCGTGATACTTTTTGCCGTGCGTTAATTTCCAAAGATTGATAATATCTTCTTCGGTGTATAATGGTTGTTCTTTTAAATCCTCGGCTTCGTCTTTTAGAATACGGACGCTATCGTCCAAAGAAATTCGAGCCAAATCTAGAGTGGGGTGAGTGGCAAAAACATCGCCCCGAAAACCGTCTTTATATAATTTAGGCAAACGGCCGATATGATCAATGTGGGCGTGGGTAATAAAAACGGCTTTAATTTCGGCGGGATTATAAGCAAAGGGTTTATAGTTTCCCCGCTCGGCAAAGCGGCCGCCCTGCGCCAAACCGCAGTCCACCATTATTTTAGCGCCGGCGCATTCTATAACATAATTGGCGCCGGTAACCTCGCCGGCCCCGCCGTAGAAAGTTAACTTCATATAAAATTATTTAATGTCGCCCATTTTTTTCTGACTATGCCCGGCCATTTTTTGTTTGATTTTTTCCAATCCGACAACCACGCGATTGTCTTCGGGTCTGACGGGTAGCCCGAGCCGAAATCGCCATATTTCTTTTTTAAAATTTTAACATATTTTTCCCGTTCTGTTTTAGCTAAAATGGAAGCCGCCGCCACTAAAACATTATGGCTATCCATTTTATTAGCGCCGGTTAATCTGGGTGAGTTGAAGCATAAAGCCGCGACAGAGTTGCAATAATTTTTTATACCCCGGCCACTGGCCGGCACATCTATATAAACGCGGTGAGGCAAGAATTGATTGATGAGTTGAGCCGAGAATTTAATTTCCAAATCATTGATAGAATATTTATCTATGGCTGAAGGACCGACCTTCAGAATTTTGTAACTATGGGCGATTTTTTTAATATCTTTGGCTAATTGATCTCGTTTAGCCGAAAGAAGTAATTTGGAATCATTAACTCCGATATCGTTTAATTGATCTATCAAGTGCTCTTCCTCCGGTATTAAAAAACCCGCCAAAAAAAGCGGGCCAATCACGCAACCCCGCCCGGCTTCGTCTATTCCAAGAACCAGATCAGCCATATCAGTATTATATATCATGAAAACAAGTTTTAGTTTTCACCAGCGAGGATTGTTTGAGTCCCGAGTTTACGAGGGCGAGTTCCGGAGCCAGAAAACTAAAACTTGCCGTAATATATCAAAAATAAAAAATCCCCGAAGCGGTTTTCGCTTCGGGGATGCTCGGTTTAGGGCCGTGAGCTGGGCATTTATAAATAACTTTTACATTGTTGGAACATTCCTATAATCAGGGTTGCGGTTGAGGGGAGTTATCTCCTTCTCTGAATCCATCATTTTTGCGTAAATACGCCTTTGATCTGCGTACTTCGCAGCAATGTCTGGACTCGGAAAAAGAGAGGATTGATTCAGTGTATGTTATCCATTATACACTATCTATATATCTTGTCAAGTACTTGCCCCAAAATACCCCCAAAACCACTAAAAAATGGCGTAAATACGCTATTTTTGTGCCCTCGAGAGGACTCGAACCTCTACCACCTCCTTCGGAGGGAGGCGTGGCACTTGCCCCGTATAAATTTGTCTATTGTGTCTCCGGCGCGACTCGAACGCGCAACCTTCAGCTTCGGAGGCTGACGCTCTGTCCAATTGAGCTACGGAGACAAATTTTATTCGGGGTCCAGTTCAACTACGAGGGCTATGTGTGTCTATCGGCGACGACAAAAGCCCCAAAACTAAAGGGCTTGATTTTAACCTCATAGCCGTTGCCGCGCACCATGCCGGTAACTTCTTTGATCATAGCCCGAGTGTCGCCGTTCTCGCCCACATCCACATGAATTTCAAAATTAAATTTATTTTTTTCCAAGGCCTTATAAAGTTGGCCCGAAAAAGCCCCAGCCACCTCCAATGATTTTAATGTCTCGGTATAAATGCGATCGCGTAACGACTTAAAATTATCGCGCTGATCGCGCGTCCAAAAATAACGGCCTCCGGCGCCCACTCGATGCACCACAATGGCGGTTATAAAATCGGTGCGGGTATAAACCTGCGAATCAGTGCCGATAACTATGTTGTAACTTCTTTTGAAGTCAGCGCGGACATAATCTTTAATATCGGCGATAACTTCGTCGGCGCTCATTCGGCCTTTGGTTGGACTGTTAAAATTCATGCCAATTTTATTTATCTGCCTGACTGTCGTCAAGCAGACGAAGTGAGTAATTATAAAATTGAGCACCCCGCAATATGCGGGGTAAGGTTTTCTAGACAAAATTTGTTCACTTCGTTCCAAATTTTGTAGAAAGCCCTTAAAACAATGTTGGTCGCTGATGATTAGAACCAATCACCTTAGCGTCTAAAATTCGGTATAACTTAAAATGTCGCATGTCTTGGCGGGTGTGGCAATAGGCCTCTATGGTATCGCCTTTTATGGAATATATCTCTATATTGCGAACTTTTCGGGCATCCTCGCCATCTTCTGGTTTGGTGGAAACATAATCAATCTGAACAACCTGCTTATTTTGAAAGGCCTGGCTTAAAACCGCGCGAATACTGCCAACCCCGACGGCGCCGTCGGGGCCAACCGATTCTAAAGCGCCCCAACTAGCCGGCACCGCTTTTAAGCCGTCGTTTCTGGTCGCCACCATCAACGAACCATGCCGAAGACCATACTCATAAAGATCACGGGTTAGTTTTACATCCTGCAGACAATACTTTTTTATTTCTTCTATTTTGCCTTCGCGAAACCATTGCAACGCCTCCAAACCATGCGAGGTTTTTTGCTCGCCCAAAGTGCTTTGGCCCAAAGAGTCCAAACCAATTCTAAAACCCAAAACCTTTTCCAACTCGGCCATAATATCCAAAGTGGGCAGACCGGCCAAATCAATTTTCTTAAAATAGGGCTGTAAAACCGGGTAATCAAAATGTTTGATGTTAAAACCGATAACCAATTCGGCTTTCGCCATTAGATCTTCCAGTTGGCTCAACTCGCTTTCTTCAAAAGCGTAGAATTTATCTTGAGCGTAATCATAAGCGCCCGCGATAGACACGCCCAGCATGTGGATGTTGCGGTAGCCGCCCACTTCGGCAAATTCTTTTTTGGTTTCAACATCAAAAACAAGTTTGTTCATTTGAAAATAGAATACCAGTTTGAAATCACAAACTCAAGAAAAAATCAAAAAACAAACTGCCGCCGAGCGACTTCGGGTACGCGAGAAAAACTTATTTTGAGCGAACTCAAGAGCATAAAAATCCTGGCCTGCGATTTCTGGGAGAAGACATTTATATATTAAAAATAAGAGGCTCACAGTAGGAGCAGGCCAGGATTTTTATGCGAGTAAAGTTTCTATTGTTTGGACGAGAATTTTTTGTAACCCAAAAAAATGAGTAGCGCTAAGGCAAAACCCAAAACAGCAAATCTCAAATAGTCGTTCATATCCGACCAATAGCGAATTGTGCCGACAATTAGCGATAATAACCCGCCGCCCAAAAAACCGTTGGCCACCGCGCCCACATCAATAACCAAAAATCCCAAAGCCAAGGCGACCAAGCCGGCCACAATAAGAATTATAAAAACATTTCTGTTGTAGACGGATTTGACGCTGTCATAGCTCTCGCGGCATTTGGCCGTGGCATCGCACCAGCCCTTTTGATCTGTCTGGGGCTCAATTGGAATCGGAACCTCACCCCGATAATATTTAGGGCTTTCACTATTTTCAAACCACCGGCCGCCCACGGCTTCACACGAGTTTTTATCGGCATAGGATTTTTGATTTAATTCCACCGGACAAAACTTTTCGTAATCGGGCGATTTGTAAAAAGTGGAAACGCCGTAATTAAAAAACAAATTCAACACCACCACAATCGCCAGCGCCAAAATTATTTCTTTGATTCGCGACATAATTTTTATTTTATCATTTTTTACTTAATTTAGCCAATTCCTCCAGCACCACGGCGCGTTCGTCCCAATCCATGGGGCCAAAGCGGGTCATCATGGTTTTTTCGGCGCCTTTGCCGGTGATTAATACTGCGTCGCCAGCGCGAGCTGACTGCAAGGCCTCACGAATGGCCAAGCGCCGATCCATGATGATTTTATAGGGTTTGTCTTTAATACCGCGGCTGATGTCTTTAATAATATGTTCCGGATCTTCGGCATAAGGATCTTCGTCGGTTAAAAAAATCTGGTCGCAAAATCGTTCGGCAATCTCACCCATCTGCGGCCGTTTCCATTTATCGCGGCCGCCGCCGGCCGCGCCCAAAACGCCAATCAACTTGTGGTCATAGCCAACCCAAAAAGAACGAGCTACTCGATAGACGCTCTCCAAAGCGTCGGGCGTGTGGGCGTAATCAATCGCCGCCAAAAACGGCTCAACCTGCAAAACCTCCAACCGCCCCGGCGCGCCCTTAAAATTAGCCAGTGAGTCCTTAATCACTTTGGCTGGAATCTCAAAAGCCCTGGCCACAGCTATCGCCGCCAAAACATTGTACAAATTAAAATCACCCAAAAGCGGACTGGCGTATTCTTCGCCTTCCAAAATAAAGCCCACTCCGTTCTTTGAAAATTTGATATCTTGAGGAATAAAATTATTTTTAACTTCCGGCCGATGGTTTTCCTGAAATAAGCCGTAGCCAATTTTTTCGTCAGCCCAGTAACGAGTGTAGTAAAAAGCCGAGGGATCATCCAGATTAACCACACTAATTTTATTAGACCCGCTTTTTTTCCAAGACCGCAATTTCTTAAACAAAATTTCTTTGGCGGCGCGGTATTTTTCAAAAGAACCATGACTCTCAATATGTTCCGGTCGAACATTGGTTAACACCGCGCAATCAAAATTTATAAAATCGGCGCGGTGCTGTTTCAAGCCCTCCGAAGTTACTTCTAAAATAGCGTACTGACAACCCGCCCCGGCGGCCTCGCGCAAAAACTTTTGCAAAGCCAAACGGCCCGGCATGGTCATTTTAAGTTTATTATCAACAACTTTATCCTTGATACGAAACCTGATGGTGGAAGTTGAGGCCACATTCAAACCGAAGTTCTGAAAAATATCGTGCAATAATTGCACCACGGTGGATTTGCCGTTGGTGCCGGTTACTCCAATCACAATTAAATCCCGCGAAGGAAATTTATATTTTACCGCTCCCGCGAGAGCAACCAGCCAATGTGACGCGTTCCAAATCCGCCTTGGGATAATTTTTTTGATTAAATTCTTGATTAAATTCATTTTTTAACTAAGCGATAAAGCCGATACCACCATGGTTTTAGAATTTTAACATAAGCCCCGGGATATTTTTTAACCTCTCCGCCAAAACCCATTTTGAAACGGGTAATTCCAGGCCATTTTTCTTTATCTATGCCCCAAAAATCATAGTAGCCGCAACCAATTGATTTGAACAATTTTATCGCCCCCCAATGCAACAAATGCGGCCCCATTAAAGCGCGATGTTGATAATCCGAACCACCGTGAAGATAAGTGGCGGTTGAGCCAAAAGTATAAAAGACCCCGGCGGCAACTAAGCGCGTATCCTTAAAAACACCCAAAAACTTTAGGTGTGATTTATTTATTGTTTGTTCTAATTTAACAAAGTATTCCTTGGGATAAGTTCTAAATTTTTGCCGATGCGCGGTCGCGGATAACAATTTATAAAACTCATCCGCGTTAATTTCTGAAAACATTAGATCGCTTTTTAATCCGATTCTAATGCTGTAGCGGGTCTTGGAATGCATAGCGGCCAGCAGTTCTTCTTCTGATTCAGAAAGATTTAGGATGGCTGTTTGAATTGGCTGTTTGGCCTGGCGGACATCAAACGCGATCCCGGGAACAAATTGAGTCGGTTCCAAAGAACAAAAAACTACATTTGGGGGTAATAATTCTATGATTTTATTTACCAACTCTGCCGGTTTTATATCAAAAAAAATCGGCCCTCGGGGAATATACGCTTTAGCAAGCCCAAATGGAATCCTGGAAACAACAATCTGACCCAATCCTAACTCTTTATCAAAAAAACGAATCACTTGGCGCCCCAGCGATTCCTGAAACTCGCCCCACTCCCAACTCTGCAAAAATTCCCCGTTATGTTTTTCTACTAAATTATCCCAATGTTCTTTGATCATAAGTTAATCAGTGTGTATAAGTGCTCGCTTGACAAGCTAACAAGCCGCTTGTTACAATCTATTTACAAAGACCTGCATTCTGAACTGTCACCGGACGGTGGCGTGGCTGGGACAACCAGCATAGGAACCGTGGTCGGAAATAGCCCCTTTGGGGCTATTTTTTGTTATCTGAACGGCCACTCGTTTTCAATATGATTATTAACAATATTTCTATATAATTTAGAGTCGTCTTTACTCTTATCATAAGACCTCCTGATACTACCCGCCACCATGTCCGCCATTTGAATCAAAACATTCCCACCGGAATCAACTAACTTGCAGTTTTTAATTACTTTTTTCTGCGTGGAATTAAGCTCTCTTCTTAAATAACCCAAAAAGCTCTTTCTAAAAATCCTATCTCCGCTTCCATCTATCCTTATTTTCGCATTAAGTATGGAGTTATTACTATGTTTAAGGACTAACTTAATGGCATAACTGTAAAAAGAATTTTTGTTACTCTTTAGTTCATTGCTTCTTAAAATAGTTTTGTCCATAACTAAACATCTAATTTTGAACTTAAACGGTGCGATAGTTTTCAAAAACTTTTCCCGAACATTTCGTGAGGACTTAAAAAATCTAAATTCCACATCGTCCGGAAAACCTAAAGAACGTCTTAAATTTTTTATGGCAACGGCAGTTTTCTCCGCTTCTAATTCATCATCAAAAATAACCAATGAAATCACAAAAAATATACTTGAACCCTTATCAAGTTTGAATCCCGGATCTCCTGAATCATCAACAAAAACAAGCATAATAAATTATTTTTTGTTCTCAATAATCTCAATTTCCTCCTCCGTTAAGCCGTAAAGATTATAAACCTCCTCGTCTATTTTTCTATCAGTTTTTTCTATTTCGGATTTTATGGCATTCCATCTTTCAGAATTTTCAGGAGTTTTAAATAAAGTATCGTAATTGTCATGTAATTTTCTAGCTAAATTTATCAACACTTTTTTAGTCTCAATTTTGCCATTTTTATCAAAATCAAAAATTGGTATTTGTTTTATCTGGTCTGCATTAAACGCTAAATATCCACCAGCTAAATGTTTATTTTGAAATTTAGAAATGTAGTAAAAGCTTATTAGCTTACTATTTAGAAATGCTAAAAGTAAACTATTATCAATTTTAGATTTAATAATTGCGTAAGTTCCTACACCTAGAGCACACCCCTCATTATCGAGTCCAGCAACTACTTTTTTAGACATGCCCCTAATGACTATTTTGTTTTTATCCTTATATAAATTTTTTCTTCCCTCAGTGACTATTGCGTTTTCAACGTCGAAATATGGAGTAGAAAACTTTCTCTTTAAATAATTAATCGTTTTACCCCAGTTTATGGAGTATGGCTCAACATTTCTCGTAATGATAAATTTTATAAATCCTTTACTCTTTGATTGAGAAATTAACTTCCCATAATTAGTATAATCAAAACCCGTAGTTCCCGAATTTACCGTGGCCAAACTGCCGATATTTATAGATTTTTTGTTAATCTTATCAATAATACCCTCATTGCTATTTTGTTCGCTGAAAGTTATTATTTTATCTTTATTCGATAACCAACTGTTTTGCGAATAATCACTATATTTAGTACTATAATTTTCATCGACTAGTCCCACTGCAACTATGTGATTTGATTTTGGCGATTGTTTTTGTACTACGATGACTATTGGATAAACTCCGACTGTTTTAAAAATGGGGAGATTTGAAAAATTTATCAATTGTAAAATCGAATAATTCAACAAAATATTTCTTATCTCAATTCCGTAATTATTGACTAAAAACTTATTAGGCACTATGAATGATAAATTTCCTTCATTCTTAATAAGAGATAGAGACCGCTCTAAAAATAATACATACAGATCAAAATTTCCTATCGCAGATTTAAAATTATTTTTCAGAAAATCTTTTTCTAAAACAGATAAACTGTTAGATAGCTCTAAACTACTCACATACGGCGGATTGCCGATTATTACATCAAACCCACCCTGTTTAAAAACCTCTGGAAATTCTTCTTGCCAGTTAAGCGGTTTTTTGTCTCTAAAGTTTTTGCCAAAATATTTTTTAAGTTCCTCGTCAGTGCCGGATATTAAAGAATTGCCGTTTTTGATGTTATCAAGAAAGGGTAATTTTTCTCTTCTGTCCAAAGCGCTTATAAGTAAATTCAGCCGAGTAATTTCAATCGCTTGTTTGTCCAAATCAACTCCGTAAATATTATCCAGTAGGATTTGCCGTTTTATCGTTGATTTAATTGTTGAATTCTCAACTACTCCAAATTCTTTGTATTTTTCGTATATTATTTCCAAAGCTTTAATCAAAAACGAACCGGAACCACAAGCTGGATCAAGAACTTTTATTTTTTTTAAATCGTTGACACTTTGACATTTGTCCAAAACCGGGCCAAGGGCATTTTTTACTATATAATCAACAATAAAAACGGGGGTATAATATATTCCCTGTTCTTTGCGTTTTTTAGCATCCTTGGATACAGAAACTCCTTTTTTTAACTTTTTTAAACGATACCCTAAATAATTTTCGTAGACACCGCCAAGTATATCCGCAGGAATAAACTTAAAGTCATACTCGTTATAGCCCTTTTTACCACTTAATATATCTATAGATTCTTCTGTAGCGCCATTATCTTCATTCCAGTTTTCAAAAGGATGTTCAGAAAACAAATCAGAATTATACACATCATCAAGTTCTCTAAATCTTGTTACCATTGCCTGAAAAACATTGCTCTGCAATTTTTCTCTTTGGCTACTTAAATCTCTAGAAAGTTCTTTTAATGTTGTTTTCTCTATACCTCTATCCTCAGCTACTCTAAGAAAAACCAACCTATCTAAAAGTTTCTGGACACCTTCGTCTATCAAATCTGGCGTTAAATTATCGTTGTATATCCTAAAACTTTCTATAAGAAGTTCTCGGCATTCTTGTATATCTTTGTAGAGTTTATCTCCAACCGAAACTTTCTTAAGTTTTTTACCGTATTTATCCGCATATTTATCCAATAATTTTTCTGCAAAAGATTGTTTGGACAATAACCACAACCGATCAAAATCCTCCAAATAATCCTTATAATTGATTTCAAAAATCAATCTATCTACCAGCGAACCCTCAATCAACTGCGCGTTAAATACTTTCAATCCTTCAAAATCGGTTAAAACAGCATAATCAACACCTTTATTCCAAGAATATGCAATCGCTTGACGAGCGTATTCTTCTTTGTCTAAGTAAGCCCTAAGCGGTTTGGCTTCTAAGTAAAAAACAGGCCGGCCATTCAAATAAAAACCGTAATCAACCCTGCCTCCAGATTTTTGGCTTTCTTCTGCCGACACATCACTTTTAGTGGTTATATCCCAACCTAAAATCTCAAAGAAGGGCATTATAAAATCTTTCTTAGTTTGCTCTTCGCTATAATCTCTAACTCCTCCAGAGTTAACAACCTCTTCATATCTTGTGACTAAAGATTTTATTTTATTTTTTGATTCGTCCATAGAATTATTTAGCCAAAAGTTTAAGCGCTTCTTCTATTCTTCTTTCCACGCCCGTGATATCCCTCGGTATTTGGCGCAAGGCCTCGCGGGCCTGATAAGCCGAGTAGCCCAAATTTTTTAGCGCTTCCAAAATATCGCTGTCTTCGGTTAAGTTGGCCGAGACACCGCTTGAAGGATTATACAGCGCCAAAATATTTTTCTTAAGATCAATGATTATTTTCTGCGCGATTTTTTGGCCCACGCCCGGCACCCGCCGCAAAATATTTTCCTCGCCGCGGGCGATGGAAGCCACTAAAACATCAAAAGGCACTTCGTCGGTTAAAAGAAGAGCGCTTTTGGGCCCCACGCCCGAAACAGTTATCAACATTTCAAAAAGTTCCAATTCTTCGGGCGATAAAAAACCATAAAGTTCCTGGGTGTTTTCGCGCAAATAAGGATAGGTAAAAATCTTGGCGGACTCGTTATTTTCGCCGATTTTGCTAAGCGCGTTATTGCCGATAAAAACGCGGTAGCCCAAAGCGCCGCACCTTAAAATGCACCGCCGATCGTATTTTTTAATAATCTCGCCTTCCAAATAGCCGATCATATGATTACTTTTAGATTAGCACATCCGCACAAAAATAAGTTAGTGTAAATTAAATGCCTAAATTCAAACTAAAAAGCCCATTTACGCCTACCGGTGACCAACCAGAAGCAATCCGACAACTTACTGCCGGTTTAAATTCGGGCGCGCGGCACCAGACCTTGCTCGGCGTGACCGGCTCGGGCAAAACATTTACTCTGGCCAATGTGATCAATAATATCCAAAAACCAACACTGGTGATTTCGCATAATAAAACCCTGGCTTGGCAGTTGTATCAGGAATTTAAGGATTTTTTTCCGGAAAACGAAGTCCACTATTTTGTATCCTATTACGATTACTATCAACCCGAGGCCTATCTGCCCCAAACCGATACTTACATCGAAAAGGACGCCAAAATAAACGAGGTGATTGATAAGTTGCGGCACGCCGCCACTCAAGCCATACTGACCCGACCGGACACTATTATTGTGGCCTCGGTTTCTTGCATCTATAATATCGGCGATCCTAACGAGTATCAAAAAATTGCTGTTGATTTGACGGTTGATTCCACACTGACGCGGCGGGATTTGATGAGGCGACTGACGCTGATGCAATTTTCCCGAAACGAATACTCACAAATGGCCGGAACATTCCGAATGAAAGGCGAGACCGTGGAAATAAATTTGCCCACCGGCGAAGAAATAATTCGTGTAACTTTTTCGGGTTCAGTGATAGAAAAAATATGGAGTTCTAAAAATGGCGGCATGAGTTCGCTAACCTTGTTTCCGGCCAAACATTTTATTACCGAGGAAGCAAAATTAAAATTGGCGTTAGCCAATATAGAATCCGAACTCAAAGACCGTCTGACGGTCTTAAAAAAAGAAAATAAAATTTTGGAAGCGGCCCGGCTGGAACAGCGCACGAAATACGATTTGGAAATGCTTTTGGAAACGGGCTATTGTTCGGGCATAGAAAATTACTCGCGGCAGTTATCTTTTAAGGAACCGGGCGATTCGCCGTTTTCTTTGATTGATTTTTTTCAACAAGGCCACAAAGAGTTTTTAACCATCGTGGACGAATCGCATATGACTTTGCCGCAAATTAGAGGCATGTATAATGGCGATCGCGCCCGCAAAACAACCTTGGTGGAACACGGTTTTCGCCTGCCTTCGGCTTTGGATAACCGACCGTTAAAATTTGAGGAGTGGGAAGAAAAAATATCACAGGTGATATTTTCTTCGGCCACGCCGAACGATTACGAAATACTGCATTCCCGCGATAGGCACAAAACATTCCTAGCCGAACAGTTGATCCGTCCCACTCATATTTTGGATCCGATGGTAGAAGTGCGGCCGACGGAACATCAAATCCATAATGCTATCAAAGAGATAAATGACCGTATAAAAACCGGCCAGAGGGTATTGATAACCGTGGTGACCAAGCGCCTCGCCGAGGACTTGGCCGAGCACTTGGCCGGCGCCGGCATCAAAGCGGCTTATCTTCACTCCGAAATTAAGACCCTAAATCGGCCCGAAATTTTAAACGACCTGCGGAGCGGCCAGATTGACGCCCTGGTGGGCGTAAATTTGTTGCGAGAAGGGCTGGATTTGCCCGAGGTCTCGCTAATTTTGATTTTTGACGCCGACAAAGAAGGTTTTTTGCGAAACGAAACCACCATGGTGCAAACCATCGGCCGCGCGGCGCGGCACATAGACGGGCAGGTGATAATGTATGCCGATAAAATAACCGGCTCCATGCGCGCGGCCATTCGCGAGACCGAGCGGCGCCGAAATTACCAAGCCGAGTTTAATCGTAAAAATAATCTGACGCCCAAATCAATTCAAAAAGAAATAAAAATTAAAGAAGTCGTGCCCGAACCCGAAAAAATCTGGCTGCAGGCCAAAACCAAAAAAGAGCTGGAACGCGAATTAAAATACGCCATCGCCGAATGGGATTTTGAAAAAGCGATTTTGTTAAGGGATTATTTGAAAATCATCAAATAAAGGCCTTCAATTTTTCCGTATTTCCGTGTTTCAAAAGACCGAGATAAGAATTTAATATGGCCGGTTCCCTATTTTCTTTGATTCTATTTATCATCCGCCGCTTGGTCGTGGTCCTCAAAACTCTATGATCCCAAAAATGCACCCAACCCAGAAAATTCATACCCGAAGCTACGGTTTTGATAAAGATTTTGTCGGGATGGAGCGTGAGCTTCAGATTTTTATCAAGAAAATCATGTACTTGTGAAATAAGATTCTCCAGCCATTCTTTGTCATCTGACAAAATCACAAAATCATCAGCGTACCTGATGTAATACTCTGTCTTGAGTTTGTGTTTCATGAATTGATCAAACTCGTTCATATAGATATTCACTAAAAGCTGGGAAGTTAAGTTACCCAAAGGCAAGCCGGTGTTGGGCTTGGTTTCGAAGCTGGATATGACCTGGTTTAATAACCACAAAATATTCTGGTCGGGTATGTATTCAGCTAATATGTTTAGCAAAACAGCATGATCAACATTGGCAAAAAATTTTCTAATATCGCATTTCAAAATCCAACAGGTTTTAGTATCGTTGCAGCTGACTTGGTGGGCCAAGGCACGGAATCTGTTTAGGGCTTTGTGGGTTCCTTTACTCAACCGGCAAGAAAAAGAATCGGCGATAAAGGTTTTATCAAAAAAAGGATAAAGGATCCGGTAAATGGCATGATGCAGTAACCTATCACGAACACTGGCCTTGTGAATGTTCCTTGGTTTAGGGTCGGAAATGTTAAACGCTTGATAGCCGCCGTGTTGGTATGTAAAACTAGATGTACTTAAATTCTTTCTTCAGATATCTTGGGAATTGAAAGTATTGAATAATAAAAATTACATAATCCTATCGGAAAAACTAGACGAGATCGGCAAGATGCTCGGCGGTTGGATTAAAGGCATACAAAAAGAAACTCCCCTCAAATACTTTCGGGATTGAATCTAATTTGGGGCCTAAAAGCCCGCCAATATCTTGCACCAAATAGCTTTGTTTTTTAGGAAACTGACAAATGGCGCTGAAAAAAGGCGTACCCGTTTTCACTCTGCATTTGCTAGTCCCGGAATTCGGCCGTCCAAAGCCGTAGCCGTGAACATATTAGCCTAATATCTAAAAGTATTCTATCAGAAAAAAGAAAAGCCCCGCAAGAACAAAGTTCTTGCGGGGATTAAGGATCAAAGGAACCAAGGGTTAGGGATTTCAAGGGCCCAAGGTTCCCAGTGTTAAAGCTATTTGAGAACAGCCAGGAACCGATAGTAACCGTCCCACCCGTCGTCAAAGTAGTGCAGGTCGAGGAAGCGCCCGATGGAGGAGCCCCAGAGTGCGGGCACAGAGCGATAGCCACGGCGGTTCTGCCAGACAGCACCCAAGGCAATTATGGGAAACTGCCGCTGGATGTCGGGGTACTTGGCCCCGAAGGCCAGAAGTTCGGCCAGTGTCGCGGGTCGGAGACCGTCTTTGTCCAGTTCCTTGAGAACATCATCGGACTCCATGACGCGGTCGAAGTGAACCAGTTCCAGCTTTACTTCAACCGTACCTTCGCCGCTCACCGGAAAATGATCGGCGGTGATGTCGTCGTTGACCGAGTCATAGTGGCCGGCCGAGATCATGTCGGAGAGGGTGCGGGTGTAGTCAACCGTGACGGGGAAAACATTCTTCTCCTGCTCAATCGGAATCGGCATCAGCGCCTCTCGCAAAACACGCTGGAGTGAGGACTGATTCTCAATCCATCCTTGGACGGTTGTCGAGTCAAGGTCGCGGGGCAACTGGCGAATGACCACCGATGCAAACTCCGCGAACTGACCGGCATCCAACGAGGCAGTACCATGCTTTTCCATGGCTTTTCCTCCTAACAAATTAAGTTTTGAGGTACAATTTGGCTCTATTTGAGCTTGTTTTAAGTATATATTATTATATATATCCTGTCAATAGCATGTGGTAATGTACACATATATTGCAAAAATAGGTAGATTTTAAGCCATAATCCAAAACTTATATCTCAAATAACCGCCATCGCCGAATGGGATTTTGAGAAAGCGATTTTGGTGAGGGATTATTTGAAAACGCTAAAATAAACCTTATCTTATCAAGCTTACACGATCGTTGTATATTGATAAGATAAAATATTGAAATAATTATGTGCAAAGTCAAGTTTTGCGCATTTGAGAATAAAACTTAAAAGTATAACAATAAAGCGATCGCATAATTGTTATACTTTTTATGATAAAAATAAAAGTAGAGCAACCTTGCCAAAAATAACTTATTTTGCTATGTTTATGGCTTAAATTAAATACTAAATATCAAAATGCCCATAAAAAAATCCGCCGAAAAGGCGTTAAGACAAACCAAAAAGAGAACCGCCAAAAACCAGTCGGTTAAAATTGGCGTTAAAAAAACCGTTAAAGAACTAGAAAGAAAAATAGCGGCCAAAGATAAAAAGGCCGTTATGGAACTTATGCCCAAAGTAGCCCAGGTTTTGGATAAAGCCGCCAAGGTTAAGGTGCTGAATAAAAACACCGCCGCTCGGCAAAAATCACGCCTCCAAAAAGCTGTAAACAAAATCCTCTAAGGCCTCGCGGCCGTCTTTCTGGCCGGTTTTAATAGCAAGATCTGCCTCGGCTAATTTTTGATAGATACTTTTTAGTTTGGCCATGGAAAAATTTTTAACGGTTCTGATATTTTTTTCCGCTAACCACGGCTTTGTTCCTAATTTCTGGGCAATGATTTCTTTAGGTAATTTTTGAGATATTAAATCCGCGGTTTTAATTAAATTTCTGAACTGCCACACCAGCATATTTAGAATCATCAACGGATCTTCGTTGTTGCGCCAATGCTCTCCCAGACATTTAAGGGCTAATGCAATATTTTTTTGAGCCAAAGCATCGGTGGTTCTAAAAACACTGGCTTCCACTTCCTTTTCAACTAAAATATCAAGGTCTGACCTTGATATTTCTTGTTGATTCTTAAACAAAGCCAACTTTTTAAGTTCGTTACTGATTCGGTAACAATCCAAGCCGGCGCTATCAATTAAATAAGCCAGGTTGGTTGTATTTATTTTTAATCCGATTTTCTCGGCTTCCTGTATCGCCCACTTAATCATTCCCATGCGACCATAATTTTTAAATTCTTCCACCTTGCCGTTCTTTTTAAAGAAGTCCTTTATTTTTTTAATTTGTTCGGGTGATTTTTTATCTGAAGAAAAAAAATCATAGAAAACCAAAATAACCTCTTGGTCATTTTTTACTTTTGATCTAACTAATATTTTTTCAATCCCATCCCATTCGTTGGAGTTAATAGAGAAAGCTCCCCGCAAAAAAGCCAGTTTCTTTTCAGCGAACATGGATTGCGCTGCCACAATATTTTCCAGTTGATCAAACCCTTCTTCCAAATCCACTTTCCAAAAATTAAGGCCGCTGGCAAACTTGGCCGAATATCTGGCCTTTAATTCGGCTAGTTTCTCTTGCAACATAAATGAATTTTCACCGTAAAAAAGATAAATCATTGATATAACTTTTGGCAATCGGGGCAAAAGTGAGCCGTACGAGAACCAATTTTGACAGTTGATATGGTGCCGCCACAGACACATTGTGAGCCCTTGCGTGCGTAGACCAAACGGTGGTTAAAGTAATCGCCCTTTTGACCGGAAACATCGCGATAATCCCGCCGAGTAGTGCCGCGTAACTTTATTGATTTTTTGAGCACCCAGATCAATTTTCGAAAAAGCAAATGTAGTTTATCTGGGGGAATTTTTTCGGCCTGGCTTAATGGATGAATTTTAGCCAAGTACAACGCCTCGTCGGAATAGATATTGCCCACACCCGCCAAAAATTCCTGATTCATTAATAAGGTTTTGATGCGGCCGCGCCGGCGCGATATTTCTTTTAAAAATTCCGCCGTTGTTATTTCCAACGGATTGGGTCCCAATGATTTTATTTCCGGCCGATTCAACACCCATTCGCTTTTACCCGCCAAGATTCGGCCAAACTTGCACACATCCGAAAAATATAGTTTTGATTTCTTATTACCCTTCTGGATGTCTAAAATTAAATGAACAAAACTCGGTCTTTCGGGTTGATTAAACAGAAAATGCCCGGTCATTTTTAGATGAACCGCCATAATAACATTGTCTGACAAATAAAAAAGAATGTTTTTACCCCTTCTTTCTATCTTTGAAATCGTTTTACCTACTAGAATCTTTTTACACTTACCAGCACCACCGCTGGTTGAGAAATATTTCGGCCAATCAGTCCAAAACCCGACTATTTTTGAGCCGGTAATTTTATTTTTCAGATCTTGAGTTATGGTTTCAACCTCCGGCAATTCTGGCATGGCGATGTTATGTCAATTTCCTCATTTCGCCCCAATTAGGCCCGGCCTCCATTTCCACCACCAACGGCACGGGCAAATCAATAATATTTTCCATTATTTTTTTAATAATCGGCGCGTATTTGTTAACCGACTCCTTTTTAACTTCAAAAACAATTTCATCATGCACCTGCAAAATCATGGCGATATCGTCTGCCTTCGAAAACTCAATGTCTAGCTCTACCATAGCGGCTTTAACAACATCCCCCGTGGCCGTGCCTTGCACCGGCATGTTAATGGCCATTCTTTCGGCGCTGGCCCGCAACATCGGATTGGGCGATTTAAGATCGTCTAAATAACGCCGCCGACCCCACAAGGTCTCCACGAAACCGCGGCTGCGGCCGAGGCGTTTCATATCTTCCATAAACTGAATCAGTTCTGGAAAATTATCCCTATATTTCTGAAAAAAGCTTTTGGCTTCAGCTAGTCCTAAGCCGGTTGATTGAGCAAAGGATTTAGGGCCCATGCCGTATAAAATTCCAAAATTAAGCGCTTTGGCTTCGCGGCGCATTTCTTTGGTAACTTCGGCGGGCTCAATATTAAAAACCTCGGCGGCGGTGCGAGTGTGAATATCCTCGCCGCGCCTAAATGTTTCTATCATTTTTTCATCGCCCGACATGGCCGCTGCCACCCGCAGTTCTATTTGAGAATAATCCACGGCCAAAATTAAAAACCCCGGCGGAGCGATAAAGGACTTTCTAATTTCCGTGCCGTACTCGCCCTTGGTGGGAATATTTTGCAAATTGGGATTTTCCGAAGCCAGCCGGCCCGTAACCGCGCCCAGTTGCTTAAACGAGGTGTGAATCCGTCCATCTTTAAGGCTGACCAATCGAGGCAGGGCTTCCACATAGGTGGATTGCAGTTTAGAAAGCTCGCGCCAACGCAACATTAGCGGAATTATCGGATGAGCGTTCTTTAATTTTTCCAACTCCTCAAAAGCCGTGGAAAACGCGCCTTTTTTGGTTTTTTTAATTCGGGCGCCCATGCCTAAATTTAATTTTTCGAAAATGATTCGGCCTAGTTCCTGGGTGGAATTTAAATTAAAATCCTCGCCGGATAGTTCTTTTACTTTTATTTTTATTTGAATCAATTCTTGGGCTATTTTCTGGCTTAAATTTTTTAGCACGCCAACATCAATCAAAAAACCGCGCTGTTCTATTTTTCTTAAAACCGGCGTTAACTTTTTTTCCAATTCATAAATTTTTTGGGAAAATATCTTTCTGTCTAAATAATCTTTTAAGTCGTCCTCGGTATTACTAATCAACTGACCCTGGATCTCTGGAGCTGACTGGCCTGCGCCTAAAATACCCTCCAGCCGGTTAATCAAACTCCGAAAGCCAAACCGGTTAAAAACATTTTTAACTTTTTCCGCGTCTATAACTAACTTTGAGACCTCAAGATCAAACTCCACCGGCGCGTCGCGGCTAATAGTCGCTAATTGCCGGCTTAAAAAGGCCTGATCTTTAAACTTAATCAACTTTTCTTTTAAGAGCGGTTTTATTTTTTTATCTTTGTTTAAATTTTGATAAAGATCTTCCAAATTTTTATAATTTTGAAGCAACGCAATTGCGGTTTTCTCCCCCACACCCGGCACACCCGGAATATTATCGGACGGATCGCCCTTTAGGCCTTTGTAATCAATCACTTGACCGGGTACCAAACCCTCAAATCTTGCTTTAACCGAGGCCCCATCATAAATAACCGTGTCGGTCACGCCCTTGCGCAAGGTATAAACCTTGATGGTGTCGTTGTCTATCAACTGCAAGGTATCCATATCGCCGGTTACAATAATTTTTTCTAGATCTTTTTTGTTTTTAAATTTTTCCACCACCGTGCCCACGATATCATCGGCTTCAAAACCGGTTTTGGCCAAAACCGGAATGCCGAAAGCCGTTACAATTTCTTTAACCAGATCAAACTGATTGACCAAGTCAATATCCACGGCGGGACGGTTGGCTTTATAATCCGTAAATTCTTTATGCCGGAAAGTCGGCCCAGCCGAATCAAAAGCCGCCAGCACGAAATCGGGCTTTAGTTCTTTAATCACCCGCATCAAAATACTGGCAAAACCGTAAACCGCGCCCACATTCTCGCCCTGGGGCGAAGTCAACGGCGGCACGGCATGATAAGCGCGGTGGATTAAAGCGTGGCTGTCTAAAATAACCAGTTTTTCTTTTTTCATGTGATAGTTATTTTTCTTTGTGTGACTCCAACTGTTTCAAAGTAAATTTTTTTAGCATTTTTGGGCAGATATTTTTCTATTTTTTCCGGCCATTCGATTAAAATTATATTTTTTTTATCTTTCAAAATATCCCGAAGGCCCAAGGCCAATAAGTCCTTAGCTGATTTTAGGCGATAAGTATCTATATGAACCAAAAACTTTTTATTTGTGTGTTTATTCGTATCATTCGCATACATTCGTGGATTGGCATCGTATATCTCAAAGGTTTTCATTATTACAAAAGTTGGACTCAATATTTTTTCTTTGATTCCCAAGGCCTTGGCAAAAAATTGAACAAAAGTTGTTTTACCCGCGCCTAAATCACCGTATAACGCAATCACCGAAGGACCGCCCTTCGCTGATATTTCCTTGACTAGTTTTTTGGACAGTTTTTGGGTGTCTTTAAGATTTTTAGCCACAAATTCCATTGCCATCATAGTAGCAATTCTATCTGACTAAAAAAAGGAGCGTTCGTTTGAACGCTCCTTTCGCAATCTGAAGGACTGGCCTTCAGGAATTTATTTTCTGGTGGCGGCGCGGATTGTCCGGCGCAGTAGGTCGTTGATGTTAAGTCGGACGGTGAAATTGTTGCCATTCCCATACTGGTTTGGGTAAATCTGCGGCAAGTAAGCCACATAGTTCACATACCGCCAGGAATGCTGGCCGGTATAGGTGTAGTAGTTATACTTATACCCCAACGGTGATCGCGGCAAAATCAGATAGGTGGTGTTGATGTCCAACACCACCCCATCAAAGCCCTCCGAAATCACCAAGACAGTGTAGTCGTTCCCGGGCAAGAAGAAACCCGCCAGTTTCTCGCCCGCCGGCGCGCCGTATTGTTCTAGCGCCGGGCCGACTTGAAAGTAACCGATCGGGTCCACATTTAGTTTGGCCATGCCGTCATAGCCATAGACCAGCAACTGGTCACGACTGTAGTACCCTTGGAAAATCAAGCACTTCTGCCACACTCCCACTGTTCTGTTAACAAAAAGCGCCGTGGAGATATGGGTTTCGGGAACTTTCTTGAGCGGCTGGATCGGAAGATTCTCCAAATCCTTCTTCTCCTCTTTTGATGGAGGATTTAATCGGATCTGGTAAGCGCAGCCGGAAAGAATCACAGCTGCCATTAGCATCAGAAGCTTTCTAGCCATCTCAATCTCCTTGTCTTTCCAAGGCTTAGCCTTGGATGGATTAAGTTGCCAAAGAACTGGCCTTTTTATATCTCTTCTATAATATCAAATAAAATATATTTGTCAATAGGTGGGGAAAATGAGAAATATAATACAATAAAGTCATGCCTACACTAGAAGAAACTCGTGAGGAAAAATTAGAAGATGTGCGCCGGCAAGAAGAAGAACAGCGCGCCGAGGCCTTGGCCGAAAAAACCGGTGCCCATTATATTAACTTGGCCAAGGTGCCGGTTCAACGCGATTCGCTTCATTTTATTCCCCAAGCCGAAGCCGAGCGCGCCGGTGTTATTGTAATTCAGCAATCCGGACAAGTATTAAAAGTGGGCGCGCTGGATCCGGCCAATAAAGAAACTCTTCAAATTTTAGAACGGCTTAAAGCCCAGGGATTTAAAGTTGATGTTTTTTTAATTTCGCGCTCGTCTTTTAAAAAGGCGCTGGGCGAATTTAAATTTATTCCAACCCAAATCAAGGGCGCGGCCACATCGGGGCAGGTTTCATTAGAACAGATTGAATCGTTAAAAAAAGAAATCACCAGTTTCGCGGCCTTAAAAGAAAAGTTGGAAAAAATTTCCGCCGGCGAAACCAGTATTCTTTTGGAACTATTTTTAAGCAGCGCTCTAAATTTAGACGCTTCCGATATTCATGTGGAACCGCAACAAAACCAGGTGCAAATTCGTTTTCGTTTGGACGGCGTTCTGCAAGACGCTGGCGCAATTTCGGCTATAACTTATCAATCCGCGCTGTCGCGCATAAAATTGCTCTCGGGTTTGCAATTAAATGTTCAAAACATTCCTCAAGACGGCCGGTTCACGATAAAACAAGGGGGCGAAATGGGAGAAAAGGGTAAAATGGGGCAGGTGGGTGAGAAGGGAGAAATGGGAATGGAGGTTGAGATTAGAACTTCGATTTTACCAGGCGCGTACGGCGAATATATTGTTTTAAGAATTCTAAATCCCAACGCCATTAAACTAGAAACCAAGGACCTGGGCTTGCGTGATTACTTATGGCAACCCTTAGAAAAAGAAATTAAAAAAACCAGCGGCATAATTTTGGTGACTGGTCCCACGGGTTCGGGCAAAACCACCACGCTTTACGCTTTTTTAAAATATCTAAATAAGCCCGGCGTGAAAATAATTACTTTGGAAGATCCCATAGAATATCATCTGCAGGGCGTGAATCAATCACAGATAGAACCGGAGAAGGGTTATACTTTTGCGCAAGGGTTAAGATCGGTTTTGCGGCAGGATCCCAATGTTATTTTAGTGGGCGAAATCCGAGACGAAGAAACCGCTGATGTGGCTTTGCACGCGGCTTTAACCGGCCACTTGGTTTTTTCCACTCTACATACCAACGATGCTGTGGGCGCTATTCCCCGATTTTTGGATTTGAACGCCAAGCCGCAAATTTTGGCCTCGGCACTAAATGCGGCCGTGGCCCAACGGCTGGTGCGAAAACTTTGTCAGACCTGCAAGAAAATAATATCGGACCCAACTTTGATTGAAAAAATTAAAAAAGATCTTATTGATGTAAAAGATGAAATAAAATCTTGGCCAGCCGAAATTAAAATATATGAAGCGGCGGGTTGTGATAAGTGCGGCCATACCGGCTACAAGGGGCGAATTGGCGTCTTTGAAATGCTATTCGTGAACGAAGGTCTGGAAAAATTAATCGGCCAGAATCCCTCGCATCAACAAATTTTGGAAGAAGCCAAAAAACAGGGTTTTATAACCATGTATCAGGATGGCTTGATGAGAGTGCTGGCGGGAGAAACAACTCTGGACGAAGTTAGCCGAGTGACCAGCCAAGAAACTTAATCTTTTTGGCGAAAAGATCTGCAGGCAAACCCCCGGAGGGGTAACCCCCGAATCTTGGGAAACACAGGGAAAGCGACCTACCGAGGAGAGGTTCAGCCAAAATGCCGAAGCAAGCCAACCAAACCATCCTAAAATCTAGATAAGACGCCCTTTGCCTACAGGTCTCTTAGTCAAATTTAAATAACTCTAACTCCATTTTATCGCCTAAAAAACAACAAGTCAAGGGATGATATGTCAAATAATGTGTCTAATACATGGAAAAACTGTGTAAAAATTGTACATAAGTTATTGAAAAGAGGTAAGATAAGCTGAATATAAAGTGATGATAACTCAACAACAAACCACGCCCGAAGACCAGGTCTTGGATCAAACCTTAAGACCCGATAATCTGAATGAATATATCGGCCAAAATCAAACTAAAGAAAATCTTAAAATACTTTTAAGCGCTGCCCAAAAAAGAAAAGAACCGGTGGAGCATATTCTTTTGCACGGCCCAGCCGGTTTGGGCAAAACCACTCTGGCCCATATTATCGCCCGTGAACTCGAGCGAGGTATTAGGGTTACTTCCGGCCCGGCTCTAGAAAAAGCCGGCGACCTGGGCGCCATACTCACCAACCTTAAGGACGGTGATATTTTATTTATAGACGAAGTCCATCGTTTGAATAAAGTGGTGGAAGAAATGCTTTACCCCGCCATGGAGGATTTTGTTTTTGATATTGTTATCGGTAAAGGGCCCTCGGCCCGAACCATCCAGCTCAACCTGCCTCATTTTACTTTGATCGGCGCCACCACCAACATCGGCAGTTTGGGCTCGCCCTTCCGCAGCCGTTTCGGCGCGACTTATCGTTTGGAATTTTATAAAAATGAAGATATAGAAAAAATCTTGCGGCGCTCGGCCCGAATACTAAAAGTAAAATCAGACGCCGCCGGCCTGAATCTGGTGGCTTCACGCAGTCGCCAAACGCCGCGTGTGGCCAATCGGTTGTTAAAAAGAGTGCGGGATTACACCCAAGTAAAAGCCGACGGCGTTATAACTTCGGCCTTGGCCCATAAGGCCTTAGACATGCTGACGGTGGATCATTTGGGTTTGGAAAATGTGGATAGAAAAATATTGGAAACGATTATGAAAAAATTTCGGGGCGGACCGGTGGGCTTACAGGCCTTAGCCGCCTCCATTGGCGAAGAGGAAAATACTATTTTAGAGGTCTACGAACCCTACTTGATGCAACTCGGGTTTATCAACCGTACACCCCGCGGCCGCGAAGCCACCGCGGCGGCTTATGAACATCTAAACATTCCAGCGCCCAAGACCTCTGCGCTGATATAGATCCCACACCTTTTAGATGAATAAATAATAAACATAAAAAGGTGCGGGATAAAAAAGCCGCCTCTCGACTATGCGAGAGGCGGGAATAAAAGTTACTTGCCGAATTTTTCGGCAAAGAAAAAGAAATCGATAAGATCAATCACGCCGTCTTGATTGAGATCAAACTTCGGATCAAAGCCGACCCGCCTGGGCCAGTAGCGCCACCCAGATTAACGATCTGAATAGATGATTGGTTGTTATCAACAGCAGTGTAAGCCACTCGTCCTTTGACGGTCTGGGCCTGAATACTAACCGCCGCAATAAACAGCATCACCCCGACAATACCTAAAAAGAAACTAAACCGTTTCATGACGCAACCTCCTTTTAGATTTGTGAACTACTGATTGATTTTTTACTTTTTAAGGAACACTAAAGAACGCCCATAATTTAACATATTAAGTAGGATATATGTAAAGGGGGGTAAGAATAGACAAATAATTTCGGTTTTATAACCTCCAATGTGTATGGTAAACACTTTATCGCTTCAAAGTAAGAAAGTGTTTAAGGATTGGGGGTGGTTGGAGTGATTGGTGGAGTTAAAAGTTGTTTGGGAGCAATCGGGACGGTAGCGCCGAACCAGGCGCGCACGGCTGACTCCCAATTATTAAACATGGGGTCGTTGGCGGGGTTGGCCGGCGGCGGTCCAGTGGGATCATCGCGGTTAATATAATACAAAGTGGAATGAATGGCGCCGTTAATAATATATTCGCCGTTTAGAATGGGTTTGGCGATTGTTTTCTTTTCCGGCGGAGTAAAACTTTCCGGTGGCAGATTTAATTTCTCAAAGGCCTGCTGCAAAAAGGCGCGCCAAATAGGCGCGGCCACATAAACGCCTGGCTCCTGTTTTATGGGCGTGTTGTCGTTGTTGCCAGTCCAGACCCCTACCACCAATGAGGGCGTATAACCGATGGTCCAACCATCGCGAAATTCGTTGGTGGTTCCGGTTTTTGCCGCTACCGGCCTATCGGAAAAGTAAAGCGCGCTGCGCGCGCCAAAAACCGGCGAGCGAGCGACATTATCAGAAAGTATATCCGAGACCAAACGAGTTACTTCTGAATCCAAAACAGAAACCGGCTCATCTATAAATTCTTCCAGGACCTTGCCTTTGCTATCTTCTATTCTCAAAATAGGCGCGGGCGCGTGCTTTACGCCTTCGGTGGCAAAAATCCCAAAAGCCGAAGTCATTTCTAAAAGTTTGACTTCACCGCCGCCTAAAACCAAAGACAACCCAAAACGGGAACGATCTTTAAGCGTGGAGAGACCCATATCTTCGGCGGTGTTTATGGAATCATCCACACCGGCTAGATAAAGCATTTGGACCGAAGGAATGTTTAAGGAATTAGACAGGGCCTGACGAACCGTAACCGGACCGCGGTATTTTAAATCAAAGTCGCGCGGCGAATAACATTGTGATCCCTGGTAAACCGGAACTCCCGCGGCGTTGCAACCGGTGTCAAACTGGGTAGGTATATCAAACAACATGGTTTTATCGGTAAAACCCTTCTTAAAAGCGGTGGCGTAGACAAAAGGTTTGAAGGCCGAACCGGGCTGGCGGCTGCGCGTGGCCACATTAACATTGCCCTCAAATTTACAATTGACTCCCGGATCACAGCCCTGGGGCAAAGGATCTTTCCAATAATCGCGCGAACCAACCATAACCAATATTTGGCCTGTCTTAGGATCAATAGCCATCAGCGCGGAGTTATAAGCGCCCAACGCCTCGTTTCTTTTAGCCCCTTCAGCCACTACATTTTCGGCGATTTGTTGAAGATCCCAGTCCAAGGTAGTTATTATTTTTAATCCGGCTTTGGCAATATAATCCTCGCCATACTTTTGCTCCAATAGATCTCTAATATAAAAGACAAAATGAGGCGCTTTGATGCTGGCGCGCGTTTTTGAAAAATTAATATTTTGCCCTTGGGCTTTCTTAAAATCGCTTTCTGAAATATAGCCCAGTTCCGACATTTTATTTAAAATATCTTTCTGCCGCGCCATGAGTTCGGGTAAATGCTCGCCGTAGGGCGAATAATAACTGGGCGCCCGCGGCAAGGCCGCCAACAGGGCCGCTTCGGCCAAAGTCAAATCAACAGCGTGCTTGGAAAAAAAGGTTAAAGCCGCCGCCTCAATGCCATAAGCGTTAGAACCATAGGGAATCTGGTTTAAATAAAAATTAAGAATTTCATCTTTGGAATAACGCCGTTCCAATTCTAAGGCCAAAATGGCTTCTTTTATTTTACGGGTAAAAGTGCGTTCATCAGACAAAATGGATTTTTTAATAAACTGCTGGGTGATAGTGGAACCGCCTTGTAAATTTTCTCCGCGAAGATCGGCCCAGCCGGCTCTTAATATAGCCATGAAATCAAGCCCGCCATGGGTGTAAAAATTGCGGTCCTCGGACACCACAGTGGCGGCCTTAACCACTTGGGGAATTTCCGAAAAAGGTACGACAGTGCGCCTTTCTTCGGCATGAATATCATATAAAATAACTTTGCCGGTGCGGTCATAGATTTTTGTGGATTCGGTTATGGTACGGTCTTCCAAATTAGACGGATCGGGCAGATTTCTGCCAAAAATAATAAAAACCGCAAAAACACCGGCCAAACCCAAAACAACCACCACCAAAATCAAACCGATGGTAAATTTTAACGCTCTAAAACCTTTTTTTCTGTGAAATTCTCTACTGGGCATATGACCTATCTTTGATTATATACGCATTTATCTGTTATTGTAATATAAATGTATGTCTAAAGTAGATATTGATTCCTCAAAAATAAACGACTTTCTGGAAAGAGGCGTAAAAGAAGTAACCGTCAAAGAGAGTGTGTTGCGCAAACTCTCTTCGGGCCGGGTGTTGCGTATTAAACACGGCGTGGACCCTTCCGGTCAAGACCTGCACTTGGGCCATGCTGCGGTCTACTTAAAACTCCGAGATCTGCAGGATATGGGGCATAAGATTGTTTTTTTGATCGGCGGCTTTACCGGCCGCTTTGGCGATCCCACCGAAAAAATGACTTCCCGCGCCTTAAAATCAAAAGAAGAAGCCGAAGCCAACGCCCGCGACTATGTTAATCAGATTTCAAAAATATTAAATGTAAAAGAACTGGAACTGCGCACCAACAGCGAGTGGTACGATAAAATGTCGGCCGAGGACTTTATAAAACTACTGGCTTATTTTACAGTAGATCAGGTTTTGGCGCGCGATATGTTCCAAGAACGAAAAAATAAAAAACTGCCCATCCGTTTGCACGAAACGGTCTATCCTATTTTGCAGGGTTACGATTCAGTTATGCTGAAAAGCGATCTAACGGTGATAGGCACCGACCAGGTCTTTAACGAAAATTTCGGGCGGGAACTTCAAAAAAAATATAATCAAGAACCTCAAGACATCGTGGCGATTGAGATTTTGGTGGGTTTGGATGGCGCCAAAAAAATGGGCAAGAGCTTAAACAACTATATTTCCATAAGCTCCGGCGCTCGCGAACAATTCGGACAAATAATGTCTCTGCCCGACAGCGCCATTATTGATTATTTTACCCTGACCACTCGGGTTGATTTGAAAGAAATAAAAGAAATAGCGGTGTCGCTTAAAAATGACACTGTGAATCCTCGGGACTTGAAACTTCGGCTAGCTCAAGAAATAGTGGGATTTTATCATTCTCCCCCAGAAGCCGCGAAAGAAGCCGAGAATTTCATTAAGACCTTTTCAAAAAAAGCGTTGCCGGAAGAAATAACTGAAATAGTTGTTAATGCGAAAGAATTGAAGTTGTTGGATATGATTATGGAGTCGGGTTTGTCCGGTTCCAAAAGCGAAGCCCGCCGCTTGATAGAAGACGGCGCGGTTGATATTGATGGCGCAACCATAAATTATCCCGATAAAATTATAAACATCGGCGGCGGTGTTGTTATCAAAATAGGTAAACATCGTTTTGCCAAAATAAAGGCCAAATAACAAAACCCCCCGACGGTGCCGTCGGGGGGTTTTGATTTTTTATTCTAAATCCTCGTCGTCGTCACTATCGTCATCGCAATCTTCATCTTCATCCTCCCCATCTTCTTCCTCTTCTTCCACATCCTTCTCTTTCTCCACATCATCACCATCTGAATAAATATCATCACTTATAATACCGTCTGTGTTTTTGCGCTTATTTAACATATTGTTTTATTTTTATAAAAACTTTATATAAGAATACACACAACTCCAAAACGGGTCAATATAGTGTTGTCCCCATAATGTTAAGATTGAAAATCGGCGGTATGGGCGCAACAAATAGCTATAGCCAGGGCGTCGGCAGCATCATTGGGTTGGGGATCTTTTTTTAAGCCCAAAATCAAACGCACCATCTTTTGAACTTGTTTTTTCTCGGCCCGGCCGTAACCGGAAACCGCCTGTTTAACCTGCAAAGGCGTAAATTCTTTTATTTTTAATTTATTTTGGGCGGCCGCCAGAATTATCACTCCACGGGCTTCGCTAACTTGAATTACGGTTTTATTGTTCTTAAAAAAGAAAAGTTTTTCAACAGCCGCAATATCAACCGACCATTTTTTAATAAGAGCGTCTATTTTTTGATAGAGTTGGGCTAAATGAGAATAACCTTCCTTATCTGATACCAAATTAATACAACCATAATCAAGAAAGATTGTTTCTTTATTTTCAATTCGTAATAACCCATAACCGATCATATTTGTTCCAGGGTCAATACCTAAAATAGTCATATTATTCGCTATTAGTAAAAACCTCCGAGACATCTTCGTCTTCATCTAATTCTTCCATTAAGACCTCCAGTTTCTTTTCATCGTCGGGGCTAAGTTTTATCGTTTGTTTGGACAACCATTTTAATTCGCCGTTCTCTATTTTTCTTTCAAACATCCACCTCACACCGCCACTGCCCGATAAACCAGCCCCATTTTTAGACAAAATATGCTTTATTTCAGCCACTGTTCTGTTTTTGTTGGAAGTTATCGCCTCTATCATAATCGCCACACCACCCGGGCCATAGGCCTCATAAACAACTTCTTCTAAATTACTGCCTTCTTTATCCAACCCACCTCCTTTTTTAATAGCCCGCTCTATATTTATAGCCGGCATATTCACCGCCTTAGCGCTATCAATAACGGTCTTTAAAGATATGTTTATCTTAATATCTGTGCCTTTTTTAGCCGCTACTTCTATAAGTTTAGCCAACTTAGAAAAAACTCGGCCCTTTTTAGCGTCGGTTATTTCTTTCTTTCTTTTTATTTGAGACCACTTGCTATGACCAGACATAATGCGATGCTAATCTACGAATGACATGCGAATTATACTAATAGATACACAAATGCATTTTTATTCTTATAATTATTCGTGTCATTCGCATAAATTTGTATATTGGCATCGGTTTAAGACCTTATCGGCATCACCAAATAAATAAAATTCTTATCGGAATCAGATTTAATCAAACAGGGTTTGGTGTTGTCAATAAAATTAAGTTCTATTTTATCAGAAGAGATAACAGTCAAACCATCTAAGAAATATTTCCAATTAAACTTAATTTCCAAATCCGCCCCCGACATATCCATAGCCATCTCGGAACTATTTTCTCCCAAGTCGGCATCGGTGGCAAAGACCTTAACTTGCGGGGTTTTGGTTTTATTAAAGGACAATAAAATATCACTTAGTCGGCCGGAAAAAACACTAACAAGTTTAATCAATTTAATAAACTCCTCTCTACTGATAATAATTTTAGTATTAAAGTCCGTTGGTATTAGTTTTTTATAATCAGGGTAAGTCCCCTCAATTAACCGTGAAACAATTTCTGTTTTATTTGATTCAAAATATATCTGATTTTTTTCTATAACTATACTTAAAATATCATTAAAGTTGGAAAAAATTCTAATAACCTCAACTACTGTTTTTGACGGAACTATTACCGAAAAATTAACATCTTGAAACTCCTCCCTGGTTTTAATTTTATTTTCACCCAAACGAAAACTGTCAGTTCCCACTATTTTTATAAAATTATCTTCTTTATCTTTGGTTATAAGAACACCGGTTATTTCTGGCCTGGTCTCTGAATTTGAAACAAAACCAACAACTTTATTTAATGATCTGCAAAATTCAGCCGCCTCAATTCTAATAATTAAATTTTTATTTAAGACCGGTATTATTGGAAAATCCTTAGCATTTTCCCCTTTTAATTCAGCTTTATAGTTTTCGGAGGATATTTCTAAAGCATTATTCTTTTTTAGTTCCAAAAAAACCTTATCGGCCGCCAAACCGGAAATTATACTTGAAAAAATTTTAGCCGGCACTGTTATTTCACCAATATCCTCTACTTTACAAGGAAACCATGAAGAAATTCCTATTTCTAAATTAGTTGAGTTTATTTTTAAACCATTTTTTTCGGTTTTTAAGTGAATATTGTTTAAAATTGGCAAAGTTAAATGACGGGTTATAATTCTTTCAGTAAAAGTAACCGATTCTTTAAGTTTTTGGGTTGAACAAATTATTTTCATTTAGTAGTTAATATATTTATACAAATTATTATTATTTACTATTATCCGTCCACAATGTTAATATTTTAATTTTCCCCAGGAATTAATTAATCTTTGTTAAATAAAGTGTTAATTGTTTTGGGTACATCTTAGTATTACTTTGGGGATAGTTTTGAATATATATTTAATGACGCGATTTATCCAATATTTATTAACATAATTTCCTCAAACTAATTCAGTATTTATACACATTTTTTATTAGGGTGATTAATCAAGATTGGTAAATTCTATTTTTAATTATATTAAGTTCTTCAATCATGGTTTCGTTGGACTGTATTTCTCGGTTTATTTTATCACAAGCGTGCATGACGGTGGTGTGATCCCGTCCGCCGAATTTTTCACCAATAAAAGGATAGGAATTTTTTAATTCTTCGCGCATTAAATACATGCAAATTTGGCGAGGCAGGACTATTTCTCTTTTTCTAGATTGAGTCATTAAATCCTCCTCTTTCAGATCGTAGAAATCAGCCACGGCTTTAATTATGGCCTTAGGTGTTGTTTTAGTGGTGTTGTTGTGGTTGGTTGAGGCCAATATTATTTTGGTTTTTTCAATACTGGGAATTAGCCCCTCAACTTTACAAGTCATCACCACTCTATTTAAGGCCCCCTCCAATTCTCTTATATTCTTAGTTATAGTGTTGGCTATATACGCTAAAATATCATCATTTAACTCGCCTAAGTCCTTTTCTATTAGTTTTGTTTTTAATATAGCGATTCTAGTCTCGTAGTCCGGCGGGGTGATATCGGCTATCATACCTCCTTCAAACCTAGACCTTAAACGATCTTCCAGGGTGGCGATGGCTTTGGGCGGGCGGTCTGAAGATAGCACTATTTGGTTGTTTTTGCCGTAGAGTTCGTTAAAAATATGGAACAATTCTTCTTGGGTTTTCTCTTTTCCGGATAAAAATTGGACATCGTCTAAAATGAGCAGGTTTATTTTTTTGTATTCTTCCTTAAACTTATCAACTGTTTTATTTTTTATGGAAGTTATAAGGTCGCCCGAGAATTTTTCGGTTGATAGATATTTTATTTTGCTTTTAGGGTTATTTTTTAAGACCTCATTGCCGATGGACTGGAGTAGGTGCGTTTTGCCCAAACCCACGCCGCCATAAATAAACAGCGGGTTGTAAATAGTTCCGGGATTTTTACTTACAGCCACTGCGGCGGCATGCGCCAATTGGTTGGCGGAACCCACTACAAACGAATCAAAAGTATATCTAGAGTTAAGATTGGTTTCTTTATCTGGAATAACTGTTTCCGAAAGGTTTAGTTGGATATCTGAAGCAAAAGATAAAGCATGTTCTTTTTTTCTGCTTTGGCTTAAATGTTTTTCGGCTTCAATGGCCTGGGTCTTGATAATAAACCGGATTTCTTTGGTGTCCGGGGCCATATTTCTTAAAATTTTAAGTATTAACAGGTTATATTTTGTTTCCAACCACTCTTTATTGAAAGCGTTGGGAGTAGATAAAAGCACTACCCCATCTTTTTTAGATATTATGGAAGTATTCCTAAACCAAGTTACAAAATTGGCTTTGGATAGCGAAAGTTCTACTTCCGCTAAAGCTGATTGCCACAATTCGTCTTTGTCCATGTTTTTATTTAGTCCAACCGCCAAATAAAAAATATTTTTAAAAGATAACTTCCAAAAAATCAGGTTACTTTTTATATTCGCGTCTCGTAGCTTAAAATCAAAGCGTCGTGAGAGAAAAATCTTCGTTGGGAATTATATCACAAGGCCTAACAAATAAAAATTTGCTCCAAAAGACGGTTTATTGTGGAAAAGATGTTGATGTAATGTGGATTACTAAAATTATAGAATTAAGATTAATAATTTGTCTAATTTAGTTGTGGCTGTTAAACTGGTAGACGATGCTAATCAACGAATGACATGCGAATCTACAAATAAGATATTCGAATCTTTTATTAGTATCATTCGCATAAATTAGTATATTGGCATCGTGTCTATGAAAATAACAAAATACAGGCCCAAGAATAGAAAAAGGAAAAAGACCCACGGTTTTTTTACTAGGATGTCAACCTTAGCCGGCCGAAATACTTTAAAAAGAAGACGGCTCAAAAAGAGACGCAAACTTACTGTTTAGACGGTTTATGAAAATAGCTGGTCATTGGACCGATATTTACTTAACTAAACCAGAGTCCACTCACCAGCCCTTTAGGCGCGCGGTGGTGAGTTCTAAAATTTCTAAGAAGGCCGTAGTTAGAAATCTTCTTAAAAGGCGGTTGCGCCAAATTTTAAAAGAGGTTTTAAAAAAAGAGACCTATTTGGCCTCTTTGAATATCGCTGTAGTCGCTAAACTTGGAATTTCGGCCGCTAGTTTTCAGGAATTAAAAAAAGATGTTATCAAACTTTTTGAAAAAATTAGGCAGTCGGCTAGTTAGAATTATTTTTATTTACCCTGTGGTAATCTACCAAAAATTATTGTCGCCTTATTTAGGCCTGGTTTTTAGTTCGCCGGTGTTTAGTTTGATCCCGGGAATAAAATCGGGCTGCCGGTTGAAGCCGACTTGTTCCCATTATTATCTACAAGTTGTTTCGGATCACGGCTTATCTAAGGGTTTAGGGTTGTTTTTAAAACGGCTCTATCGGTGTCGGTAGCTTAAATAAATGCTTTATTTATATAACGAGTTTTTATATCGCCCTCTTTTTAACCTGTTGGTGTTTTTTTATAATACTATCGCCTTTTCGGATATTGGTATCGCCATTGTTCTGCTGACTGTGTTCACCCGGTTAATTTTCTTGCCTCTATCCCAGAAATCCATAAAATCTCAAAAGGTTTTGCAGGAACTACAGCCCCAGATTAAAGCCCTGCAGGAAAAATATAAAGATAATAAAGAAGAACAGGGCCGTCAGGTGATGGCTTTTTATAAAAACAACAAAATCAACCCACTGTCCGGCTGTTTACCTTTGTTGATTCAACTACCTATTTTAATTGCTTTATATCAAGTGTTTCTTAAGGGTTTTGACGAGAGTAGTTTGAATTTTTTATACAGTTTTATCGCCAATCCCGGGAAAATAAATCCGATTTCTTTGGGTTGGTTGAATTTGGCGGCGCCCAACATATTTTTCGCTATTTTAGCCGGTCTGGCCCAGTTTTGGCAGGCCAAAATGATCACACCTAAAAATAAACTCCCAAGCGCTCCCAAAACATCCGACGAATTTATGGCCCAGGCGATTTCCAAACAGACCCTCTATTTTTTGCCGGTGTTAACGGTGGTTATTTCTTGGCGGTTGCCTTCGGGCTTGGCGCTTTATTGGCTGATTACCACCATATTTACGGTGCTCCAACAATATGTTATTATCCGTCCCGCACCCTCTATTAAAAAGTAAAGGGGTTTGGATATGGATAAAGAAAAGGTTATACGAGATTTAATAACTCGATTCTTGGAACTTATCGGCGCTGATGTTATTGGTCTGGAAATCAAGCAAGACTTGGAAAATACTAAGGTTAGCGCTACTGTGGGCGAGGCCGGTTTTTTGATCGGCCACGATGGCGAAAATTTACGAGCCATTCAGTATATTTTAGCGCTGATGGTGGCGAGGCAGACCCAAGAAATTTTTAAACCCAGCGCTTTTACCATAGATATAAATAATTATCGCCAGGAAAAAGAAAATTATTTAACGGCTCTGGCCAAAAATTCGGCGGCCGAGGTTTTAGAAACAAAAAAATCGGTGGAACTGGAACCCATGCCGGCCTATGAGCGAAGAATCGTTCATATAACTCTGGAAAAGATAGAAGGAATTAAAAGCGAGAGTGTGGGCGAAGGAGAAGAAAGGAGGATTGTTATCAAACCAGAGCATAATGCGATGCCAATCAGCGAATGACATGCGAATTATACAAATATATTTACGAGTTCGTTTTCTATTCGTATCATTCGCATAAATTAGTATATTAACATCGTGTTAGAGCGTTAAGCGATACAGTCGGCCGTCTATTTTATTTATAAAGAAAAGATAGGCCTCGTTGGCCGAGAGCAACAAGTCGGTAGCGTCGGTTGGAATTTTAATAATATCTTTTTGCTCGCCGGTTTCAATATTTATTTTAACAATTGTTTCAGCGCCGGGCCTTAATTTGCCTTTATAGTAATCATCAGGCATCATAAATTCGTTGTCGGTTTCAAAGCGGGAGCAGAATAAAGAACGGTTGTCTTGCACCCAAAGGCATTTTTCGGGCAACGAGAACAAGTCCATCCTTTTTTCCGTTTTTTTAATTAGATCTAAGACCTTTATTTCTAGGTTAAGGCCATTTTCGTCGGTCTTAGAAACCAAAACCTTGTCGCCCACCGGTGAGAACAACGCCGTTAAACCATAGGTATTGCCGATAATGCGGTTGATTTTTTTGGTCTTTATATCAACCAAATACAACAAACCGTAGGCCAAACCCGAGGGTCGGGTTGTTAGCGCGATGGTGTTACTGGTGGGCCAAACCAGCATCAAATCGGGAATTTTAATTGAAGCAATTGTGGTGGTTTTGGCTTGATCATCAACCACAACCAATTGCCGCAGGCCTTTATCTAACAACGCCATAGCTATTTTGGAGCCGCGGGGTTCAAAGGCCGAGGCCTCCATGTTTTGTGGCAAGGCCTTAATGGTTTTGTTTTCTAAATCAAAAATTAAATAGCGGTTTTGGCCCGAGGGCAGGGTCTGGCGCAATGATATTTTTTTACCATCGTCCGAGAACTCCACTCGGCTTATTTTTTCGCTGGCCACCGTGCCGAGTTTGGTTTTGCTTTGGCCGTCTTGGTCTATTTGGTTGATGGCGCCGTCCCAGGCCACATAGTTTATTTTACCGTCTGGATTCAAACCAGCGCCCAAGACCGATTCTTCGGTTAAAGCTATCAGCCGTTCTTTGGTTTCGGGAACGAGCTCGGAAATTTCTGGAATTTCGCCCGGGCTGGGCGGAGGAGTTACGGGTCGTTTCTTAAAGAAAAGATTATAAATCACCAAAATAACAAAAACAATAACTAGAATTACAGCGGTTATGATCAATATTTTTTTTATTCGGTGGCTCATATTTTATTGTTGTGGCGTTTGAATGCCCGCTGGTCGTGTTCCGCCAGTGGGTGGGTTTGCTACTGGATTGGCCGGTAATGACTCACTGGATTGAGGCGGCAGTTGTAATTGCGTCCCTATACAATATCCAACTTTTTTTGAATCGGCGCCCGAACAAACAGTTCCTTCTATGCAATCAAAATTAACCTTGCACATACCCCCGCGGGCACTTTTTTGGCAAACACTTTTGTCGCACACACTAGATAGGCAAACAGAATAGTTATTGCACGAACCACCAGCGCCTTTAAGTCCTAGAGCAACATAAGGATCGCCTTGAATGTAAAAACTAACATCGGGATTGCGGAAATTAACAAGGTCGGGATTGATGGTGTTAAGAACAATATAAGAACCCAAGAGTATTAACAGGCCGATGATGGCTTTTTTTATTCTTTCGCGGGCCGCCGAGACCTTGCTGCTATTTTCGCCGGCTAACATCCATTCTATGCCGGCGCGGGTGAAGGCGTAGATCAAACCCAAACCCACTATACCCAAGGCAAAAACAAAAATATAGTTGATCCATTGAGCCGGGCCAAAAGTGTCCTGGGGTTTAATGCCGCCAAACGCCGGAAAATCAACTTCCAAAGCCAACACTACTGTTGGCACGAGCGTTATTATCGCCAAAATAACGATTATAAACTTCATTCGTTTTTTTATTAGTATCATTCGCATGAATTCGTAGATTAGCATCGCAAATTTATCTTATATACAAAGTAATTCTACCCTCGGCTCTTTGATTGATATCGTTCCTTAATTTTTTATGAGTGGCCAGTAGTTTTAAGTTGGTCTGCGTGCCCAAACGGGTTCGTGGTGTTATATTTATCGGCAAAACCATCGGGTCGGCGCTGGTGTTTTCTTGCGGTTGACCGTCTAAAAACCATTTCAAATCCAAATCATTTTCATTCAAAGCGTTGAAACTAAATATCTTAGCCATTAAAGCGCTGTCCTGGCCGGGCGGCGTGTCCCACAGAGTAGGCGCGGGATTATTGTAATTATCATTATTTTTTAGATAAAAATCTATTTCCGGCCGAACCGTATTTATTTTTAGAGCCGCCGAGGCGCTTTTGCCGGTGGCTTCATCGGTGGCGGTGACTCGCAGTTCGTGGGTGAATTCCGGAATTTGATAAGTTATTAGCAAAAACGAATCTTTGCCTTTACCGGTCTGATCCGGCCCTTCGCGGTTGCTGGAAGCGTCGTCCACTATCCAGGTGTAAGTTAAATTTTGGGGATTAGGCACATTAGCCAAGGCGTAAATTGTCACCCCCGAGAGTGTGCTGGGCAAGGCCTTGCCTGGATAATCATAGGGCGTTAGGGTATTGGCTTTCCATACTAAATCCAACTGAAAATCACCGCCGGCTGATATGGTTGTACTTTGCGCCAGAGACGCGCACGGCGCCGCCAGCAAGGCGACGGAAATAGCGAGAGGTATAAATATTTTTCTTGTTATAATTCTCATTTTGTTTCTTTACCAACCCAAGCCTGGCTTAGGCGATTTTGGGTTTGCCTTGGGCGAATGACTCTATAAAACTTAAAACCTTATCTACTTGTTCGTACTCTTTTAAGTGGGCTCTGACCACAAAAATGGCGTTTTGGGGTATCAAGTTTATAAAAGGAATAAATTCTAATATCATGGTAAAAATATATTTTCTATAAATCCATTTTTGCACATAACCTATTTTTTTCCTCATGTATAAAAACATAATCGGGGTTATTATAATGTTGGCAATTACTCCCAAAATAATTCCGCCATCCAACCAATCAATTATATCTTTGGTCAGCGCCAACAGAAAAATTAAAAAAGGAAAATCAGGCGATTCCGGTTTTTCAATTCTGGCTTGTTCAACATCTTCTTCTTCTACACCCTCCAATTTTAAGTTTTCCAGTTCTTCATTATAGTTGGCCATTATTGCTGTTGCGCCAATTCTTTTTTAGCCGCTTCTATTTCTAACAACTGCGCCGGATCAGAAGTAATAACTTGATCTTCGGTGTATGACGCCACCACTTTTATGGCCGCTCGTTTTAAGCCGGCGATAAAAATACCCTCGCCCACATTGGACTCCAACAGCAAAAATTTTTCTTCATCGGTTAAATTAAATGTCTGCGTTACCACATCTATAGCCGCCGGCGACTGCTTTAGCAGAATTTGCATGGAGGAGTTGGTGACAATCGGTTTGCCGTATTGCGACTTCATAAAATCCTCCACATCTTGGGTAATAGTGGTTAAGCCCAAATAGTATTTACGGCACCTTTTGGCGATGCTGAACAAAAAAGCCGCCGCTTCGGGATGTTGCATCATCCACCAGGCCTCGTCCACCACCATTATTCGTTTTTTCTGTTGATAGCGGATTAAATTCCACACAAAATGCAGCAAAATATACATGGCAATGGGGCGGAGTTCCGGTTCCAGATCTCTTATGGAAAACACCACCAGGTTATTGTTTAGCGCCACATTGGTGGGCTGGTTTAAAAAGCCCGAAAAAGAACCTTTCACAAATTTTTCCAGCCGCACCGCCAGTTTTTCGGCGCCCTGCATGTTTTGCAGCACGGTGTAAAGATCGCCCATCAATGGCGCGGGCTTGCCTCTCCAATCGGTGTTGATGGTGATGTCGCGCGAGGCGTAGGTTTCGGTAACGGCGCGATCCATGATGGCGTCTTCCTCGGGCGTTAACTGCCCCAGCATCACTTTTAACAAACCAGTTAGTTGAATGATATTGCTTTTTAACGATTCGGCCGGGCTTTCGTTTTTAGTCGGTTCGGTCAGATCAAAAGGATTAATATGGTGAGGCGAAGTTAGAGAAATGTTTATAAAAGTTCCGCCCACCACATCATTTAGATATTTATATTCGCTTTCAGGATCAATAATAATCACATCCGTGCCCAACATTAGCGATCGCAACACTTCCAGTTTCACGGTGTAGCTTTTGCCCGAACCGGATTTAGCAAAAACCACCGAGTTGGCATTTTCCAAAGAAAAACGGTCAAATAAAATCAAACTATTATTATGGCGGTTGATGCCGTAGAGCACGCCTTTGTTGGATGTTAAATCGGCCGAAACAAAAGGAAACATAGAAGAAATCGGGCCGGTGTTTAAGCTGGTGTAGACGCCCAATTTATCCAGGTTTATGGGCAGAGTGGTGGCAAAGCCCTTTTCTTGCTGAAAAACAGCCGTTTTGGTGTACACTAATTTAGATTCCATGAGCGTGGTGATTTGTTTTTCTATTTCATCCAGTTCTTGCAATGATTTGCCGTAGAAAGTTATATAGAGTCCGACTCTAAAAAATTTCTCGGTGCCTTGTTGGAGTTTATCCCGCAGTGATTCTAAATCCTGATAGGCCGTTTCCAGCATGGGATCACGAATAAAGCCGCCTTCTTCTTTTTCGGAGATTTGGGCGCCGATTTGCGCCGTTTTCTTGCCAAGTTTTTTTAGCACCGGGCCGGTTTGGGTGGGCTGAACCACCATGGCAATATCAAAAATCTTATCCATATTTATTATCGGAGAAAACCAGCTCACGCTTAAAAATCTGGGATAAGTGGCCACAAAAATAGTTCGGGCAAATTTTTCGCCTATTTGAAGATAAGTCGGATTTATTTGCATCGCCGAGGGCGCCAAAAGATCTTGTAATCCTTGACCCTCGGCTTTAATTTGCGCCGTTCCTGGTTTAGTTGGCGCCAACTTGGATTTTAGGTCTTGTAATATGCTCATAAATGCGATGCTAATCTACGAATTCATACGAATTATACTAATTTAATATTCGAATATCTTATTTGTTTCATTCGCATAAATTTGTATATTGGCGTCGTGTCATTCAACTTTTTTGGCTTCGTCTCCGGTGGCGATTAGTTGTTCCAGATTTTTTTGTTTTAATACCACTCCGGGGTTATAACTGGTGTAGAGCAGTTCTATCAGTTCTTCTCGTTCCAACAGAATGGTTTTAAGTCCCAGAGCGCCCAAAAGCGTCTGCACCTGGTTGACTCTTTGCAGTAATTGATTTTTTTTGGCTTCAAAATCCAAGTCCCGTTGGTTTGTTTGATCAGCCGATGATTTAGAAAAAAGTTTTCCAAAAAAACCACCGCCGCTTGTTAGATCTATCATAGCAACGCCCAACGGCACCACCACATAAAAATACTTGGACATGATGTTGGAAAGTTTAATCAGTTCTTCTATAAAGCCGGCGTATTCGCTGGTTTGTATTTTTAGGAGTTCGTTGGTTTGTTTTTCGGCTTGATCTTTCAGGAAAGATATATATTCGGAAATATCCAATTGCCGCGATTGCATGACAATCTGCGCGGTATAATCCAGCGAATTTATAAAATCCTGAAAACGGTTTATAACGGCCTGCTGTTCGTCTTCCGATTTTAAGGCGAAATTAATGGAAGACACCATTAAAACCATTCTTAAACTACCGCCTTTTAACACGGCGATATTTTCTTTGATGTCCTGAATATCTATTAATTGATGGGTTGATCCTTCCATATAACACGATGCTAATATACGAATTTGTACGAATGATACGAATAATTTATTCGAACTTTAATTAGTATCATTCGCATGTCATTTGTTGATTGGCATCGCACTTACTTTTTCTTCCACAAATACAATTGCGGTCTCATGGCAAAGCCGATCATATTCACGATATATTTGGGCGCGGGTGTATCTTTTATTTTTCCAAAAGCCAAAAACAGGGTTAGAGTTAATACCGGCACTGAAACCATTATAGCGAACGCTGTGGTTAAGAGCGAGAAAGAAATAAAAGCGATCACTCCGCCCGCGGCTACATAACCGAACTGTTTCAATGTTAACGGGCCGACTATTTTATCTTCGCTCTCTATGAATTGTGGAACTTGGAATTGCATAGACGATGCTAATTTACGAATTTATGCGAATAATACGAATGGGTTTCAAATATTTATTTCTGAAATTTACCAATAAACCAAGTTTCATATCCGTATCCTAAAAAGTATACCAGTTATTTTGTAGGAAAGTTCTTTGTGAATTATTTTATTCGTATCTTTATTTGTTTCATTCGTATTCATTTGTATATTAGCATCGTGTTTATGTTTATGCGCTAAAAAATCCATTATAACCATTTTTTTTCTTGGTATTTCTTAAATCAACCACATTTTTATTGGGAATATGCCAATTGGCCGGACGAGCGGGGGGCGGGCTTTGATTCTGGGGCGGCGATATTGGCCGGGGCGCTTGATACGAATCGTTTCTAGGGCGATTGTTTTCCTGGGCTTTCAATTTCTCCAGCAATTCCCTTCTCTTTCTTTCAGCATCATTGTTTTGAGTATTGGAAATTGCCGGCCCACCGTAATCTTGATGAAGGCGGGGGGTTTGATTGGTGTTTGGTACTTGGTAATTTGTATTTTGTTTTGCGGCATTTTGATTCGCATTTATATTCGTATCATTCGCGCTCATTCGTTGATTGGCATCGTGTTTAAGTCCGTGCACCTGCATCAAACTTTCTTTGACCGGCTGAAAAATCGCTTGGTTAATATCTTGAGCAATCATTTGCGCCGTTTGCAAATCAATCTTTAGTTCATTTCGCAAAGACAAAATAAAATTATTTATTGGTAACTCGCCCAGAAATATCAACCCGATTATTCGGGCGGTTGCGCTGATACTGGCTTCTGGTAGATGATATTCCTCTTTGATCAAATTCCAAATACTTCCGGCGGTCTCTTCAGCCAACATGGACTCTTGCAAGTCCGCCGGCAGTTGATAGAAAACGGTAAATCTCCGCCGCACCAGCG
>CAYIPG010000004.1:0-49838 GCA_964365305.1 uncultured Candidatus Saccharibacteria bacterium
CTCACCGCAAGCCAGCTCAGGGCAAGTGGCCAAAAAATTAGTGGGCGAGCAGGGGCTAGAAAAATTATCAACAGAGAGCGGATGCCAGTTGGCAAATTAAAAGTTAAAAGTTAAAAATTATGGAGGAAGAAAAACAAAATAAAAGAGATCTGGTTTTGCCGGTCAGTATTGTGGCGGCGGCTTTGATAATCGCCGGGGCTTGGATTTACACTTCGTCAAATCCACAAATTGGTCAAAAATCTAGCGCGAGCCAAGCCAATTTAAGTGCGACTCTTTTTTCGCAAAAAGGGGTGGAATTGCCGGCCAGGTGGGATGATTTGGGTAAGCAATTAATTGAAGCCGGCGCTATTGATCCGCAAAAATTTGAAGCGCTGTATCAAAACCGAGGCGGCCTGTCTAAGGAAGATAAAAAACTGCTTTATGGCGGCGCGGGTAATCTAAAAATCACACCCGAAAATTCCGGCGTCATACTCAACTTGTTGTGGGCTTTGGGCTTGGCCAATAAAAATTCTATTTTAGAGAACGGGCCCATGATGGATCCGAAATACGGCGGCGCGGGCAGATTTGCTTCCACGGGCGGCTGGACGATAGCTCAAGGCGACCCTATGTCGCACTATTCTCGGCACTCTTTAATAACTCTCACTGAAGATCAGCAAAAGTTGGTGGAAAAAATCTCCCAAAACATTTATCGGCCCTGTTGCGATAATTCCACTTATTTCCCCGACTGCAATCATGGCATGGCTATGTTGGGTCTATTGGAGTTGATGGCCTCGCAGGGCGCGGGCGAAGCCGAAATGTATCAGGCCGCTCTGGCCGTTAACAGTTATTGGTTTCCGGATCAGTACAAGGATATCGCGCGGTTTTTGGAATCAAAAAATATTGACTGGAAAAAAACCAGCCCCGAAAAACTTTTAGGCATGGGGATTGCCAGCGCTTCGGCTTACCAACAAATTGCCTCGCAATTAACATCGCCAACAAAATCTTCGGGCGGTTGCGGCGTAGAGGCGGGGGCAGAATCGGGAACCGAAGATAATCATCAGCAACCAGCTGGCTGCGCCCCGTAGTTTTCAGCATTAAGTAAAATATCGTATGATTATATTATGGATTTAAGCGCTTTAGTATTTTTAATTTTAGCCGGCGCGGCGGGCGGGTTTATCGGCGCGCAGGTGGGCGGCGGCGCTTTGGTGACTTTACCGGCGTTGTTATACCTGGGGCTGGCTCCGGCCGAGGCCGTGGCAACCAATGTTATTTCCGCGTTGGTGATCAATATCGTCGCTCTGTTCACCTATAACCACATTAAAAAATTGAATATTAAGGAAGTGCTAGCGCCGGCTTTAGCGGCGCTGGTCGGCGCTGTTGTCGGCGCTAATTTGGTTCTTAATGTGAACAAACAAGCTCTTTCTCAAATCATGGCCATTTTGTTGGTGGCGGCGGGACTCTTTGTTTTGGCCAAACCCCGGCATATCGCCTCCGTAAAATCCAAAAAAATAATCAGAACCCCGTTCGGTCTTTTAATCGCTTTTATTTTGGGAATTTACGGCGGTTTTCTTTCGGCTTCCATCACCACATTATTTGTTATTCTATTGCTTTTTTTGGGCGAAAATGAACTTAAGGCCATAGAGAAATCGGTTTTTATTACTGCGGTTCTTTTAATTGGAGCGCTGATGGTTTTTATAAATAAGGGAACCATCCAATATAGTTTGGCCTGGCCTTTGGCCATTGCTTCGGCTGGAGGCGCTTTCATTGGCGCTAAAACCGCTTTACGGTTGGGCGGCCGCTGGTTAAAAATCGTATTAGTGATAGCCGTAATTTTCGCGGCGATAAAACTTCTTATTTAAGTTATCCACTTGACCCCGCTAAGCGGGGTTGACTCTATATACCCCTAGGGGGTATACTAGATCAATGACATACTCCATAAAAAAACAAGCCACCAACCGCCTGCGCCGGGTAGCCGGGCAAATCAAGGGTTTGGAAAATATGGTCGGTGGAAACAAATACTGCGTAGATATTCTCTACCAATCATTGGCGGTCAAGCAAGCCTTGTCCAGTTTTGAAGATTTTATTTTGAAGAATCATCTAACTACCCATGTGATTCAGCAGATTAAATCCGGCAAAAAGTCCAAAGCCATTAAGGAAATTTTCTCTATTTACCAACTAGCTAAATGCAAATGAAACCGGAAGATTTTATATACACTCAAGAAACAAATAAAACTTTTGATGAGGCCGTCCAAAGCGTGCAAGATGAAATCGCTAAAGCTGGGATGCGGGTTTTGTATGTCCACGATGTGCAGAAAACTTTGGGCGAGAAAGGTTTCCAAAGAGAGCCGTTTAAGATTATTGAATTTTGCAGCGCCAAGTTTGCCAACGAGTTTTTGAACATTGATGTTAAAATAGGCCTGTGTCTGCCCTGTAAAATAAATGTGTATATTAAAGATGGGCAGACATTTATTTCCGGCATGCGGCCGATTGTTCTGCCGCAATTTTTCCCGCAAGCCGACTTGGGCAAGATGCCCAAAGAAATTGATCAGATTATTCAAAATATTATCAATAACGCAAAATAATCTATGATGAACTTTGGATTTGAAACTATAGGCGGTTTCGGCTGGATTTTTATGATTTTCTGGTGGGTTTTGATAATCGCCGGCCTCGTCGCGCTTATCAAATGGCTTACGAATCAATCTCGTGGCATGTGCCATCACGAAAAATCCGCATTTGAGATTTTGAAAGAACGATACGCCAAAAGCGAGATTGATAAAAAAGAGTTTGAGGACAAGAAAAATGACTTAAACGATTAACAACATAAAAAGGTCGCAATTATTTAATTTTATAATAAAAAATATGCAACTTAACGCTAAAAAATTTGCTTCAGCTGCGGCGCTGACGGTTGGAATACTGTATATTGTCTGCGCCATTTTTGTGGCGCTTTGGCCTGATTTCGCAATGCAGCTTTTGGGTCAGGTTGCGCATATCGTTAATGTGGATAAATTCGCTGGCGATGTAGCCATAACGGCGAGCGGGGTAATTGCTGGATTGGTAGAAGTGATGATTTACGCTTATGTGTCCAGTTGGATTTTCGCGGGGCTGTATAACCGTTTCGTTAAATAAATCTATGGATTGTCATCATAATAATCATAACCCGCAACCAACGAGTAGTAGTTTTTACACCTGCCCGATGCATCCGGAGGTTATCAAGGATAGACCTGGTAAATGTCCCGGTTGCGGCATGGACCTTATTCCGAAAGAAATCAGTGAAGGAGTTGCCGGATATGATGTTTCGGAATTGAGTCATAAAGATCATGAGGCGGCGATGACGAATCCGCAAATGGCTAAAAAGATGGAGCAAGATATGCGCCGCCGATTTTTTGTTTCTTTTTTACTTTCCATTCCTATTATTCTTTATTCTCCTTTAGGATTAAATTATTTTAAGTTGGATCTGCCGATTTTCATGCCGGCCAACTGGCTGCTTTTTATTCTGACCACGCCCATTGTTTTTTGGACCGGTTCAATTTTTATTACTGGAACATATTATTCGCTCAAAGCCCGCAAGTTAAATATGTCGGTGCTGATTGCCACCGGCGTGTTGGCAGCGTATCTTTTTAGCGTTTTACTTACTTTCAGTGTTGGCGGCGAGACATTTTATGAAGCGGCGGCGCTGTTGGTTACTTTTGTTTTGTTCGGCCACTGGATGGAAATGAAATCCCGCCGCGGCACTTCCGACGCGCTCCGGGCTTTATTTGATTTAGTGCCGCCGCAAGCCAGTGTTATTCGCAATGGTAAGGAAATCACAATTCCCAGCGCCGAAATTATTCATAACGATATCGTGGTGCTTCGTCCCGGCGACAAAGCGCCGGTGGATGGCGTCATTACCGCGGGAGAAACCTCAATTGATGAATCGCTTATCACCGGCGAATCAATTCCGGTGGCAAAAAGTATTGGCGATAGAATTGTTGGCGGTTCAGTCAACCAAACCGGCCTAGTCAAATTCAAAGCTATGCAAGTTGGATCAGAGACCGTTTTGGCTCACATTATCAAACTGGTGGAAACCGCCCAAAATTCCAAAGCGCCCGGCCAACGAATCGCTGATAGGGCGGCGGGCTGGCTGGTGATTCTGGCGGTCGGTTCGGGCTTGGCCGCTTTTCTGGGTTGGTATTTTGTGGCCGGAGCGGCTGTGATCACGGCGCTTACTTTTGCTATTTCTACGGTGGTGATCGCTTGTCCCGACGCTTTGGGTTTGGCCACACCCACTGCCGTGGCGGTGGGCACGGGCATCGGCGCCAAACATAATATTTTAATCAAAGACGCCGCGACTTTGGAAAACACCTCGCGCGTCCAGGCGATCATTCTTGATAAAACCGGAACGCTGACCGAAGGTAAACCACGAGTGACCGATGTTCTAGCGTTTAATAATTTTACTGAACACGAGATATTAAAATATGAAGCCAGTTTGGAAGCCGGGTCTAATCATCCATTGGCCAAAGCCATTTTTGAAGAAACCCAAAAACGCGGCGCTCTGCCGTTAAAGCCCATGGAGAATTTTGAGTCAATTGCCGGTCATGGGCTCAAGGCGCGAATCAACGGCAAAATTGTTTTAGCCGGAACAGAGAAATTATTGCGTGATAATAATATTGCGACTGAATCAGCGAGAAGTATTTTAGATCGGCTGGCTGGAGAAGGTAAAACCTTGAGCTTGCTGGCTATTGATGGAATTTTTGCGGGCGTGGTTGCGGCCGCAGATCCGTCCCGAGCCAATTCAAAAAAGACAGTCGCGGCGCTTAAGGGTCTGGGTTTAGAAGTGGTGATGATTACCGGCGACCATACCAAAGTGGCGGCAGGCATCGGTCAGCAGTTAGGCCTGGACAGGGTGTTTGCCGAAGTGCTGCCCGAAGACAAAGCTAAGTATGTTAAAAAATTGCAGGACGAAGGCAAGTTTGTGGCGATGGTGGGCGATGGCATCAACGACGCGCCGGCCTTGGCGCAAGCCGATATCGGCATTGCCATTGGCGCCGGCACGGATGTGGCTATTGAAACCGGCAATATCGTGCTGATGAAATCCGACCCATACGACATTGTGGCGGCCATTCGGTTGAGCAAAGCCACGGTTGTTAAAATGAAACAAAATCTATTTTGGGCGGCGATTTATAATCTCTTGGCTATTCCGGTGGCGGCGGGCGTGTTTTATAACTCGCTCGGTTGGTCATTGCGGCCGGAGATGGCGGCGTTGTTAATGTCGGCTTCATCTATAATTGTTGCCACAAATGCGGTATTATTAAAGAGGGTTGAGTCCCATCTTAAAAAATAAAAATATGTTTGAACTAAAAAATAAAATTGCTTTGGTTACCGGCGCCAGACGGGGCATGGGTAAAGCCGACTCTTTGGCCTTAGCCCATCAAGGCGCTAAAGTTGTGGTTACCGATATTGATCAATCCGAATGTCAACTTGTGGTTGATGAAATCATAAAAAATGGTGGAGAAGCGGTGGCTTTTAAGATGGATGTTTCCAATAAAGCCGAAGTGAATCAAGTTTTTGACGCAACAATAAAACAATTCGGACGATTGGATATCTTAGTGAACAATGCGGGAATATATTCTCCTAAACCGGCGCTGGAGTTATCGGAAGACGAATGGGATAAGACCATAAATATAAATCTAAAAGGCCAGTTTTTGTGCGCCCAAAGAGCCGCTAACGAAATGGCTAAAAATAAATGGGGGCGGATTATTAACATTGCTTCTATAGCTTCGGGACAGGTGGGTGTGGGGATTGCCGGCGGAGTTCATTATACCGCTACTAAAGGCGGAATTATCGGAATGAGCGAGACAATGGCGGTGGAATGGGCGCCTTTGGGCATTACAGTTAATGTGGTTGGGCCAGGAGCAATTGATACGCCTATGAGTCGAAATTCTAGAATGTCCAAAGAAGTCATGGATCAATTTTTGGCGCAGAATGTGCCCTTAAAAAGAATCGGCCGGCCCGAAGAAGTCGCCGCCGTGGTGGTATTTTTGGCTTCCGAAGAAGCCAGTTATATTACCGGCGCCACATTTTTTGTGGACGGCGGCTGGTTGGCCAGCTAAAAATTTTCTAGAAAATAAAAATTATTAGTTAATAAAAAATAATATGCGTAATTTTGATAAAATAAGTTGGATTTTACGCCTGGCTGTGGCGGGTGAGTTTCTTGGCCATGGCGCGTTCGCTTTACAAGGCAAACCGCAATGGATCGGCTGGATTCAACAGCTCACCGGAGTCAATGCTAATTTGGCAGGGCAATTGCTTTTTATTGTCGGCCTAACCGATATTCTAGTGGCTTTAATTGTTTTGATAAAACCGTTAAAACCGGTTTTGATTTGGGCGGCTTTTTGGGGTTTTTGGACGGCTTTAGTGCGGCCGCTGGTGGGCGAGCCGATTTGGGATTTTATTGAACGCTGGGCCAATTGGGGCGCGCCGTTGGCTTTGATGCTGCTCTTAGATCGTTCCAAAAAAATCCAATAAATCCTAAATCCAATGAACTTAGCACGAATATGCGATCGCATATTCGTGCTATGAATATAATCTACCCTACTCTTCTTAAAATTAAATCATCTCAAAGAGAATTTATAAACCTTGAAGGCAATATTATTGCTGGAGGTTTTGATTATCGCAGTCGGATTTAATTTTGATTGGATTAGCGATTGCTCAATTTGCGCGGCTGCGCCGGTCAGGTCCAGGGGTTTTAGGGGCGCGGCCGGTTCTCCTTTTATAAAATAAAGTTCAAAACCGTTAAAAACCGAGGGGTCGGTTTTTATTTTTTCTTGAAAAGCGCTGGTGGGCATGATGGGCAGGCCTTGATAATACTGGCGGCGGCTGAACAACCACAACATTGACGGCGCGGCGATATTATCGTCATAAATTATTCCAGCCCCGACGGTGCCGTCGGGGCCAGTTGGTTTTAGGGTCGCGGGGCGACCAGCCGCGAATTTTTGAATAACTTTATTAAGATGCGGATTGGAATGAGTGGGTATTATTTCGGCGCGGGCGTTTCCCAAAACCGAGTCAAAATATTTATCCAATTTAACCACGCCATAATCGGGCGGGTTTAAGAATATAAAATTAATTGAAGAGGCGAGTTCGTAAATTAAAAATAAACTTAAGACCACAATAGCAATTTTTTGTTTTTTATCCCAAAGAATTAAAAAGGTTACTCCAGAAAAAAAAGACATTGCCAGCGCGTACATGGCTACGAATCTTATGGCCGAGCCGATTACTCCAAAAAGCAGAGTCATGAAAATAGTGGCCAAGATAATCAGCCAGGAGTTTTGCCGCAATTTTTTATTAGCAAGAGCAATAAAAAATCCCAGCGCCGAGATTATTAAAAATGGAATAGAATAAATCGCCGACAAGTTTGAGAAGATATTAGAAAACGGCTCTTGGGTTTTACCGCCGATGGCGGCGGTGTCCCAGGGCAGTTTTTGTTTTAGCAAATAACCGAATTGCAGATCAAAATGGCCGAAGGTTTGGTAGGAGTAAAGATTGTAAATTATCACCGGAGAAAAAACCAAAATCGCCAAGATTAGACCTTGATAAAGATAGCGGTTGCGAAATAAGTCGCGTCGGCATATTAGCAAATAAACAAAATAGGTTGGGATCAGAAAAAAGGCGACATATTTAGTGAGAAAAGCCAATCCCAGCGTCAGGCCGAACTGCCGCCAGTATTTTTTATCCCGTGGTGAGCCTGCCGAATCCATTTCCAGAAATTTTAAAAAGAATAAAATATTAAGCAGTACCAAAAAAAAGAGCAAGGACTCCATCATGCTTAATCGCGCCACGCTCACCGAGGCAAAACTAACTGCCATTATAGCGGCGGAAAATAATCCAGCCAGTTTATTTTTTAAAAGTCGGCTGGTTATTAAAAATAATAAAATCACCGCGCCGATTCCGGCCAGCGCCGAAGGCAAACGGGCTACCATCAAAGAATCACCAAACGCTTCAAAAAATAAATATTGTATCAAAAAAAATAGCGGAGGGTGATCGTGAAAAGAAAAATTTAACCAAAGAGGTAATTGCGGTTTATCGGCTAACCACTGAATCGGTGTGGTTTGGCTGGGACTTTCCAAATAATCCAAATAGCCAATAGATCGAAAAGCGTACAGGCCTTCATCAAACACAAGTTCATCCGAACCCAAACTCCACAATCTGATTATTGCGGCGATGGCTATCACCACTACTAGACCCCAATTTTTCATGGTGTTATTGGACTTTACAAATTTGTTCTTTTACTTCTGGCGGAATTTGGTTAATGAGTTTTTGGAGTTGGGGGTTAGTGATTGTAAGAGGCGACTGGTCTTGCGGTTGCAAGCCGAGGATTTTTTCTAAAATTTTTGGGACAACGCCGGTTTTTGGATTAAGCTCTTTAAGCTCGGTTATGAGTTCTTCAGATTGTTTTATAATTTCTTGCTGTTCGGCCGGTCCTTCTATGTTAATGTCACTGCTAGAAGATCCTCCCAATTTAGTGTCATTAGCGCTTTTTAGAGAAGTTATATTTTTTTGCAGTTTTTCTATAATTTCTTCTCTGACTGCGGCCGGGTTGAAAACTTCATCCCTTTTTTCTTTTAGAGACCCAAAGCCGATGGCTGCCAGTGTTTTTTCTTTGAAGGAGGATGGCAGGGCCTGGATGGCATAATAGCCACCGATGGAAAACAAAACAGAATATAGTAGAAATTTAATCATTTATTTGGTATAATTTAAGCGATTTTAGTTTATCCCGTTAGAAATAATATCCCGCCGCTCTGTGATGTGGGTTACCTTTTTGGAGTAATTCATATTGGGATCTAAATACTCCACGGAAATTTCTAACGGGATTTATTAAATTATAACATTATTAACTGGACTATGTTTAGGCAACTTTTTGAATTTTTTCATAATAAGCGATCTAAGATCGCCGTTCTTGTCTCGCTTTTAATTATTATTCTAACCCTTAACCAGTTGTGGGATCTTTGGGGCAAGTGGGGCTGGGTGAGCCCGCCGCTTAAGGATTCGCGCACTATTACTATTTCGGCTGAAGGCAAAGTTACCGCTTCGCCTGATACAGCTAAAATCCAACTAAGTGTGGTCACTGATGGTAAAACAGCCGATGAGGTTCAACAAAAAAATTCCGAGGACATGAACAAGGTTACCGATTTTATAAAATCAAGCGGGGTTGAAACCAAGGATATCAAAACAACTTATTATAATCTTTATCCCAAATACGATTATGTGAATGGCCGTCAAATTCCAGCGGGTTACTCGTTGAGCCAGACGCTAGAAGTAAAAATCAGAGATCTTAAAAAAACCGGTCAGATACTGACCGGGGCGGTGGCACGCGGCGCCAATCAGGTCTCGGGCGTGGAGTTTTTTGTGGATGATCCTGACAATCTAAAAGCCCAAGCCCGCCAACAGGCCTTTGATAAAGCTAAAACCAAAGCTAAGGAATTAGCTAAACTAGCCCAAGTTCGCCTAGGTAAAGTTATTACTTTTTCGGAATCGTCTTCGGGCCAGCCGCCGATTTTTTATGAAAAGGCCCTTGGCCTGGGCGGCGGCGGGCCGATTCCGGATATTCAATCCGGCAGCCAGGAAATTATTGTTAGTGTGAATGTTGTTTTTGAGATTCGTTAATTTTAGAGATGTGTTTGTTATTCTAATTGATCTGCCCAAGGTCGGCCTTGGTTTGGGTTAATCATAGTTATTAGTATAAACATCAGTTCATTGGTCATTGGTATGTTGTTCAGCAATATATTCATTAGTATGCTATCGCATACTAATGAACATTGAGGTAAATTTTTTAAAGATAAATCTATAAACCTATTCTATAAAATTTAAAAAAGATTAGTTAAGAAAGATTAATCCGTATAACAAATGACCCGAGGATTTTATTTTCGTTTGAGTGCCAATAAAAAGAAAATAATTTTATTGCTAGCTTCTGGCGTGGCGTTGAGTTTGGCTGGTTCACCTAAAAGTTATTTTAAAGTGCTCAATAGTGCCGCAGAAGAGTGGCGACGAATCAATCGAAATACTCTTAAGCGGGCCATTAAATCACTTTATCGTTCTAAATTAGTTGAGGAACTTGATAAATCTAATGGTTCCACCACGATGATACTTAGTGAAAGAGGCAAGGAACAAGCGATTAGTTTTAATATTGAAACTATGCAAATTAAAAAACCAAAACATTGGGACGGAAAGTGGCGGGTGGCGTTGTTTGATATTCCCGAAAAACGAAAGCCAGCGCGCGAGGCCTTGCGGGCAACGCTTAAGAAGTTGGGGTTTTATGAATTTCAAAAAAGCGTCTTTATATATCCGTACCCGTGCGCTAATGAACTTGATTATGTGATTGAATTTTTTCGGATAAGACCATATGTCAGAACAATGTTAGTGACTTCAATGGATAATGAGTTGCACTTGAAACAAATCTTCGGAGTTTGATATTTTTTTCATCTTCTCATCTCATCTTCTCATTTTCGCGTTTTCTTATCTCCCATGTTCATTAGTGTGCGATCGCACACTAATGAACATGGGGCTAGATAGAATTGAATTAGGGGAAGTGAGGAATTAGAGGAAATTTAGTCAGGTCGGTTGAGCAAGACCACATCAGTAAGATCGGATTTAGATCAGATCCAGTGGACTAGGTTAGATACCGCGCTGATGCTAATACTGCGGATTTAGATATTTTTGTTTTATCTTAATTGGGGCTATAATTAGGCGTATGACAATGAGTAAAAACCGCTGATACAAATACATCCAAATGGATCCTAATGGTATTGGTAATTTAATTCATCGGCCGATGCCGGCTACACCGGAATTTCCGAAGGATAACAATAATCGGAAGAAGGTTTTGATTGCGGCAGGGGTAGTTATTTTACTGGGAGCCGGTGTGGGGTTGTATTGGATTAATTTTGGTCTAAAGCAGTCAAGTAGAACCGATTCCGTATTGTCTTCAACAGAAAACACAAGAATCAGTGGTGTTATAAGCGGTATTAGACAGAATGAATTTGATGTGATTATTAACCGGCCTAGCGCGGAATCGGAGCTCCGAACGATAAAAATTTCATCGGCCACCACTTTTTTGAAGATAGATACTACCAGCGCTATTCCCAGCGAGCGGGAAATCAAATTTTCCGATCTTATCCCTGGGCGAATTATAACTCTTGATTATGTAAATAAAAAAGATGGCTCCATCCCTATTTTAGAAGCGACCGAGGTTAGATTATTGAATTTGCCGCCGTCACCCGGCAAAGGGTCAGCAGTTTTTAAATAAATAAAATATATAATGTTAAGCTTGAAGCCAAAAAGTATAAAATATATTTATTATACGATGGTGATTTTCGCGGTTTTATACTATGCTCCAACCCCAGAAGTTTTGGCTGCACATTTAGGCGGCTATGTTACTGTATCTGATAGTACCTGTGGGTCAGTCAGTATATCCAAGAGTGTTTCTAGCACTAACCCTACTAGTTCCGGCGCTACCAATGGCAGTGTTAGTGTTACCACTACTGTATCCAGCAACGGTTGTTCAACTCTTGAGTGGGCCATAAAGCTTTACGGTCAGATAGGTTCATCCAATGTTCAAACTACTACCGCCAATGATGGTTATTGGTATCAAAATGGCACAGGCAAAAGCGAAACATTTACTTTTTCCAATTTGGGCGCTGGAGATTATACGGTATCGGGTGATGCCATACTTTATTATAAATGGAACGGTTCTTATTACTACTACGCTACTTTAAGCACCACCTCCGGAACAGTTACCTTATCTAACCCTTCTCCACCACCACCCCCATCACCACCCCCAGATTTGATTTCTCTAACTTTCACCGGCAATGATGTGGCTAATCCAACGGTTGACTATAATGGTTCGGTGGTTTTGGGCTGGAGCGTGACTAACGCTAGCGATGGTTGCGCGGCTTCGGGGGATTGGACCGGTGTTAGAGCCACCGGGAGCAACAATACCGAAACCAGGACTGGTTTAACCTCCAATAAATACTATACCCTAACTTGCACCCAGCCGGGTGAAGTTGTAACCAAGACCGTGGATGTTACCGTGCGTTCACCGACCGTTTCAGTTACACTTGATCCGCAAAATGATTTTGGACTGTCGCCGCTTAAAAACCAAAGTTTAACAGCTACCTTAAATGGCGGCACGGCCACCGGTGATACGCGCTATCAATTTGACTGTTTAAACGACGACAATATTGAAAAAGATATCACTACCTCTGCCATCAGTTACACCACTGCCGGCATTTGTAATTATGCCGCTAATGGCACTTATTATTCTAAAGTTACCGTAACCCGACAAGGCGTTTCTGCTTCGGCCACAACGCAAGTGGATGTTTATAGATATCCCACGGCGGATATTAAGGCCGATAATTCCAATGGACCGGTCAGTATAGCTAATGGTGGCTCGTCCAGTTTAACTTGGACTTCCGCTAACGCTACCAGTTGCACGGCCTCGGGTGATTGGTCCGGTTCTAAAGTTTTGAATAACAGTACCGGCGTCTCAACCGGAGTTTTAACCACGGCTGGAGATCATACCTATACCTTGACCTGCAGTAATCCAGCCGCCACTTCGGATCCGGACAGTGTGGTGGTAAAAGTTGCCGCGGCTTTTGATTATTCTTTAACCAACAGCGGTAATGTGTCGGTGACACAAGGCAGTTCAGTTACCAATACTATTACCGCCACCAAAAGCGCCGGCACCGCCGAAGCGGTTACTTTTTCGGCCGGCACTTTACCCGCTGGTGTCACCGCTTCTTTTTCGCCGACAGCTTGTACGCCCAGCGGCGCTAATTCCACCTGCACTTCCACAGTCACTCTTTCCACTGTAAGTACTACTTCAACGGGGGACAAAACAATCACTATAAACGGTTCGCCCGGCAGTAAAACCACTTCTTTTACTTTGACGGTTAATAATGCCTTTGATTATTCTTTAACTAACAACGGTAATACCAGCGTGGTCAAAGGTCAATCAGTCACTAGAACTATAACGGCCACCAAGACCGGCGGTACAACGCAATCAGTTTCTTTATCTACCATCAGTTTGCCCGGCGGAATGACCTCTGATTTTTCATCCACCACTTGTAACCCTACCTGCTCTAGCACCCTAACTATAAATACCGGCACCGCCGCGCCTGGTCAGTACACCATAACCGCCAGAGGGGTGTCGGCGGGTTTGAGTGATAAAGACACTCAATTTACTTTGATTGTAACCGCCGGTTTTGATTATTCTTTATCCAACAATGGCGATACCACTGTTATAAAACCTAATCAAATTACTAGAACCATAACCGCCACCAAAAGCGCCGGCACAGCCGAGGCGGTTACCTTTTCGGCTAGCGGTCTGCCTAGTGGTATTTCAGGCGGGGGAGCCACTGCTAGTTTTTCGCCGACATCTTGCACACCGACCGGCGTCAGCACTTCTTGCGCTTCTACACTTACTATATCTACCACCTCTAATACTAATCTAGGGCCTTTTACTGTAACCGTTACCGGATCACCACTTAGCAAAACCACTTCTTTTACTTTGACGGTTTATCAGGCCTCAATGACTATAGAACCGTCACTGGGCAATGTTATGGTTGATAGAACTTTGCAGTTTAAGGCCTATTATGATGCTGATGGTTCCAGAGGCCCGGCGGCCAGTCAGGAAGTAACCGATTCGGCTAGTTGGTCGTCTAACAATACCCAAAAAGCCACGGTCAATAACACTACCTCAAAAGGTTTGGTTACCGGCCAGTCACCTACCAATGGGATTAATATTACTGCATCGTATAACACCTCGTCGGCTGTGGGCGCGCTCTCGGTTACATCCCAGCCCGTTTTAACTTGTGATCCTTCTTCAAGTAATCCCAGTCCGGCTTTTCCTAACCAAAATTTGACCTTTACTTCTACGGGCGGCACCGGAAATTTCCAATGGACGGCCATTGGCGGCACGCCCAGTTCTGGGGGAGGAAACGGCCAGAATATTTTTACCACAAAGTTCAGTACCTCTGGCGCCAAAACAATCACTGTTAAAAGTGGCTCATCTCAATCGGCTAACTGCATAGTTACTGTGAAAACACCAACTCTTTCGGTTACCAGTTTAACGCCCAGTCCAGTTTCGGGAGATCGCCCTCTCAACGGTGTTGATTTAACCGCAACCCCTGCCGCCAATTTACCCGGAACTTTAAATTACACTTTTTATTGCAACCGATCCGATGATGGCACCAATGTGACTTTGCCAGCCAACGCCAAGTTTGATGGCACTAATGAAAATCCTAAAACCGCTGTGGATGTTTGCAACTACAGTTCAATGGGAACATACACCACCAAAGTTATCGTTGAAGGCGCGGGATTAGCCGCCGAGAAAAGAACCACTGTAACTGTTGCTACCCCAACTTTGTCGGCAGCGCTTTCGGCCGATCCCAATTCCAGTCAAGCTGGCAGTTTGAATACCAACCTTACAGCGACTGTTTCCGGCACGGCGCCGGGCACTATGAATTACAGTATTTGGTGGAATTGTGATAATACCAGTCCGATTGTTTCTGTTGCGCAAGGCGCTTGCGGCGATCCCAACCAAAGTTCTTACGGCGCCAAATTTGACGGCACTAATGATAATCCCAAAACAATAAATCATACTTATTCTTCTGTCGGCGCTTATACCGCCAAAGTTATTGTTGAAAGGGATACTTTATCAGCTGAAAAAAGAACAACGATAGATGTTCATCCTGTTCCTAATGTCGCGCCGACAGTAACGCCGCAGGAGCCGCAGGGAGCTAAGCCGCCTCCTAACTGGTCGCCGAGTTATTGTTTAACGCCTTTTGATTGGACACTAAGTTGGAACTTTTCCGACACCAACGGCCAAGCGCAATCGGCTTATCAATTAACTATTACCGACACTTCAACCGGTCAGATAATTACCGATACTGGCAAGATTAATTCCGGTTCCAGTTCTTACGCCATTCCTTTAGGTATTTTAGCGTTTAATAAAACATACTCTTGGACAATAAAAGTGTGGGACAATGATGGTTATAATATCTTGTCCAGTTCTGCTGTCAGCGGATCAAACTTTTCTACTATCAAACATACCGCGCCGGTGTTATCTTTCACTAGATGGCCAGCGCCGCCGCAGAATATTGCTAAAGATCAGCAGGTTACCTTAACCGACACCACTGTGGTTTCTGGAGGATCCTCTAAAACTGCCTGGAACTGGGATTTCTCGAAAGTTCCAGTTTCGGACTATACTCTGTTTTCCGCCACCAACGGTTCGCAGGTGGTGGTAAAATTCACCACATCGGGAGACAAGAGGATTAAGTTGAGTGTGACCGATTCTGATGGTCTTTGGTGCGAGAAGGAAACAGGATCGGGTCTGCCAGCTCTTAATGTTGGCAGGGGCATTCCTAAATTCAAAGAAGTAATTCCCCAGTAACTGCGAACCACCTCCGACGCCGGGTCAAAGGTGGTTCTTGCTTTAATTATTGTTTTATTGTATCGTAAAAGTAAGTTCTTTTACAACTCAAAAGAGTAAAAGACAAGTTGTTAGTGTTGATTCAATTCAGCGCGAAAATGCGATCGCATTTTCGTGATAAGCTGATAACTAAACTCAATAAAAGGAGGTGTGTTGTGAAGCGGGTAATCTGTATTCTGGGTATTATGGCGGCGTCGCTCGCGGTTTTTGGATCGCTGGTAGCGGCGCAGAATGAGGGACAAACAGTTTTGGCATGGAAATTTTCTGAAAACATTAAGGCTGGTTCCATGGCTTTTGACGCTCAAGGTAATCTTTACATAATTGATGGCCAAAATGCTAAGGTTTACCGTTTGAGTTCTAATGGAACCATAAGTCCTTTTGCCGGCAAGGGCCGTTCCAGTGATGGATTTTCGGAATTTTCCGGTGACGGCGGCCCGGCTCTTGAGGCCGGTTTGGGTGAGTTGGCCGACATTATCTTTGACCGGACGGGAGTAGCGTACCTATCCGATTGGTATCACAACCGCATCCGCAAAATTGATTTGAGTGGTGTGATTACAACTCTTGCGGGAAGAGGCTCTTGGCGGCTTCAAGGATTCAACGGCGACGGCGGGCCAGCCACACAAGCGCTTTTAAGTTCACCAAATGGAATTGCGGTTGATCGAGATGGCAATATTTATATTGCCGATACTTGGAATCACCGCATCAGGCGGGTTGATCCCAACGGAGTTATTACGACATTTGCTGGTAGTGGCCCGGTTGGGACCGACTCTACCGGGAAATCACTAGGCAGTTTTGCCGGTGATGGCGGGCTAGCCACGCAAGCGCGTTTGAATCTTCCAAACAGTGTCGCCATAGATGCTATTGGCAATGTCTACCTTGCCGGTACCGATCGCTACCAATATGATACTGTTAATCACCGCATCCGCAAAGTGGACAAGAATGGTATCATTTCAACTTTTGCCGGTGTCGGGACTTCTTCTTGGGAGATAGGCAATTATATTAAGGGCGAGGGAGGGCCAGCGGTAAACGCTTATCTTAACAACCCTTCTAGTTTGGCGATTGATGCCGCAGGAAACATTTTTTTTGCGGATGAGTCCCTGGGTGGTTTGATCGCTAAGGTAAGCGCCAACGGAACTATTAATGTTGTTGCCATGAAATGGCCGCTTAACCAAGAAGCCGACACTCAGGGATATCCATTCATACCCTTACCCGGCGCCGTCTCTTTCGGCTGGACAATTGATGCCAGCGGCTTTCTATATGTTTCTATAGCCAATCGGATCTACAGAATCAAACCGTGGGGAGATCAGATTGCTTCCAGTCAAAAAACCTTTACTGTTAAACCATGGAGAGGAGATGTTCCGGGTTCACTTGTATTCCTGTCGGTCGGACCGGTTCAACCGCCTCCGGTGGTCATCCCACCGACACCAACACCACCGCCAGTGGTCACCCAGCCACCGCCGACCACCGGCTTGCCCTCTTTGAATTTTCGGGTTACCAATACCACCGGCGTGATCAATTCGGAACAAGGAGGGTTTGCTGTTAGGTTCTTTTTGGAAGTAAGTAATGTTCGCATCCAATCCATCAAGTGGGATTTTGGCGACGGCGCCACTTCCAAAGAACCGCATCCGGAACATCTTTACCGTTCCGCCGGCATTTACACCGTCACAGTGGCGATAACCACTGAATCCGGGGAGGTGATCACCAAAACCAAAGAGAAATTTATCACGGTGACCTCAGCTGTTTTACCGCCGCGGTTGGAGCCGAAGATTTATGTTAGCCAAGACTCTTTGGATTTTAGGAGCGATGGCGTTACTCGAATAGGCATAGCCATTATAAATAGTGGCTTGGCGCCATTGGAGATCACCAGGGTTGTGATCGGCGGGCGGGATTCGTTGGATTTCTCAGCTAGTCCCACGAATCTTATGATCGAGGTTGAAAAACCAGGACCTCAAAACAATGTGGGGAAGGTGAGTATTGTGTTTGCTCCCCAAACCGCCGGGGAAAAAAGAGCCAGATTATTTTTGTATCATAACGCTCCCAATAGCCCCGCGGTGGTAGAGTTGAGAGGCATTTCTGTGGTAATTCCAGAAATAAAACCCACACCCGATTTTAACGGCGATGGCTGGGTGGATTTTGACGATTTTTTTCTTTTCGCCGATGTTTTCGGCAAGAAGAATGTGGCTCTCAATTCGCCCGACACCAAATTTGACTTTAACCGCGACGGCGAAATCGGCTTTGGCGATTTCTTCATCTTCGCCGAAAGTTTTGGAAAGGAAATAAAATGACCAACGCAGTTCTTTAACCCCCCTCGATATAATGTCGAGGGGTTTATTTTTAGCCGTCTTAATGTTATTAAATAGTTACCCTTATGAAACTGCGGGTTAAACATATTTATTTAATTTTGGCCGGGGCGATGTTTTTGGATTTGATTTTAATGCCGTGGTTTTTTGGCATGGGCTGGCTATTTAAATTTACTCTGATTGTTTTGCCTTTTCTATTTTTGTTTCTGGAAGACCGCCGTGTTTTAACTTATCTATTTATTCTATTATTGATTTACTTTAGGGTTACCGGTTTTTTTAATTTAGGCCTATTATTTTTAGCGCTAGGTTCTTTTTTGATTTATGAGAGATGGTTTTTGATTAATTTTTTTCATAAGACCGCTTGGCAGACCCTAGTTTTTTCGGGAGGCGGCATCGCGGTTTTTTATGCCGTATTGTTGGGTTTGAGTTCGGTTTTTAGTCCGGAGGCATTAGTTTTTAATCAAGGTATAGCGCTGTCTATATTACTCTCGGCGATCGCGGCGGCGATTTTTAATGTTATGGCCGCTAAATTTATACTTAAGAGTTGATTTGTAAATATGTTCAAAAGAAAGATATCCGAGGATTTGGAACTGGACGAAATTTTTTTTGATAAGCACCAATTAACCGGCCGCGACATCAAGTGGGCCGATAAATTAGAGAAGCCCGTTCCCCGGGCCAGCATCAGGGTTTTAAGCGCAGTTATTTTTATTTTTTTGTTAATTACCTTAGCCCGCAGCGCCTATTTTTCTTTAATCAGGACAGATTATTATTTAGCCAAAGCAGAATCAAACTATATTAAAGAGGTCTGGGATTTCGCGCCCCGAGGCGTTATCTATGATACCCGCCTTAAACCGCTGGCGCAAAATGAATCCGTTTTTAATTTGGTGGCGGTACCGGCTGAACTGCCCCGTGATCGAAAAGTTCAAGAAAAAATAATAGCCACGCTTTCGGAAACGGTCGGTTTGGAGCCGTTAGAGTTAAAAAATATTTTAGGCGATATTGATCGGTTTTCTTTTCGACCGGTGCCGGTGCTAGAGGACTTGGGCCGCGAAGAACTTTTAGCGGTTAAAGCCAAGCTAAATGATCTGCCGGGATTTCGCCTAGAACATAATTTTAAAAGAAGTTATATTGCCGGTGGAATTTTTAGCCATATTTTGGGTTACACCGGCAGGGTCTCGGAGGCAGATATCAAAAAAAATAAGGACTATCTTTTAACCGAAGTTATTGGCAAAGACGGTTTGGAATATCAGTATGATAAAAATTTAAGAGGCGGTCGCGGTATTACTTTAATAGAAACCAAAGCGCGCGGCGGCATTGGCAGGACTATAAGTTCCCAGTCGTCTCGGGCTGGCAATAATCTAGTTCTATTTATTGATATTGATTTACAGGAAAAACTTACTCAGGTTATGAAAGCGACCTTGGCCGCAACGGGTCTGATTAAAGGCGCTGCGGTAGCGCTTGATCCCAAAAGCGGCGGTGTGCTGGCTTTACAGAGTTTTCCTTTGTTTGATGGCGGTCGGTTGAAAGATGATGACTATAAAAATATTTTTACAGATGCCGATCGACCTCTTTTCAACAGGGCTATTTCCGGATTATATCCCCCGGGTTCAACCGCCAAACCGTTTTTAGGAGTGGCCGCGTTGCAGGAAGGTATTGTGGATGATAAAACAACTATAATGGATACCGGCAGTATCACTGTGGGTAGCCAAATTTTTAAGGGCTGGACGGTTTTGGGGATAGTGGATATTTATAAAGCCATCGCTATGTCTTCTAATATATTTTTCTACACAGTGGGCGGCGGTTATGGCAATATAAAAGGCCTTGGCCCCGAAAAAATTGGTGATTATTTTAAGCGGTTTGGGTTTGCTTCGGCTTCAGGCATTGATCTTCCGGGCGAGGCCGCGGGTTTGATTCCTGGGCCGCAATGGAAAAGACAAACCAAAAAAGAAAGTTGGTTCATCGGAGACACTTATAACATTTCCATAGGTCAGGGCGATGTTCAAGTTACGCCTTTGCAGTTGGCTGTGGCTACGGCGGCTATCGCCAATAAGGGGGTTTTATTAAAACCGCGTTTAGTAAAGTCGGTTACCGATAATCAAGGTAAAATTATAAGTTCCACCCAGCCCGAAATTATCAGGCAGAATTTTGTTGATCCAAAGGCTTTAGCTATAATTAGAGAAGCTATGCATCAAACCATAACCTCCGGTTCGGGCCGGTCACTGTCAAAAATTCCCGGATCAGCCGGCGGCAAGACCGGCACCGCCCAAACCGGCATCGGCAACAATACTCACGCTTGGTTCACTGTTTTCGCGCCCTACGAGGAACCCAAAATTGTTTTAACGGTGTTGGTGGAAAACGGCGGTGAGGGCTCTAGTATCGCCGCGCCCATCGCCCGGGATGTTTTGGAGTGGTATCTGAACAAAAATTAAAAGTTAAAAACGAAAAATTAAAAATTCAGGCAGACATTGGTTGGAGCGATTTCAAGGAGGAGTCAATTTATTTCTAATAGGGAGGTTGCAAAGGTCTCCTCCTTGCATGAGCGACAATTAATGTCTGCCTAATGTAAATATGATTTTTGATGGTAAAAAATTAGCGCGAGAAATACTGGCCGAAATAAAAAAAGAAACAATCGGTTGGAAAACAAAGCCGACTATGGCGGTGGTTAGTTTGGGCGAAAAATCCGATAACTCCAGTTATATTAAACAAAAAAAAGAAACAGCGCTGGAACTTGGTTTTGGGTTTAAACATTTTCATTTTGATCCGCCCGTAACCACTTCTGGGCTAAGCGCCGAATTAAATAAATTAGCCAAAAGAAAAGATATAAATGGAATGGTGATACAATTGCCTCTGCCGGATCACATCAAACTCTCGGTGTTTAATATTATTCCACCAGAAAAAGATGTGGACCTGTTGTCGGATCGAGCGGCTGGTTCTTTTTTTAATGGCCGATCGCTTATTGATCCGCCTACTCCGGCGGCGATTATACATATTTTAGAAAAATCAAATATAGATATTAGAGGTAAAACAATCGCTGTTTTTGGCTTTGGGCGTTTGGTCGGCCGTTTTTTAACGCCGATGCTCGTTCGCGTTGGAGCGATAGTAATTATCATAGAAAAAAACACTCCTCCTAATTTGGTGATGGAGTTTTCCTTAAAATCTGATATTATTATTAGCGCTGTTGGCCGCTCCGAAACTATTAAGGCGGATATGGTTAAAGAAGGAGCTGTGGTTGTGGATGCTGGTTTTTCTTTAGTTGACAATAACATAGTAGGTGATGTAGATTTTAATTTGGTCAAAGATAAGGCCTCTTTAATAACTCCAGTACCCGGCGGAGTTGGACCGGTAACAGTGGCTCTGCTTTTTAAGAATATCGTAAAACTTTATGAAAATAACCGGTAAAAATTATGTCACTCACGAACAAAATATGAAATACATAACCAAAGAAGGTTTAGAAAAAACAAAAACAGAATTGAGAGAACTAGAAACCGTAAAAAGAAAAGAAATCGCTCAAAGAATAGAAGAGGCCAAATCGTTTGGCGATCTTTCGGAGAACGCCGATTACAACGAGGCCCGCGAGGCCCAGGCCTTTAATGAAGGCCGGATTAGGGAATTGGAGGAAATAGTAAAAAACGCCGCCATTATTGAAGATAGCCGCACGGTCGGCGGCACTGCTGTGGATGTGGGCGATACTGTAGAAGTTCAAAACGAAAAAGGCCAGAAAATGATTTTCACCATCGTGGGTTCCAATGAAGCCGATCCTTCTCAAAACAAGATTTCTAACGAATCACCCCTAGGCCGGGCTTTTTTGCAGCGAATACCCGGAGAACAAGTAGAAGCCATTACTCCCGTCGGCAAAGTAAAATATAAGATATTAAGCATAAAATAATTTGGTTTTATGGGTATCGGCTGGTAACTTTTCACCCAGCCGATATTTTTTGACCAAAGGACTTAAAACTAATAGAATTAGGTTATGGCTAGTTTGGAAGAATTAAGAAATATCCGCGTCAAAAAACTGGAGGCCTTGACTCAAGCTGGTTTGTATCCTTATCCGGCTCGGGTTAACAAAACTCATTCAGTCCAAGAAGTTCATGAGTTTTTTGATTCGCTGGCGAGCATTATTGAGCCGATTTTTTTGGCGGGCCGTGTTCGGGCTATTCGAGGCCACGGTGGATCGGCTTTTTTGGATTTGGAAGACGATACCGGACAATTTCAAATTTTTTTGCAAGAAAATAGATTGGGCCATGAAAGTTATCAAGTTTTTAAAAATAATGCCGATGTCGGTGATTTTGTGGAGGTCTCGGGCAAATTGTTCAAAACCAAGCAAGATGAAAAGACCCTAGAAGTTGATTCGTTTAGAATTATTTCAAAGTCATTGCGTCCCATACCGGATGAATGGTTCGGGCTTAAAGATGTTGAGGAACGGCTGCGTCATCGTTATTTGGATTTGATTTTTAATAAAGGGGTCAAGGAAACATTTCGTAACCGTGCTCAATTAGTGGCCGATATCAGAAAATTTTTGGCCAAAGAGGGCTTTATGGAAGTGGAAACGCCGATGCTTCAACCTATTCCCGGAGGAGCTATGGCCCGGCCTTTTGAAACTCACTTAAACGCTTTAGATATAGACCTTTATCTTCGCATCGCGCCGGAGCTTTATTTAAAGCGGCTATTAGTGGGAGGGTTTGAAAAGATATTTGAACTCGGCCGCTCTTTTAGAAACGAAGGTATAAGCCCTATGCACAATCCGGAATTTACCTCCCTAGAAGTTTATTGGGCTTATCAGGATTACAAAGGTTTGATGAAATTTACGCAGAAAATGTTAAGAAAATGGATCAAAGGTAAATGGAAAACCATAGAATTCTCAAAAATATTTAAAAAAGAAACAGGCCAGAATTATAACCAGATTAGTCCGGGAGAATTGGATGGTTTTTATAAAAAAGAAGTTAGGGCAAAAATAAGCGAACCAACTTTCATAATTGATTATCCGGAAGTTATAATGCCTTTGGCCAAGTTAAAAACCGATGATCCTAAATTGACAGAAAGCTTTCAGCTTATAATTAATGGGGCCGAAGTGGTTAAAGGATTTTCAGAAATGAACGATCCCATTATTCAGCGAGATCAAATGCAAAAGCAGGAGGATGATTTTAGAAAAGGCAATGAGGAATCATCACGCCTAGATGAAGAATTTTTGGAGGCCTTGGAATACGGCATGCCGCCGGCGGCCGGGTTGGGTATTGGCCTTGATCGTTTGGCTGCTTTAATCGGCAATCACCATTCCATAAGAGATGTTATACTTTTTCCATTTATGAAACCGAGATGAAATAAAACATCCCCAGATTGCCATTTCGCTCCTGCAGTGAGCCACTCATTATAAATTACATTAAAGTTTTCTCCCTGAAGTCGCTCAACGGCAATCTGGGATTATATAATAAAATTGGTATGATTGACATTAAAAAACTTAGAGAAAATCCGGAATATTTTAAAAAAGGGGCTGAACGCAAGGGTTACAAAGTTGACATTGATGCTGTTTTAGAAATGGATAAAAAACACCGGGCGCTTATACAAGAAATAGACGGTTTGCGCCGAGAAGGCAAAGAGATTGCCGGTCTTGGTAAAATGGTGGATGCCGAGGCCAAAGAAAGGGGTTCTCAACTTAAAGAAAAAATTAGGATAAAAGAAAAAGAACTGGAAGTTGTTTCAAAAAATTTTAACGAAAAATTTTTTGAAATTCCCAATCCGCCAGCAGATGATGTTCCTGACGGCAAAAATGATGTTGATAACAAAGAAATCAGACAGGTGGGCGAGAAAACAAAATTTAAGTTTGAACCCCAAGACCATTTTGAAATAAGCCAACGACTAGGTCTGGTTGATTTTGAGGCAGGCGCCAAGGTTTCCGGGAGCCAATTTTATTTTTTAAAAAATGAAGGCGCGTTGTTGGAACTGGCTTTAGTTAATTACGCCCTGGAGGTTTTAAGGGGTTGCGGTTTTAATATCTTATTCACGCCGGATTTGGCTAGAGAAAGATTTTATTTAGGCACGGGTTATTTGCCCAAAGGGGACGAAGCTCAAACCTATCAAATTACTGATTCGGACTTGGGTTTAATCGCGACCGCCGAAATAACTTTAGCCGGTTATCACGCCGATGAAATTTTAAATGAACAAGACCTGCCTCTAAAATACGCCGGTTTATCGCATTGTTTTCGTAAAGAGGCCGGCGCTTACGGCAAGTATTCCAAGGGATTGTATCGCGTTCATCAATTTAATAAAGTAGAAATGTTTTGTTACACCGCGCCGGAGGATTCACCTAAAATTCATCAAGAACTTTTAAAAGCCGAGGAAAAAATTTTTCAAGGCCTGGAAATTCCTTACCGTGTTTTGGAAATTTGCGCCGGTGATTTGGGCGCTCAGGCCGTTAAAAAATACGATTTAGAGGCCTGGCTGCCGGGGCGGGGCGATTGGGGCGAGGTTACTTCAACTTCCAACACCACTGATTATCAAGCGCGCAATCTTAATATCAAACTCCGCCGCAAAAACGGCGAGATTGATTTTGCTCATACCTTAAACGGCACAGCTATAGCAACCACACGAGTGATGATCGCCATTCTAGAAAATTTTCAAAGAGCTGATGGTAAAGTAGCCATGCCCAAGGCCCTGCACAAATATCTGCCTTTTAAAATTATACCCGGATAAGAGTTTCATGTCGGAAAAAATCAGGAGAATAAATAAAAAACCCTTACAAATTCCGCCTAGGGTTAAGGCGGTTTTTTATGTTGGGGTGGGGATCATAGTTATTTTAATTGCCGTTTTTTTTATTTATAAAAATATATCCATATTTAAATTTATAGGTAAAAACGGCGGCGATACCAATACCACCAACGCTGCTGCGGGCGGTCTATACGCTGTGTTATGCCGCAACGAGAATTGTTTCTCTCTAGATAAAAACGGCATGACTTACGCTGATGCCGGCAGAATGTCGGGTAATCTTATTTTAACTTTAGAGGATAAAACAGAGAGAAATATAAAACTGGGCGATAAATTTTTAGGCTCGGAGGCCTTGGCCAAACTTTATTTTATAAAAACAAGTATTTCACGGGACTTGGCTATTGGCCTGGCTTCAGTCCAAACACATGATCCAAATAGGGAGGACTTTGATTTTATAACCAATCAAAACTGGATTGTGCGAGTAACTCTGCGCGAGAATGCTTACAAAACCATGGAAACACTAAAACGAACTCTGGAACAAATCAGCCCATCCAACATTCCATTGTTGGAATATGTTGATTTAAGAATATCTAATAAGGTTTATTATAAATTTCGGTAGTAGATACTTATTCTATGTAAATAATTGTTCCGAGCGAACTCAAGGAGGTTCGATTTATTTAAAATAGGGAGGATGTAGGAGCTCCTCCTTGGCGAGCGAGGAATAGTTATTTATTTTCTTCTGAAGTTAGTCCAGTTTATAAACAAAGATAGAGTAACCAATTTGGGTTATGGGTTTATATTGGTTGAGCCAGTTGTAGTAAGTTGTGTCGCGGTCGTAGCCCTTGGCGGCTTGTCCGCGACCGTTTTGGAGCAGTGTGGCCGAGATAGCCAGCCAGCCGAGGCGTTGGTCTGGGTTATTTGGGTTTAGCTGTTCGTATTTATCACCCAGATAATATAGGGGACTGCCGCCGCCAAAATAATCCACTTTTATTTTTTCTATTTTATTTTTTTCAACAAAGTTCTTTAGCCGTTTTAAATCCTGCCCCCAGTCCAAATTAGAGTCGGCCGCGTATTTATAACCGTTAACCGGCCCGCCAGTCAGTTCATTAAAATAAGCGAGATAGTGGGGAAAAGTTAAAACCGATTCAATTACATACCAAAATAGCAAAATTAATACAAAAATTAACTTTATAGGATTGAGAAACTTTTTATTTTCTGGTTTTATCCACTGGCCAATTTTTCCTGAAATCAAAAGGTATATAAAAGGGAAAGTGGGCAGAACATGCCTTAAACCAATATTAAGATTGCCCGAAACACTGCTGGCCCAATATATTCCAACTATTATAATCCAAGTTAATTCGTCAGCGTGATTTTTAATCCATTTTTTTAAGTTGTTTCGGTTGCGCTTAAATAATCCGCCGATAACCAAGGCGAGGGCAATAGCCAGAAATATAAGCGCGGGTACGGGTTCTTTAAGGATATAAACCGTGGGGAAATAACTTTTCCAGGCGGTAGCGGAAATCTCGCCCATAAAATAAGTGGTGTTGCCGCCGCCAGTTCTTTGAAAAACCATCAGCATGCCCAATAAGTATTGAGCGTAAGGCCGCAGCAGAGGTTGGTCGGCCATCCAGACAGTCAAATCAGCGGCTGGCCTGAAAGGAAAAGAATTCAAAATAAATTCAGTGTCATTTTTCTGTCTTTCGGTCGGATAATTCCAAACATGAAATTGATAAACCGGCCCAACCAGCAGATAGCCAATAATTACAACTGCCAGGAGTCGCTTAAAATGATTCCAGAATATTTTTAAGCGATGATTGTATTCAGACCAAGCCAGCGCCGCGATAATTATAAAAAACATCGGCAGCAGTAAGATTAGCGAGAATTTTAAAAGTTGAGCCAGCCCAAAAGCCAAGCCGGCGTAAAAGATATTTTTGCCGGAGGGATTTTTAATTTGTTTTACAAAAAAGTAAGCCGCGATGATAAAAGCCAACGAAGCCCCGATGTCGGTGGTAACATAACGGGCGTGCGCCAAGATATTGGGCGATAGGGCCGTAAGAAGCACGGCCAACAAAGCGGTGTTATCACCATATCTTGACCGCGCCCATTTGAAAACGATCAAACACAATAGCGCGAAAATAATTAAAACGGCTAGCCGGGCGGCCAAAGCGATTTTATCGGGATTATTGCCGCTTTCGTAAAGAAAATGCGACCCCGCGGACCACTGGCCGTTAATGTCGGTTTTCCAGGAATAATGGTTGGTATCAAAATTTATTTTTTGAAATAGTAAAAGCAACGCCGCCAAATCTTTTATTAACGGCGGATGTTCGGGATTTAACCGCATATCTTTTTGGGTTAAATAAGAATAACCCGCGGTTATATGAGGCGATTCATCGGTGGTTATACTATCGTTTTTGACTGATAATATGGCTAAAATTAAAGCCACTGCCACTATTAGCCCGGCTAGTATTTTTGTTTTCATTTTATTTTTAACGCCTTAAACGAAATATAATCGGCCAAATGGGCTCGCGGATATTTTTGGGTCAGTTTATTTATTATTTCACTATCTGTCTTGGTCGGAATAATAATTGTATTCTCCAAATTATCGGCCAAAGCGCTTAGGTCCTCCCCTTTAATGTAAGTGATGCTTGGGTCGGCATGGTTTAAAAACATAATCGGTTGGGCTTGAATAGAAACATTTTTAATTATTGAACCATATTCGTTAACCACTACAATTTTTTTAGTGTCCGGCGGCAAGTTTTTTAGATAATTGCCGATATCCACCAGGCGCTGTTCAAAATTATTCATAACTTCAAGTTTATCGCCCCAAACCACAAAATAAGTTTTGCCTTCCCAAACGCCGATAAGTATAAGCAATAATACTGCCAACAAGCCCAATTCTTTTTTTATTCTTTTTATTTGATTAAACCAAGGATCATTTTTGGGTTCCAGCAAAGCCCGATTAAAATGTCGTTGGATTTTTTTGTAAATTGCGTTAAGTCCCAGAGCCGAAAAAATAAAAACCGCTGGCATAGCGCCGAGCGCCCGCAAGGCGTGAGGCGCGCCTTCGGGCGCCAAAAAATTCGGCAACAGCATTATCAGCAACCAGCCGATAAGAAAAATACTTTTGTACGACATCCGATGTCGCACAATGGTTATAAACCCTATCAAAAATCCAAGGCCAATCGGCCAGAAAAGTTCTGGCCGACCAGACAGATTGTGCCGCCAGTTGCCATCGCCATAGATATTAAACATGCTTAATGTTTTGATAACGGATTCAGTTAACGCTTTAACCGGAGCAGGGGAATTAAATATGGAAACCTGGGCGGCTCGCCCTAAAAAATCAGCCGGATTTTTTAGGTAATAAATCAGCAAAGGCGAGGCCGCTATCAAAGCAAACAATAAGAATATAAATCCTGATTTTATAACAAAGCGTTTTTTATATTCTCGGTTAAATAAAAGTATCAAAAAAAATAAAACCAAAAATAGTGGCGACAACCGCCAGGAGATATAGGTATGAAAACCCACTCCATAAATTAAACCGGCGATAGCCAGCCATGATAATTTTTTATCAATAAGCCCTTTCCATAAAAAATAAAAAGCCCAGACCAAAATAAATGGCAACATGATGGCTCTAAAGCCGATGCGCGAAAAATTGACTGGCCAAAAACTAACTGCCATTAGATAACTAGCAAGCATGGCGATTTTGTTGGACCAAAGCAGTCGGGTCAAAAGAAATAAACCCAAAACAGTCAAGGTTCCAAAGACGCCGGAAACAATTCTTAACGCCCAGGGCTGGGCGCCGAAAACCTTTACGCTCAAGGCCTGGATATTCATAAACAAACCTTCTCGGCCGTTGTTTTCGGGATAGAAAACCTTAAATTTGCCTGCGCTTAAAGCGTCCAACGCGTTAACGCCGTTGGTGGCCTCATCGGGATACAACCCCGGCGGTATCTCGGTTATTTTATAAAACCGAAAGAATATCGCGATCACAAGAATCAAAATAAGCAAAACTATAGCTTTTGATTTGGTGTAAAGGTTTGGCATTAATTAGATTATAACTCAATATATACACTAGTTGTAGTGGGGTACCATATGATATAATTTTGATATGGAAGATCAAAAAGAAAATATAATAAGTCCCGAAAGCCAGCCGGCAGAAAGTCCAGAAATAATTCCACCGGTTAATGTGGAAATAGAAAAATCAACGGAGCAGGAACCGTCGCCGGTTTTGGGTGGTCAGCCGGTTCAGGACAATTCTAATGTTCAATCCCAACAAATTCCCGCAACCGAAGAAGAACTGCAACAGCATATTGAACATATCGCGCCGTTGCCCGAAGAAGAAAAACTTTGGAATCTAAAACTTATGGCTCGAGACCATGGTTTGGAGAAGGCGATTGCGGTGTTAAAAAAAATGGATGATCCTTGGCTGGAAGATAAATTTCACGACGATCTAATGGACGATCCGGAATGGCGGGCGCAACTGGAGGCCTTGGGGAAAATTGAGAAGCTATAACATAACGCCAATACACGAATGGAAACTAATGACACAAATAAAGAAAGTTATTAGTCGCGTCTGATGCGATTAGTGTCATTCGTGAGTCATTAGCGTATTAGTGTTAGATATGGAGTTACTACGAACTTTTCTTTTTAGTGTGGGTTTGTTGCTGGGCTTATTTTTGGTGGGTCTGGTTATTTTTGGTTTGGTATATAAATCCATTCGCAATCGCGGCCGGATGATGCGCGGGCTCAATATGGAACTTTTCTTGATTTTGGTGCCTCAAGATGAATATCTGGAACCGGAACAAAAACCCAAGACGCTGCTGGAAAAAATCCAGCCGATGGAACAACTTTACTCTGTTTTTTCTTCGCTTCAGGAAAAGGACTTTTGGAGAAATTTTGAGTTCGGCCAGCCCTATTTGGTTTGGGAAATTGCTTATGTTAACAACGAGATTGTTTTTTATGTTTCAGTGCCGTCGCATTATCGCGATATTTTGGCGCGGGCGGTTCATTCGGTTTCGCCCGAGGCGGTGGTGGAACCGGTGGCCGACTATAATATCTTTCACCCGCAAGCCGCAGGTGCCCGTGGTATCGAAGATGCCCGTGGTACCGAAGGCGTGGCCGCTTCTTATGTGATGACTAACCGCAACTCACTTTTGCCGGTGCGAACCTATCGCAATTTGGAAGTCGATCCTCTAAGCGAAATTGCCACTCATTTTTCTAAATTAGCGCCGGGAGAAAGCGCGGTAATGCAGGTGCTGGTTCGGCCGACTTCCCAAAAATTCAGCAAGACCGCCATGAAAGTAACCAAAAAAATGCAAGAAGGCATGTCTTTTGAAAAGGCCTATCATATCGCCACCAAAAACAAGTTAGTGCCGTTAAAAATAAAACACGAAAAAACCGGCCAAACATTGACTCCGCAAGATCAAGAAATAATAAAGGCGATTGAACATAACGCCTCCAAGATTAATTTTGAATCAAACATTCGCTTGGTGGCGGTGGCGCCAACTCAAGATCGAGCCGAGGCGATTTTAGCTGATTTTGAAACGGCTTTCAATCAGTTTGGCTCGCCTAATTTAAATTCTTTTTCGGTCAGCCGCGAAAAAATCAGAGAAATTATTTACGAATTCAGTTTCCGATTGTTTGATGAAAATAAAAAAATGATTTTAAGTTCGGAGGAATTGGCCAGTGTTTATCATATTCCTACGCCCGGCCTTGGAGTCCCCAAAATAAAATGGCTTAAGGCCCGCAGCGCTCCCGCCCCTTGGGGTATGAATGACGGGCCGTATTTGGGCTGGAACGAATACCGCGGCCAGCAAACCATTGTGAGAATTGCGCCCGAAGACCGCCGCCGCCATATTTATATTGTGGGACAAACCGGCACCGGTAAATCAACCTTAATTCAAGAAATGGTGCGCCAAGATATTGAGGCCGGCGAGGGCGTGGCAGTGGTGGATCCGCACGGCGATCTTATTGAATACGCCCTTAAACACATTCCCCAGCACCGCTGGAATGATATAGTTATTTTTGATCCGGCCGATCTGGAGCGTCCCATCGGCATCAATATGCTGGAGGCCTATAGCATAGAAGAAAAAGATTTTGTGGTACAGGAAATGATTACTATTTTTTATAAATTATTCCCGCCCGAAACCATGGGTCCGATGTTTGAACATAATATGAGAAATGCCATGCTCACGCTTATGGCTGATTCGGAAAACCCAGGAACGCTGGTGGAAATTCCCCGAATTTTTACTGACAAGGATTTCCTAAAACAAAAACTTATCAAAGTTACTGATCCCATAGTGCGGGCTTTTTGGGAAAAAGAAATGGCCCAAACCAGCGACTTTCATAAATCCGAAATGCTGGGTTATCTTGTTTCCAAAGTGGGGCGGTTTATAGAAAACACCATGATGCGCAACATTATCGGCCAAGCGCGCAGCGGTATTAACTTTTCCGAAATAATGAATAACCGCAAAATTCTGTTGGCCAATCTTTCCAAAGGCAAAGTGGGCGAGGTTAACGCTAATCTTTTGGGTTTAATGATTGTGGGCAAACTCCAACTCACCGCTATGCGACGGGCTTATGTTTCCGAAAAAGAACGGGTGGATTTTTATCTGTATTTAGATGAATTCCAAAATTTTACCACCGATTCCATTGCCACTATTTTGTCGGAAGCCAGAAAATACAAACTTGATTTAGTGATGGCCCACCAATACATCGCTCAATTAGGCGATAAAATAAAAACGGCGGTTTTTGGCAATGCCGGCACCATGGTGATGTTTCGGGTGGGTGTGGACGATGCCGAGTTTTTAAAACAGCAATTGTCTCCAATTTTTAACGCCCACGATTTGATAAATTTAGACAACCACAACTGCTATGTTAAACTTATGGTTCATGGGCAAACCTCGCGGCCGTTTAACCTAAAAACCTACCCGCCCGTGCCTGGCAATCCCGAAACAGCCAAAGTGGTTAAAAATCTTTCCCGGATGACTTTTGGAAAAGAACGGGAATTAGTGGAAGGTGAAATCTTGGCGAGAGCTAAGCTCGGTGTCAGTTTGCCCGAAGCTGCTCCAGTAACCAACGAATCAAAATTTAATTTATAATTAATTTTTTTATGCCATTTACAAAACGAGACGCGGTTTTAAGTTTAATTGTCGGTTTTTTGGTGGGGGTATTCATGCTTTCCGTAATCAAAAATCTGGAAATAGCGTTGCCGATAAACAAATATGTTATCCTCGTTTCTTTTCCCATATTATCGCTGGTTGGCATTTATGTTTTTTATAGAATATCTTTGGTGTGGCGGCCGTTTATTTTTCAATTCGGAAAATTTTTTGTGGTGGGCGGGCTTAACACTTTCATGGATTTAGGCATTCTGAATTTTTTGATTTTGATTACTGATATTACTGTGGGTGTTTGGTTTTCGGTCTTTAAGGCGATATCTTTTATCATTACCGTGGTTAACAGCTTTTTTTGGAATAAATATTGGACTTTCCAAAAATCCGGCAACTTTTTTCTTTTCTTTTTGGTGGTTTCGGGCAGTTTTCTGCTTAATGTCGGCATCGCTTCAGTAATGGTGAATATTATCGGACACCCCGCCAACATCTCTCCCAAACTTTGGGACAATATCGCCGCTTTAAGTTCTCTGGTCCTGGTGCTGACCTGGAACTTCTTGGGCATGAAGTATATTGTTTTTAAGAAAAAATAAGGCGAGGTTTGTGAGTTATAATTTCTTGAGCAATTTTCAGAGCAATATCTCTGGGGTTTTTGTTTTGCTTGACGCTTTTTTGCAGAACTTCGCGCACTCGAGCGGTTATTTTTTCTTCTACCAGTTTAAACATTTTTTGGGAGTCATAGCCCCGGTATTCGGCATAAGAAGAAATAACCCCGCCGGAGTTAGCAATAATATCGGGCACAATAAGCACTCCTTTTTGAGCCAACTCTGTTTCTATTTTTTCCGACATGGGAATATTGGCTCCCTCCACAATTATTTTTGCTTGTATTTTATTCTTATTGGATTCGTTGATGACATCAGTTACCGTAGCCAATATCAAGACATCCACCGGTAAGGCGAAGAATTTTTCACGAGTCATTTTTTCAGCGCCGGGGTATTCAGAAATGCTTAACCGTTTTTTTCGCAAAGCCGAGATTTTATTGGCATTAAACTTGCTTGTTTTTAAGTAAGCGCCGCCGCGACTATCGGCAACGGCAACTATCTTAGCGCCCATCTCGGTTAAAAATTTAAAAACAAAACTACCCACATTGCCAAAACCCTCAATGGCTACGCTGGCACTTTTTATATCTAATCCTTTGGCTATAATGGCTATTTTAGCGGCGTGAGCCACCCCAAAACCGGTACTGCCGAGTTCATGAGGCAATCCTTTTAACTTAGCTGGTTTTCCGGTAACGGACTGGGAGTTTTTAACTGCCTCGGCAATCCATTGCATCTCTTTCTCGGTGGTATTTACATCCGGGCCGGCAATATATCTTTTAACCAACAGGGGTTGAATGGCTCTGGCAAAATTTTGAACAAACTGCTTTTTCTTATTTTCATCTCCGCCGTTCCAAACAATGCCAGCTTTAGCGCCGCCAAAAGGGATGTCGGCCAGAGCGTTTTTCCAGGTCATAGCCCGAGCTAAGCGAGCAACCTCATCTATTGTTACAGTCGGTGTCATTCTTATTCCGCCTTTGCCCAAACCCAAAGCAGTGTTATCTATAACCAAAAATCCGGAAAGTCCAATATCCGGATTATTAACGATTATTACTTGTTCTGGGCCAATATCGTCGGTTTTCGTCATAAAGCATTGCTTAACTACAATTTTATGTATCGTAGCGAGTTTTCTATGGTTGCGCCAACTTTCTTGCCGGGGTTAAAAATATTGTCGGGATCAAAAATCTTTTTTACTTCGCCAAAAAGATTATAAATTTCCGAACCGAACATTTTTTCCAAATAAGGCGTTCTGATTAAACCGTCATTATGCTCGGCGGTTATGGAACCGCCAAACTCCAACACCAGTGAAAAAACCTTGTCGGAAAGTTCTGTGACTATGCCGGCAATATTTGGTTCCGAAAGTTTAATCAAAGGAATAATATGAAAATTGCCGTCACCGACATGTCCCACTAAGGTGTAAATAAGGTCTTTTCGTTCATCTAAAATTTGATAAAGCCGCGGTAAAAATTCGGGCAGTTTTTCGGGGCGGACAATAATATCGTCTATGAACGGCGCGGTGCGCATATTTTTTACATGGTGGCGCAATAAATTAAAACTTTCCCTTCGCACCACCCAGTATTTATCGGCTTCATCGCCGATTTCTATTTTTGTTCTCAAGTTAAATTCTTTAAGGGACTCCTGGGCTGCTTTGATTCGAATTATCACTTCATCCAAATTATCTCCGGTAAATTCGGCCAGCATTATCAGTTTAGGCACTCCGCCGGTTAAGACGGCCCAGAATTCCGGAATAAATTTTATAGCTAGAGTTAATAAATCACCCTTGAGGCGTTTGGCAATATCGCCAAAAAACTTTAAGGCCACTTTTAAGGTATGATCGTCGTATGATTCCAAACTCTCGGGTTTAAATTCAAGCAGATGATTAACTACTTCAGCCAAGGGTTTAATGTCTTTCATTAATACTACCAGCATGCCGGAATATTTTTTTGGTTTAACCAGTTTAATTTTGGCTTGGGTTATTAGGCCCAGCGTGCCCTGGGAACCGACTATCAATTTGGTTAAATCAAAAGTACCCTTGTTTTTATCCCAAACATTCCATAAATAATAACCGGCGGAATTTTTTGAGACCCGGGGCTGGGCCGATTGAATTATATCGTAATTTTTTTCTATAAGTTCATAAATTTTAGTATAAATTTCTCCTTCCAAATGAGGCGTTTTCTTTTTATATTCCAATTCCTCCATAGTCAAGGCCTTGAAAGTATACTCGTTGCTGTCCCTCAAAACCATTTTTATTTCTTCCACATATTTTTCGGTTTTGCCGTAGGTTAAAGTTTTTTCTCCGCCGGAATTATTGGCCACAATACCGCCCATGGCGCAAAGTTCCCGCGAGGCCGGATAACTGGGAAAAATTAAATTATGTTTTAATGTTTCTTTCTCAAAATCGCGGTAATAAACACCGGGTTCGGTTATGGCATAATCCGGGCCAATTTTTTTGATATGGTTAAAATGACGGGTAACTTCAACCACAATAGAATTGGATAAGGGGCCGCCGGTCATATCGGTGCCGGCGGATCGGGCCGTCAGCGAGACCGGATTTTGGAGCGAGTTTTCTTGAACGGTAAATTTAACCAACGCCTTGATATCGGCAACATCCTTAGGGAAAACGACCACTTCTGGTTTTATTTGAAACAAACTGGCGTCGCGGCTATATTTTTCCAACGCTTCGGAATCCACCGCCACCTCTCCTTTCACTATTGTTTTAAGTTTTTCAATATTTACCATGAAATAATTATAACATTTTCTAGGGTTTAATCAGGTATAAGACCTCTCTTTTGGTGTCTAGTTTTTTCTCGTAGCCAGGATCGTTTTCCAGATAATAATAAACCAGAGGGTTTCTTTGTTTTTCTAGAACAATATATTTGGCCTTAAAGTCGTTGACTAAAACAGTATGGGTATCTTCCAGCATTGAGATGGTGCACTCAATGGCGGGGCAGGTTTTTTTGGTAACATCATCATTGGAAAGGTAATGGAATTTCCAATAAAGCGCTGGGTTGTAGGCATATTGGAAAATAGGATCCATGCCGCCGATATAATAATTGTTTTTATTCCAATAAAATAGCATGGGAAAATCGCTCCAACGGACATTAAAAACAATATCGCCGGGCTGGGAATTATTTTTTAGCCAAAGCGAAATTTCTTTATATAAATCCGGCGCTACAGCCGATTGTTTTAGACCACGGGCATTTTTTATTGGGCTATAAAACATTAGAAAACCCAGAGTTATTATAAAAATCACAATGAATATATTTTTGGCCGTGTTATGGTTTGAGTTCTTGATAATAGAAAAAACCAGTGCGGCAAAAAGAATGGCAAATAATCCCCAAAAGTCATAAGAACGGCGGGCTATGAACAGCGCCATCAGAAAAAATATGGCGGATAATATCAAACTGCTCCAGATTAATGTTTTTATTTTTTGATTTGATAATTTATTTTTTAACAAATAAGCAATCAGCATGGCTATAGCCGAAATCCAGACGATCATGAGGGGAGTAAAATTTTCAAAAAGCGTTTGGGGGCTTAAGGGCAATAGTTCTCGGCCAAACAGCAAAGGAATGTTTTTTTGTTTTTCCAACATCAACTGAATCACCTGAATATAGGCCAGTTTAATAGCGCCAATTGGATTTGGTCGCGCCAACCAACCCATCAAAATACCGCCAAATAAATAAGATAATTTTATAATATCGGACTTGGTTCGCGAGATGGTTAATACCACTATCCCGATCAAAATGGGCACCCAAGACAAGCTTAAGTGGACCCAAGAAAATAAAAAACTAATCAAGACAATTTGCCGATTTTTTCCTTTTATCAGCAGCGATAAAAGCAGCAAACTTAACGCCAGCGTTAAGATGTGGGGTCTAACCATCAGTAGCCGATTAAGGGTGTTGGGAGCAGAAACAAAAAGAAAAATTGCCCATAAAAACGGCAAAGGGGTTTGATGTCTTTTCAAAACAAAATAAAAAATAGCTAGGGCCAAACTGGTCAAAAACACCCCGGCGATTTTAATATCGATAATCGGGTTTAAGTATGTGAATGGAATCAATAAAATATGAAAACCATACCAAAGATCGGACTTAAGTTGGCTGATCGCGGAATATTGAACCCAAGGGAAATCTGTTGTAAAAATTCCCTGTTCTTTATATATCTCGGCATGCCGCAGGTGATAAAAACTATCAGGATCGGGGATATTGGGCGAAGAAAATTGAAAAACAACCGCTAAAATTGAGAAGATAGCCAAAGGCGTTAAAATTGATCCCAAAAAGTTTCTATAACTCATTATTTTATGCTCTACCATACTTTAAAGTATGGTAGAGCTAAAGAACTTCAAATATCGATTCCTTGGATTGATTGCTAAAGACATTTTTAAATCTTTTATCAAATTCAAGATATCGGTTTAGTTTAGGATTTCTTGACGGCTCAACAAAAATATATTTGGCCTTAAAATTATTTTTTAGCGCGTCGTACACTTCCACCATATTATTGTCGGAGCATTCCGATCTTATATTGGAACAGGTATAGCCGATATTATTTTTAATAGCCAGTCCGTCTATATCCAAATAATAATGTTTCCAGTATAGCTGTTTATCAAAAGCATATTCAAATATAGGATCCATGCCGTTGATATAATAATTTTTTTGATTCCAGAAAAAAAGCATCGGAAAGTTATCCCAATGAACATTAAAAACAATATCGCCACTCTTGGAATTTTCCTTAAGCCAGAGCGAGGATTCTTTGAATGTATTTGACGAAATAGCTTGTTTTTTATAGATATTGGCAAAGTAGAGGGTATTAGCCGCCAGAACCGCGAAAAACACGGTCAGTAAAATATTGGAATGTCTTATTTTTGAACCAAATAAACTCCAACTCAAGGCCGCAAAAATAAGTCCGAAACCAACAAAAAGATCTATGGACCGCCGGGCGATGAAGACGAAAATCCCGCCGAATATCATAGCCAGGATTAAAGAACTCCATAAGAGAATACTTTCTGATTTAAGTGTGTGTTTATTTTTTAGCCAAGCCCAAATGGCCAAAATTAAAAGAATCGCTATAGGCAAAAACTCGGTAATTAAAACGCTCCAATGACTGCCGGGTTTAAGTTCAGAACCAAATTGAAATGGTATGCCGTTTAACTTTTCAACCATTAGCTGAACTACTTGAATATAGGCCAGTTTTATGGCGCCGATGGGATTGGGCCGCGCCAGCCAGCCCATGATTGCGCCAACAACGGCATAGACGATCGGAATAAATTTTATCTTTGATTTTATAATAGTTTGGGATATTAAGACCGCTCCAACTATCAAAAAAACTATCCAAAAGAGCGCTAAATGAAAAAAAGATATAGCCAAAGCAGAAAACAAAATGCCCCAGCGATTATTTTTGGCCAAATAATAAAGCAGGAAAAGACCTAAAATAAAAGTTAGAATATGAGGACGCACCATTAAAAATCGCCAGTGAACATCCGGCACGGAAAAAAATAAAAGAATGGTCCAAAATAAAGGGTATTGAACCTGGAGTTTTTTAATAATCAGAAAAAATAAAATTAGGACAAGTGAAGTCAAAAATATACCAGCGAACTTGATTCCGATTGTTAGGTCGTTAAAATATGTAAATGGTATCAAAAACACATGAAACCCATACCAAATATCGGCTTTAAGTTGGTTAATCGCCGAATACTGAACCCATGGAAAATCAGCTGACAATAATCCCTGATCTCTATATATCTTGGCATGAGCAATATGGTAGAAACCATCAGGGTCAGCAATGTTGTTTGCGCTTAAATGAAAGTAGATTGATATAAAAATCAGAACAGCAGCGGCGATTATATTTCTATAGCCAATCCTCATAGTTTAATTGTATCAAAAATGGAAGTTAAACTTACATTTTTCTAGCGCGACATCCGATGTCTAATAGTGAGACCTCAATATAGATTACCGTGCGTATCAATGATTACAAATTCAATTGTGTCATCATTTAAGTTTTTATAAATAGCCCTATAATCACCCATTACATTGATACTTCGGTAATTTTTCCATTCACCATGCAAAGCATGATTATTAAGTATAGGATTATGCGGATTTTTTAATAATAATTTTAACCGTATTTTAAATTGCTCTTTAGTCCTATTAGATAATTTTTTATAACTTTTATTAAAATTATTGTGATACAAAATCCTCATATAGAGTCAAGATATTCAATGGCCTCATCATAACTAAACGGTCCATTAGTATTTCTGCCAGCGCGAATGTCAGCATCTATTTTTTTTAGCATTTTTTGAGTTCGCTGATTAGGAATGGGGGGAGAAGAGAATAAGACCCTTTTTTCGCGAATCAATTCACGCAGGTAAGCGTTAATTATGGTACCTAAAGGCAAACCCAACTCTTGAGCCACCTTTTGAGCATCTTGTTTTATTTTTGGGTCGGTTTTTATGTTAAGCAATACTTTTTCCATATAACCCCAGTATATACTATGGATATTTAAGGGTCAACTACAAAAACGAGGCAACATGTGTTAAACTTTGAAATTTATGGATGAAAACGACAAACAACTGGTTTCTAGTTATATAAAGGGTGAGGAAAAAGCGCTGGAGGAATTGGTAAGCCGGCATCTAAAACCGGTCTATAATTTTGTCTACCGCATATCTGGCAGTAAAAAAGATGCCGAGGATATTACTCAAGAGACATTTATAAAGGTTTGGAGGAAAATTAAAAAGTATAACCCCGATAAAAATTTTAAGACCTGGTTGTTCACGATTGCCCGCAACACCGCCATTGATTGGCTAAGAAAAAAGAGAGACATTATATTTTCTAATTTTGAGGATAGCGAGGGCGGGAACTATCTTGAAAATGAATTAATTGATCCAAATCCTCTGCCCGATAAAATTTTCGCCCAAGCCGAAGACCAAGAGTTTGTAGAGAACTTGCTGCGACAACTCGCCCCGATTTATCGCGAAGTTCTTATACTTAAATATGCTAACGACCTTACTTTCTAATCTTTTTATTTTCTTATGCAACAAAGAAGAGGCCTTCCAATAGCCTCTTTCCTCAAGAACATCAAGATCTTTTTTATTTAGCGGGAGCGTCATTTAATTGCCAGAAGATATAATCTTCCGCGCTTCATCTTTTGAGAGTTTATTGCCTTCAAGTTTATTTGAATAGTAAGTGGCCTCAAATCTTTGTTCTGATTCTACGGTTTGTTCCTCAACCGCAGATAAAGGCGGCAGTTTGTTGATTTTCTGGTCTAAACTGACTAAATTTTTGAGCTTCTCGTCTAGATTTTTCATAGCCTTATACTTTATACAATAAACAAAAACCTGTCAATCCAAACCACCTATGTTTGGTTTCTTTAATTATAGCAGTATTTCAACATGATTCTGTCCACAGAATAACATTCTCATATTCTACAGAATATCAGAATGTTGTTTTACCCCATCCCCCGAAGGGTTACCCTTTGGGGATTTTGCAAAAAGAGGGAATTCTGTGTCTACGGATTCCACTCTCCAAGGTGCGTCTACCACAAAGTCCTTAAGAGGTGTTTCTGCATAGAGGCCTTTGCTAGGTTTAGAGGCTTCTTCCGAATAAGAAGATGTTATTTTAAGTATAAGACAGGTAATAGTCAGCACAGAAAGAATCCAAAATCTGGCCATGACCTAACCTCCTCAATAACCTGATTATAGAGAGTATAAGACAAAGAGAGCTAGTACTGGAAAAATTGCAAAAAGAAAAATCCCTATAGCCAAATTATATACTGCAAATCTTATAGGTAAATTCATTCTACGAAGTTTTCTAATAGAGATAATAGATAATACTAGGATAGAAACAGAGAGAATAAGCATGAACGGATTTATCAGTGGCCATATTCCAAAAACGGGAACTAATAATAATTTCCAATAGCCATCTTCCAAAAACGGAAGAATATCAATGATATGGCGGTAGCCTATCAGATTAAGGATAAAAATAATTATGCCTATAAAACTTAAGATAGATGCTGCAACGAGAGATTTGGACTTCATAAAATATAAGGATGAATTATACACCCCACGATTAATTTATAATAGACCAATTCTACCAAGTGAATAGCAAATAGACAAGTGGCAACCTTACAGCTATATTTTCTTCCCAATCATCTCCGCAAAGATGAAGAAATCCCCCAAATCTATCTTCCTGTTCCCATCAAGGTCGTATTTGGAATTGTAGCCCGACTGTCCTCTTCCCACTCCGAAGAGCAGGGTGAAGTCAAAGAAATCATCGAGATCGACAATACCATCCCTGTTGAAGTCAGGTCCTAAAGGTTTTAAGACAAACTTCCACACTAGACCTCCGTTTTCATTCCCTACCAGGTCTTTCGCAAAAACTTGGACAGAATGAGGGCCGAGAGGTAGAGAACCGGGCAACTCATAAGTTATTACTCCCTTCTCAAAGTTATAGAGAGCATTAACTTCTTGGCTATCAATCAGCATCTTGATGGAGGACAGGTCGAGACCAGCCCCTCCTTCGTCAGCTACCTGTACAGAAAGTGTCGAGCCTTCTCTGATCGTGCCGCCATCCGGTGGCAAGGGGTTACGGTTTTAGGCATTGTTATCGGCATTAGTTCGGTTATCGCCATGGTGGCCATCGGCCAGGGCGCCAAAGTTCAAATCCAATCCAGCATTGAGGGGTTGGGTTCTAACTTGCTGACCATTCTGCCGGGCGTGGTTCAGCCTGGGCGGGGCATTGTTTCCTCGGGGCGAGGCTCGGCCCAGACATTAAAAAATGAAGATATAGAAGTCATTAAGCAAATAGACGGTATCGCCGCGGTGTCGCCCGAGGTTTCACGGCGATTTCAAGTGGTTTCGGCCACGGGCAATAACACTAACACCACGGTTACAGGTGTCACTCCGGACTATATGTTTGTCCGCAATGTTTCGTTGGCTTCGGGTTCGTTCATAACCGATAGCGGCCTGCGGGGTTTGGGGCGGGAAGCGGTTTTGGGCGCCACGGCCGCCACCGATTTATGGGGTGAAACCGATCCGGTGGGCAAAACCATCAGAATAAATAAAATTAATTTTCGAATAGTGGGGGTGCTAGCCGCCAAGGGCGGAGCGGGTTTTTCGGGACCAGACGATATGATTTTTGTGCCATTAACAACCATGCAAAAAATTTTGGCGGGCGTGGATTATCTTTCAACAATTTCCGTAAGCGTGGCTGACAAAGACCAAATGAGCGCCGTAAAAGATAGCGTAAGTAATGCCTTGATCGAAAAACATCGAGTGGCCGAAGCGGATTTTTCCATAATTTCGCAAGAAGATATTTTGGGTACGCTTTCTACCGTGGTTAATACCTTTACTTTGTTTTTGGCCTCCATTGCCGGCATATCGCTTGTGGTCGGCGGCATCGGCATTATGAATATGATGCTGACGACTGTGACCGAACGCACCCGCGAGATTGGTTTACGCAAAGCCATCGGCGCTAAAAGACGCGATATTAATCGCCAATTTTTAACCGAAGCGGTGGTGTTAACATTTTTGGGCGGGTTGGTGGGTGTTATTTTGGGCTGGCTGATCGCTTTTCTTGTAACCTATTTTGGTATTATAACCACGCAGGTTTCTCTGTTTTCGGTGATCTTGGCGTTTGGCGTTTCGGCCGCTATTGGAATTATTTTTGGATATTATCCCGCCAAAAGAGCAGCCGCCTTAAATCCCATAGAGGCCTTAAGATATGAATAGGTAAAATTTAAAAAATTAAAATAAAAAATATGAACAAAAAAATAATTTCGTTGGTTTTATTAGTTGTTATAGTTGGAGTTGGTTCTTTTTATGCCGGCATGAAATATAATCAGAATCAAAGAACCGCCAACAGAGGCGCGGGTAATTTTGCTAATCTCTCACCAGAAGAACGGCAAGCTCGAGCGACGGCTGGTGGCTTTGTGGGAATGGGCCAGAGCGGGCGCGCTGGAGGTGGCAACGGGTTGGCTGTCGGAGAAGTTATCAGCGCAGACGATAAAAGTATAACTATAAAATTGCGCGACGGCGGCTCGCAAATTATCTTCTTTACTCCCAACACACCCATTACCAAAAGTGTTTCCGGTTCAGCCAGTGATATCGCGGTAGGCGAACAAGTTACAGTTAGCGGCGCCAAAAACCAGGACGGCAGCATCAGCGCCCAGTCAATTCAAATCCGACCTTCTATCGAGGCCTCGCCTCGTTAAAGTTAAAAATTATTCCGTGGTAACTCCCTTAAATTCTGCTTCATGCGCCGCCGCGTCAGCTTTGGTCGCGCGAATAATGCCGTCTTGGTGATGAGGCGGGGAGTAGATTGTATAGAATTTTAATTCTTCGGTCTCGGAAATGTTTATAATGTTATGTTTTGCTCCGGCGGGAACGACAACGGCTGATCCGCCTTCAACATCATATTCATTGCCGTCAATAACGCATTTTCCCCGCCCTTTTTCAAAACGGAAAAATTGATCGTTTTCGGCGTGAATTTCTAGGCCAATTTCTTCCTTTGGCCGCAAACACATTAAAACCAACTGGCTGTGTTTTCCGGTATAAATCACCTTGCGAAAATTATCATTTTCCAAGGTGTCTTTTTCTATGTTTGAGTTAAAACCTTTCATAAATTATTTATTAATAATCTGGACATGCTGCGGGACTAGGACTCGAACCTAGATACTCGCCTTCAAAGGGCGATGTCCTACCATTAGACGATCCCGCAATTTTTAGGTATTATATCAGGGTATTATATTTTTTAACAGATATGAAAATACATGTCCTATTTTGTTTATATTCTTGAATGCGCAGATAAAACATTATATGTGGGCTGTACCAATAATCTTAAAAAGCGGCTAAAGCAACACAACGAATCAAAACAAGGAGCGCACTATACCAAAATCCGCCGGCCGGTTGCTCTTAGATATTCAGAAAAATTCACAACCCTCATTAAAGCGCGCCGGAGGGAAAATGAAATTAAAAGTTGGGATAGAAACAAGAAATTGGATTTAATCAATGGTTAACCCTAAAAAATTAGAAGAATTTATATCAAAATTTCCGCTTCTGGTTTCAGTTGCTAAAAAGTTAAATAAGGCCTCAATCGATTGGATGATAGGGGGCAGTAGTTGCCTATTTTTGCTGGGTAATAAAAGGGTTCCCGACGATGTAGATATTTTTCTGTCCGATAACCAGCACGATAAGACCGACGAATTATTTAATATAGAATCCTATACGCATACTTCTAAAGCCGGGCCAGTTAGAAATTCCAACCCCGAAGACAATCATTCTATACAATTTTCCAGCCACTTAGAATTTAATTTTGATAAACAGTATAAATTTAGCGTTACAGATAGTGTTAAACAAAAAAGAATCCAGCTTGAATATAAAGATGTTAATCTTTATCTGTTACCTCCAGAGGATGTATTGTTTATAAAAGCTTTATTGCAACGAGGACAAGAAGAAGGTAAAAAAGATATTGAAGATATCCAAAATTTTGTTAATATTTATCCCATAGACCACAAATATCTTAATGAGAGAATTAAAAAACTAAACGCAAAAGAAAGGGTTAGTAGTATTTTCAAACCATGACCGAGGATTTTTCAAAAAATCTAATTAAGGATTACAAATATTGGGCGGTTTATGTTCATCCGAACCAAGGTTATCTGGGGCGGTGCGTGGTGTGGTGCAAACGAGAGAACGCGCTGGATTTGGCTGATGCGACACCCGAAGAACAATCAGAATTATCTTTAATTTTGCATGACTTGAGAGAAGCATCTAAAAATGTTTTCCAACCAGATTGGTTCAACTATTCATTTTTAGGAAATGAAACCCGGCATTTGCACGCCCATTTTATTCCTCGTTATGCCAACCCAAAAACATTCATGGATATTGTGTTTGAGGATAAATTATACGGCCATAACTATAAAACAGATCATAGTTTTGTAACAGCGGAGATAATTTTAAATAGCGTGCGAGATAAACTTAAATCAGAATTACAATAACATGATAAATACTATTGACGATTTTTATACCGAGGCGGAAAAGTATGTTCAAGAGTTTAATGCCTTTGCTGAAAAGAATTCGTTGACGGGAATTTCTAAGGCCGACCATATTTGCTACAAATGCGACTCCAAGGAATCGTTTGAATATATTAGGGCTATTTTTGAAAGCAATAGCGATTATATTCATCAATCCATTATTTCCCAGCGCCGACTGGCTTATATAAAATTTAAGCGGGGGATTGAGACGGCGCTAGGCCCAATCAATTTTTTGGAATTATCCGACCAAAAACCCGATGGCTCACAACAAAATAAATTTGATCATATAGAAGTATACCCGGTAACTATTTCTTACGATGGATTTATCAAAAAACTTGAAGCATCAAATAAAGTTACAAAAGTTGAGCGGCCGCACCACACCACCCATGATATTGATATGGGCGATGGATTTATTTTTAGATGCACCACCGAGCCGCTTATAGATAAAATAAAAAAATCAGAGATGTTATGAAACGAGTTTTTTTAATTCATGGTTGGGCGGGTTATCCCGAAGAGGGTTGGCGGCCTTGGCTAAAAGAAAAATTAGAAAAAGAAGGTTTCCATGTTTCCGTTCCGGCAATGCCTGATACAGCGCATCCTAAAATGGAGGCCTGGGTGGAGCATTTGACCAAAATCGTTGGCGTACCTGATCAAGATTGCTATTTTATCGGCCATAGTTTGGGATGTATTACCATTCTGCGATATCTTGAAACACTGGAAGAAAATCAAAAAGTTGGTGGAGTTATTTTAGTGGCTGGCTTTTCGGATGATTTGGGTTACCAAGAACTATCCAGCTTTTTTGCCAAGCTAATTGATTGGGAGAAAATAAAATCAGTTTGTTCAAATTTTGTAATAATCCATTCTACCGACGACCCATTAGTGCCTGTCCGCTACGCGGATATTTTAAAAGAAAAACTAAACGCCGAAGTAATTATTGAGCAGAATAAAAAACACTTTAGCGGCGACGATGGCATAATGGAACTCCCCAGCGCCTTTGAATCAATTTTAAAATTCTCAAATGATTAAAAATCAGCCAGCAGATTGCTCTGCTGGCTGTGCTACCGGAATCTGACCGTTTTTGGGTCAGCGACCCCGTCGCTTTTTGGCGTTCTTCTCTGCCTCCCTGGAGGTGTTGCTGGCGCCCCAGGATGTGCGACCATCGCCATCCCTTGTTTTGGTCTCGTAGTGGGACCCTCCTCCGAAGACGGAATTGCTGAAACTCTTCGTCTTCTTGGTTCTGGATGTTCCGCCTCTTCCCATTGGACAGCTCCTTTATTATTTTTGTGGCGAAATTGCCACTTCAGAAGTATAAACAAACCTGCTAGGATTGTCAATTACCAGATGAAATAACCTACCCAAGAAGCGCCGCTGTGCTAAAATTAAAGCTATGAGCAAAAATAAACATATTATAAGATACTTTGCCAAGAATGTTTCTATTGTGGTGAGTTTGGTGCTTATTTGGCGGGGAATTTGGTATGTGCTGGACGCGGTGGATATTTGGATTTTTGGCAGCAGCCACGCCCTAACCGCTCTCGGCGGAATTGTTTTGGGACTTGTTATTCTTTATCTGCCCGATAAAGATTTAAAAGAAATAGAGAAACTTTGAGACCCTATGGTTGACCCCGTTAGAAATCCGCCCTGCCTAGAGGCACGGCGTCAGCCGCCTAGGGGCGGCTTATTTCTAACGGGGTTGACAAGATAATTCTCTTAATATATACTGGGATTATAAGTAAATCTCATCGGTTTTTGACTTTTTGAGGACATATTACCAATATATAATCCTGAAAACATATAGGCCTTAGGCTTTGTCTAGAAACTCGTGAGTAAAGACAAGATAAGCATATATGAGAAGTTTTAATAACAAAGGCCCTAGAAAACCATTTTCTAGGCGGCCTGGATTTCCCAGGCGTCAGGCCGGCCGACAAGGACTTAGCCAATATATTGATCCAGCCAAGTTTATCAACAAAGCGATAATGGGCGAGGCAGTAGCGGATTTTATACCGGAACACAGGTTTCAGGACTTTAATGTTGATCCGCGATTAAAAAATTCTATTTTGATCAAAGGTTACAAAACGCCCACGCCGATTCAAGATAAAATCATCCCCCATATTCTAAAAGGTTTAGATGTGGTGGGTGTTGCCAATACCGGCACCGGCAAAACAGCGGCTTTTCTTATTCCACTAATTCATAAGGTTCTGCTTAATAAAACCAACAAGGTTTTGGTGGTGGTGCCAACGCGCGAACTGGCCCTTCAGATTGATAGCGAACTAAAGGGTTTTGCCCGAGGTCTGCAGATTTTTTCGGTGTGTTGCGTGGGGGGTATGAGTGTTTCCAGACAGGTTTCGGAACTTAGATACCATAATAATTTTATTATTGGCACGCCGGGGCGGCTTAAAGATCTTATTGAAAGAAAAAATATCCGCCTGGCCGAATTTAAAACAATTGTTTTGGACGAAGCCGACAGAATGTTGGATATGGGCTTTATCAACGACATGCGTTTTCTTATGGCCGGCATGCCTAAAGAACGCCATACGCTTTTTTTCTCGGCCACAGTGTCGCATGAAATAGAAAGATTAATTTTGGAATTTTTGCGCCAGCCCGTAAGAATTTCAGTTAAAACCCGAGACACCGCCCAAAATGTTGAGCAAGATGTTATTAAAGTGGGCCAGGGCAAAAATAAATTGGAATTGCTTCATGATCTTTTAAGGCAAAAGGACTTTAGCAAAGTGCTTATTTTCGGCCGAACCAAACACGGCGTGGAAAAACTTTCGCAGATGTTATCGCAAAAGGGTTTTCAAGCTGAATCAATTCACGGCGATAAAAATCAGTCCAGGCGACAACGCGCCTTGGGAGCGTTCAAAAACAATCGCGCGCAGGTGCTGGTGGCCACCGATGTGGCCGCGCGCGGTTTGGACATTCCCAATGTCAGCCATGTTATCAACTACGACCTGCCGGCCACTTTTGACGACTATGTTCACCGTATCGGCCGAACCGGCCGGGGCGATAAGCGCGGCAAAGCGCTTACTTTTATTGATTAAGTTCAACATTTATATCGGTTTGCGAAACCGATAGATATAGGCGTTGGATAAATAATTATGTTGATTGATGAAGTAACAATTAAAATTAAAGCGGGCGACGGCGGCCGGGGCGCCGTGGCTTTTAATAAAAATATGATGAGCCAAGGCCCGGTCGGCGGCGACGGCGGCGACGGCGGCAATCTTTATTTTGAAGGCGTGTCCGATTTAAGCGCTCTGGCGCAATTTAGATACAGAAAAGAAATTAACACTCCCGACGGCGGCCATGGCAAGCCCCAATTTAACGACGGCCCCACTGGCCAGGATTTAATTTTAAAAATTCCCGTAGGCACGGTTATTCAAAATATTGACACCGGTGAAACATCCGAAATAACCAAAATTGGCCAAAGAATCCTAGCGGCCAAAGGTGGACATGGCGGCAAAGGCAATTTTAAGTTTCGATCGCCTCGCAACACCACGCCCAAACAATTTCAACCCGGCTTGCCGGGCGAGGCCTTTACTGTTCGTTTGGAACTTAAATTGATTGCCGACATTGGGCTTATTGGCCTGCCTAACGCCGGCAAATCCAGTTTGATAAACGAACTCACCAAGGCCAAAAGCAAAGTCGCCAATTATCCCTTTACCACTCTGGAACCGGGCCTGGGCGCTTATTATGAACTTATTTTAGCCGATATTCCTGGGTTGATTGAAGGCGCTTCGGAAGGCAAGGGTTTGGGCATAAAATTTTTGCGCCATATTGAACGCACCAAAATTTTATTTCATTTGATTTCGGCTGAATCCGAAAACCTGGCGGGGGATTATAAAATAATTAAAAACGAACTCAAAAACTACAGCGCGACGCTGGCCAAAAAAACAGAATATTTATTTTTAACCAAAACCGACTTAGTTAAGCCCAAAGACCTAAAAAAGAAATTGGATATTCTAAAAAAACTAAATAAAAACGCGCTGGCCGTTTCCATCCACGACTGGGACAGTTTGCAAAAAGTAAAAACTCTCTTAAACAAAATTAAAGAGGAGAAATAAAAAATTATTGAAGTTCCATTTCAATTTCAATAGATTCTAAGAAACCGGCTAACTCTAACTCCTTAAAACAAAATGACTGAAAATGAGAAACGCCATAATTTTAGATTAACTCGAGACGATCTTAATGGGTTAAAAAAGATCGCGTTACAAGAACATAAAAATTTTTTCAAAAGAAATCGGAAAAGTAAAAAATTATCTAAAGCTTACACAAGCAAGCTTTTTTGTATAGCACTATGCCAAGGTGCTGCTATCCATTATATTGACCACAAAAACGGAATTAAAGATTTTGATGTTTGGCTATTCTATAAAAAAGATGACAAGGTAAATTTTCCTGATAGATCTAAAAAGAGTATTGAGAATGGTTACAGAAAAATCCGCATTGACTTCATAAAAAGGTCCATACCATCGCATTATTTTCTAAAAAACAAAAGACCTGATGCAGTTCTATTGAAATTCTTTTCTGACCGCGATCCAAAAAGAAAAAATATATTAAAGAAAGCTATTATTGGACTTTACCCAAAATCAATTTTTGACACAAAAATTTGGATTAATCCAGAAATATTTAAAAGAAGTTGATAAATGATATAGAAAATCTATTATAGTATAGCTAATTTTAAATATAGAGTAAAAATTTATGCGAGAAGAACAGTGTAAACAAATACAAAACTTTTTGAGGACTGGTGATTATTCTTCCGCTATAAATTTCTTGATGAATATTAAACAAGAATCACAAAATAACTTGGATTATTTGTATTATTCAGCACATATTGCAAGAAAGATGGGTAATTTGGCTCAAGCAGAGGATTTTTGTAAAAAAGCAATCGCTTTATCTCCAAATTCGCGTGATATTAATTTTGAACTTGGCATCATTTATCAAGTAAAAGGAGATTACAAAAAGGCAATTGAGTTTTTAAAAAAGCTCGTTGAAAACAATTTGAAGAATGTCCATTGGACTGACATGGTAGACACATTGAACAGCTTGGCACTAACTTATAAGAAAGCTCATGATTTTGAAAATGCTCTGAAGTATTACAATTTAGCTCTTGAAACGCTTGCTCAAAAAATTTACGAAGATATAAAGTGCAATCCCATAAAGGAAGTTGAGATGGACAATACAATTTCCACGCAGGGATGGATGAGACTTGCTGTTGGTATTGTTGTTAAAAATTCTGCAAAAGATGGGATTACTAAAGTGTTAGTACCCGATGGAGAAACTGCAACAAAACTTTTACAACAAAATCCATTAGTAGGGGTTGCATTTTACGACGAAGATGGAAAACGCTATATACTCCCAGTATATTTTAGCGCATTTTCTAACGCTCTAAAATTCGATATATTCTTTTCAAATATTGTTAATAACATTGGAACTTTATATACTGAGTCAAGTGATTATAAGCGAGCGAGCGAGTGTTATCAAGAGGCAATTGAATTTACACCACCAGGGGTTAAATATGATGACCCGCATATTGGATTAAAAAGTTTAAATAGGTAATTGCCTAAGTTAATAAGCCCTGAAGACCACTCCTTCAGAATTAATATAAATAATATGCGAACGGAAATTGAAGCGAAATTTTTGGATATTGATTTATATGATTTAATGAGATAAATAATAATTATGG
>CAYIPG010000005.1:0-34266 GCA_964365305.1 uncultured Candidatus Saccharibacteria bacterium
CCTTTTTCAAAAGAAAATTCACCCCCGCCAAATCAGAAATGCAAGGAGTGTTTTTCTTTCGGGGTTGCCGAGGCTCTGCGAGGCGGTGGCGGGGCGATTCGTCGAGCGTACGATTTAGGTCAGAGCCACCACGCGCTCCGCGCGTGAGACATCATTCCGGATTCTGCTGGAAATGAGTCCGAACTTTTTGGTATAATGTCCACAAAGGGTAACCCTTCGGGGTTTTAAGAAATTGATTTTGAGTATAATCAATGATATCGTAAAATTATGAAGAAAGCCCAGAAAAAAAGTGTTTCAATTAAAACAAAACACGGAACATACAGCGTGGTTATTTGGTTTGATGCAAAAGATAAGGCCTATTTGGTAAGGGCCTTGGGCTTGCCGGAAGTAGTTACTTTTGGAACATCTTTGGCCGACGCCAAAATAATGGCTAAAGACGCGATTGAACTATATTGTGATGGCGTTATAAAAGAAGGCAACATAATAATAGACGATCAAAGACGAGTAGTAGGGAAAATACCTCAATCCAGAGTCATTGCGATAGCCCGATGAGTATTTTGCCGATGTTAAAATCTAGTCAGGTTGTAAAAGCCCTCTTGAAAGTGGGCTTTAAAATTATTCGCCAAAGCGGCAGCCATATTCGTCTGCAACATATAGGAAAATAAAAATGCTTGAATTCAAAATCCTAAAACAATCCAAAAAATCAAACGCCCGGGTGGGCGTTTTAAAAACCCCGCATGGCGAGGTGGAAACGCCGGCTTTTGTGGTCGTCGCCACCACGGCCACGGTTAAAACGCTAACCAGCGAGGAAATACCGGCGACAAAGACCCAAATTTTAATCGCCAACACTTTTCATTTGCATCTGCGACCGGGCGAGAAAATAATCAAAGCCAGTGGTGGTTTGCATAAGTTTATGAATTACTCCCAACCCATCATGACCGACTCGGGCGGGTTTCAAGTTTTTAGTTTGGGCTTTGGCAGGGATCTGGGTGTTGGAAAAATATTGAAAGGAAAAGACGACTGCCAAAATATGCGATCGCATATTTTGGCAGTAACAGAAAATGCGCAACCGAAAAATATAAAAATAACCAGCGAGGGTGTGTGGTTCACTTCACCCCTAGACGGCCAAAAATTATTTATCGGCCCCAAAGAATCCATAAAAATCCAAGAAGACATCGGCGCCGATATTATTTTTGCTTTTGACGAATGCACTCCCCCATTGGCCAGTTATGAATATACCAAAAACTCGCTTAAAAAAACTCATGAGTGGGCTAAAGTTTGTTTGAAAATTAAAAAGTCCCAACAGACGCTGTACGGCATTGTCCAAGGCGGCCGGTTTAAGGATTTGCGGATTGAAAGCGCTAAATTTATGGGCGGTCTGGATTTTGACGGCTTTGGTATTGGCGGCGAATTTGGCGATGATAAAAACGAAATGTCTAAAATGATCGGTTGGGTGGTTAACGAACTGCCGCCCCAAAAACCGCGCCATCTTTTGGGTATTGGCCATCCCGACGACATGCCGAAGGTCGTTAAAGCCGGTATAGACACTTTTGATTGCATCGCCCCCACCCACTACGCCCGCCGCGGCACGGCTTTTACCTCGTCTGGAAAATTACACTTAGAGACCATGGCTATGTTAAAAGATAAAAAACCGGTTGACCCAAAATGCGCCTGCTCGGTGTGCCAAAATTACACTCGCAGTTACATCGGCCATTTGTTAAAAGCCAAAGAAATAACCGGTATGCGTCTGCTGACTTTTCATAATCTTTTTTATTTTAATACTCTTATCGAAAAAATCCGCGCCGGCATCAAAAACGGCAAAATATAGAATTGAAGAGCGAAATCTGATAAGATTCTGACATGAAACATCAGATAAAATCCATAATTCTCTTGGCCACCCGAAGGGCTTGGGGTGGTGTAGAAATTCCAGAATTTTCGGTGGAAACGCCGGAACTGCCTGAACATGGCGATTATTCCACCAACATCGCTTTGATACTGGCAAAGATATTAAAAAAAACGCCACTGGAAATCGCCGACGCCGTGGTGACAGAACTAAAAACACAAAACAACAAAGAACCCTGGTTTCAAACAGAAATAAAAGCGCCGGGTTTTATAAATTTCTATGTTTCGCCACAACAACTCGCCGAAAATATAAAAACGATTCTTAAAAAGAAACAAAAATTCGGACAGGACTCAAAGAAAAAGAAAACAATAATAATAGAATACTCCTCGCCCAATATCGCCAAGCCCATGGGCGTGCATCATTTGCGCACCACCATTATCGGCCAGGCCTTAGTTAATATCTATACTTTTTTGGGCTACAAGGTTTTAGCCATGACTTTTCCGGGCGATTGGGGCACTCAATTTGGTTCGCTTATCGCCGCCTATAAAAAATGGGGCGACCATAAGAAGATGCGGAAAAATCCAATCCAAGAAATGCTTAACTTATATGTGCGATTTTCACAAATGGCCGAACATGATGAAAATTTTCAAATAGAAGCCAAAAAAGAATTTAAAAAACTGGAAAACGGCGATAAAGAAAACAAAAAGATATGGCGGTGGTTCAGAAAAGAATCGTTTAAGGATTTTGATCGGGTCTATAAAAAATTGGGCGTAAAAATTCCATATATATTTTCGGAAAGTTTTTTTGAACCAATGCTAAAAGCAGTAGTCGCCGAGGCCTTAAACAAAAAGATTGCCCAAAAAGGAGAGGACGGCTCGGTTATTATTCCACTGGCAACAGAAAAGACACCCCTGCTGTTGCAAAAATCCGACGGCGCCACGCTGTATGCCACCCGCGATTTGGCTCAAATGAAGTACCGGGTTAAAAAATGGCGGCCCGGAAAAATTGTGTTTGTGGTGGCTAATCAGCAAACTTTTCACTTTAAGCAGGTTTTTGAAGCGGCCAATAAACTAGGTTACGCCCAAGGAGTGGAATTAGCGCATGTTAAATTTGGCATGGTGCTTGATTCTAGCGGCAAAAAATTCGCCACTCGCGAAGGCAAACTTATCCCGTTAGAAACAGTAATTGATGAAGCCGTGCGACGAGCAAGAAAAATGATAGATGATCTAGATATATTGCAACAAAAAGCGAAGCCCCGCACTGTCGCGCGAAGCGGGTCTAGTGCTGGGGAAAAACAAAAAATATCGCGGATGGTTGGTATTGGCGCCTTAAAATTTTTTGATCTGGCTCAAAACCGAATGAGTGATATTGTTTTTGATTGGGATAAAATGCTCAATCTTAAAGGCGCTTCGGCGCCCTACTTGCAATACTCCTACGCCCGCTTAAAAAATATTATCAGAAAGGCGAACATACCAAGGTTGAACCTTGATATGAAGTTACTCAAAGAAAAAGAAGAAATGGCGCTGGCGAGACACTTAATGCATTTTACCGAAACTGTTGAAAATGCCGCCACAAAATACGAGCCCAACAAAATTGCGGACTATCTGCTAAAATTAGCCGAAAAAATAAACACCTTTTACGAAGTGGTTCCGGTGCTACAGGCCGAAAAGAAAACAAAGGTCTCGCGCCTCGCTTTAATTAGCGCGGCCATGATTATAATTAAATCCGGCTGTAATTTGCTGGGAATAGAAGTGCCTGACCGGATATAAGGACTTTCTCTAAAATTTGTTATAATTAAATTATTATGTACTCTAACCCAATCGTTCAAGCCATAAAAAAAATAAAGTCGTCCGTGGTGAGCATCAGCATCACCAAAGAAATCCCCGAAGAAATTTTAAACGCTCTCCCTTTTATAGCGCCCGGCGAGTCCTTGCCGCCACTCCAACTCAATCCCGAAAAAAATGAGCTGCCTCAAGAACATGGGCGAATAAAAGTTGGCGGCGGTTCGGGTTTTATTGTTTCGCCCGACGGCCTGGTTTTAACCAACAAGCATGTGGTTCAAGACCCCGAAGCCACTTATACCGTGGTTACCGAAGATGATCGCTATTTTCCGGCCAAGGTTTTGGCCCGCGACCCCATCAACGACATCGCCATATTAAAAATAGAAACTAAAGATTTTTTGCCTTACGCCAAACTGGCTAATTCTTCGCGCTTGGAACTGGGCGAACCCTTAATCGCTATCGGCAACACCTTGGGCGAGTTTAGAAACACGGTTTCGGTGGGCGTGGTCTCGGGCTTGTCGCGTTATATAACGGCTCAAAATGACGCCTTGGGGCAGGCCGCCTTTTTGCGCGGATTGATTCAAACCGACGCCGCTATCAATCCTGGCAATTCCGGCGGGCCGTTGGTAAATTCCGAGGGTAAAGTGGTAGGTATAAATGTGGCGGTGATATTAGGCGCCCAGAATGTGGGTTTTGCCATTCCCATAAATTCGGCGGCGCGGGACTTGGAAGATATCAGAAAATATGGCCGCATCCGCAAACCATTTTTAGGCATCAGGTATTTGATTTTGAACAAAGACATGAAAGATCGCCTAAAATTGCCGGTGGAAACCGGGGCTTATGTGATGAAAGAAGACGCTCCCGGCGATGAGGCCGTGGTTAAAAACAGCCCGGCCGACAAAGCAGGCCTTCAAGAAAAAGATATTATTTTGGAATTCAACGGCGTTAAACTAACCACCCAGACCACTATTCAAGATGTTATGGAAAAATGCAAAATCGGCGAAAAAATTGCCCTAAAGGTTTTGCGAGGCGACCATGAACAGGCCTTGGACTTGGTGTTAGAAGAAAGAAAATTTTAATAAACCTCTTTAGCGCTGACGCCGCGCATAAAACGAGTCGGGTCCAGCCAAGCGTCTAAATCCTTTTTATCGGTAACATAACCTCGAATATCCGCAACACTGCCTTTATACAAACCAAAGTGCAGATGTTTTCTTTCGCCGTCGGTTTCGTTGGTATAGCCGTTGCCTAAATAGCCGATTAAAGTTCCCGAGGTTATTTTATCACCTGGCTTAACTTTAATATCTTTTAGACGCGCATGGCCGTAAATACCCATCAAGACGGCTTGACCTAAATTATGCTCAACAATCACTACTCCGCCATAACCGCTGGCCCATTCAACTTTTCTAACAACGCCATCATAAAAAGAATAAACCGGAACCTCGGCGTATAGATCAGCCAAACTAACTTCAACATCCACGCCCGTGTGAAAACCGGTAAACTTGCCGGTGTTATAAGTGCCGAATAAATTTAACGATTGATTTTTATAAAAATTACGAACCGGCAGATAGGTCTGGCCCGAGACCGGTTTAAAAACACTGCTGCCGCCCGCTTGAGCCGGCCAGCCCAGTTTATTTAGGGTTTCGTTAATATATTCTTCTTCGGAAGTGTTAGCCGCTGGGTTCCGGGTTAAAAAATTAAAAGCCAGGGCGCCAACCAAAAAAAGAATTAGCAAAATACTAAATTTATATTTATATAAACCGGCGATTTTTTTAAACATTTATTAAAAAACGGCGCGGCCAATTTTTGGATTCACCGGCATAATTTACCCCAATCCTTGGGCCAACCGCTATATGGCTTTTTATTATTTTAACATTTCTATCCTCCAGCCATAAGTCCAGGCCCAATTTTTGGCCATTTAAGGCCTTGGTTATTTGAAAATGTCGACACACTCGGCCAGGGCCATTTACACCTACTACTCCCCTGATTAACACTGCGGCGGGATAATCCTTTTTTTCGGTGACAATATTGAGGCAATGATACATACCATAAATTAAATAAACATAGATTGTTCCAGCTGGCGCAAACATAACTTCGGTCCGCTTGGTGCGGCCTTTGGACGCGTGAGACGCTTTATCGTTAAAACCGCAATAGGCCTCGGATTCGGTTATCATCGCCGAGATAACCTCGCCCGACTCAAGCCGCCTACATAGATATTTGCCTAATAAATTTTTAGCTGCCCACAGAGTGTTTTTTGAAAAAAAGTTAGATTGGATCTTGAAGCCAGGTTTTAGTTTTCGCCCGTGAGGATTGTTTGAGCCACGAGTTTGGCGAGGGCGAGTTCCGGAGCCAGAAAACGAAAACTTGGCGAAATGCTTGTCAGTCATATTTTATAAACCCATTCGGTTCTTTCCACCATATCTTGAAAATTAAACCTTTTGGCCACGGTTTTTTTGAGCGCGGCGGAATAACTGCCGGTTTTTTCGGTGTTATTGATTAGGTCTAAAATTGCTTTAACTAGCGCCTCGAAATTTTTGGCTGGAACCAACAAGCCATTTTTTTCGTTTTCTATAATCTCGCCGATACCGCCCACATTGGTGGCCACCACCGGCGCTCCAGCCAGACCCGCTTCTAAAATTGAATACGGCAAGCCCTCTTTGGTGGAACTTAACACTAAAGCGTCAAAACCTTTCAAGTATTTTGAAACATCCGAAACATCCCCCGCCAAAAAAACTACTTCCTTTAGTTTGATATTTGATATTTGATATTTGATATTTTCTCGCTCCGGTCCATCGCCAAAAATAATTAAAATAATTTCTTTTTCGGATAATTCCTTCTTAACTTTATTAAACGCCTCTATAAGATAACCCAGGCCCTTGGTGGCGTATAACCGACCGGGATTTATGAGGGCGATGGTTTCTGAAGGGATTGATCGGCCGATGATTTTTGATATTTCTGCTCGGGCTTGGTCTTTATTTAAAAATTTTTTGCCGGTTTCTAAAGCATTATGAACCACGCAAAGTTTTCTCGGCGGCGCGATTTTATGTTTTAACGCCTGGTTAAAATCATCTTGGGAAACACAGATTATTCTGTCTTGAAATTTGGCCGAGAGCCGCGCCAAAAAAATAACGGTCCATCGCGCCAAATGCGACAGGTCTTCTTTAAAAATCCAGCCATGCGCCGTAAAAACAACTTTGACTGGATGTTTGGAAACAAGATTATAAAAAAAAGCCGACAAAGAACCAATCAAACCAATCTTGGAACTATTGAGATGAATAATATCGGGGCGTTCTTCTTTAAGAATTTTGATAAGTTCAAATATCAACAAAAAATCATCAAAAAAATTAACTTCCCGACCCAGAAATCTAAGATAATGCGTTTTTATTTTTTCGGCTGATAATTTTTTAAAAAGATCACCCTCGGCCGGTCCGCCCATAGCCACCGAGACATCGTATTTTCCGCTATTTTGAAAATTAGCGGCCAAATCAAAAACATACTTTTGGGCCCCGCCCACCACCGGCTGGGTTATCACAAAAAGGAGTTTTTTTACGCCAGAGTCCATATTAAGATATTAACATGGATAAATAGCGTTTTGTATCAAAAAAAGGCATTAAACGCCATATATTTTAATCCCGAAGGGTTACCCTTCGGGAATTTAAGTTTGTTTTTTGTTCCGAAGCAAAATAAAGGCAAAACCCAGACCCACCGCGATAAGCATCACCAGTAGGCCTCCATACAAAAATCTGTCCAACGCATACCAAAGGGTCTTGGCGTAGAAGAAGTATCTGATTGAAACTTTTAAGCCATGAATGATTAAACTATACAAAACCCCTAGAAAAAACATATTTTTGTAACCAAAGTCCGAAATTTTACTTAGTTTATAGGCGGAGGCCAGAACCATCGCTTCCCATAACCACTGGCTTATTCTAAGTTGTAGCGAGTTTCCTTCTAGAGTTACTCCAATTAAATATTGCCAAAGGACTGCGGCAATGGCTATCACAATAAAACACCAAATTGGTTTAATATATTCCCCCAGGGTTTTGCCAAAAATCTTAATGTTGAATACGGCTAAGACAGTAAGGCACAAAACTACTGCTAGGAAAATTGAAACGAATACGAAATCGTTTCGTATGTCCCAAGATGGGTTTGGAGGTAAGATATTCAAATTACTTGTTCCTGGTTCGTAAACCACGGATTGCATAAAAGGTCTTTCAAAAAGCGACTGGCCTGTTTTTGGACAATCTATTTTTTGTTCTCCAACATAACAACCATCTTTGTGTACCTCGATTTTACCAGAGTAGTAGGTAATTGTTTTCATCTATAAAACCCGCCCAGACGGGGCAGGATTTGAGTTTTGACTAAAATAATCCCTAAAACAGTAAGAATGATTATAACGATAATATCAAAAATTAGCTTTTTATTTTTCATCATTTTGAATTTATTGAGCCACCGTTACCGATTTTATAACATCCCCCTGCGTTATTTTTTTAACAACGCTCATACTCTCGTCGTTGGCGACTTTGCCGAAAACCGTGTGCTTACCATTTAAGTGCGGTTGGGGCGAATAAGTGATGATGAAAAATTGGCTACCGTTGGTATTGGGGCCGGAGTTGGCCATAGCGATTGAGCCGACATCCACCGGCAGTGATTTTAGATTGTAATTATATTTGTAACCCGAGGCCTCCAATTGAGCGATGGCTTCGTCCGATAAGTCCAGTGATTTTGGATTTATTTCATCTTCAAATTTATAGCCCGGCCCGCCGGCGCCAACACGGAGATCGTTGGTTTTAGACAAAGGGTCGCCGCCTTGAATCATAAAGTCAGAAATTACCCGATGAAATTTGGTACCATTGTAAAAACCGTCTTGAGCCAATTTAACAAAATTGGCCACGGTTTTAGGCGCGACTTCGGGGTAAAGTTCCAAATCAATATCGCCTTTGGCGGTGGAGATGGTTACCATAATTTTATCAACGCCTCGCTGTTGGCTTAAAGTGGCCTGAATATTTTTCTGGCTAGCGGTTCTATCAACAAAAAATAAATAATAGCCGCTCAACAACACCGCGAACAAAACGATACTTATCACAAAAATTTTAAACATAAAATTATTTGGTTAAATTTCTATGCTTTAAATTATACCATCCCCTTAAGTTCTTCTAAAATATCATCGGGAATGGGCAGAACATCGCGAATTGGGCTGATGCCGGGATAACGCCATGCGGTAATAATATGTTTGCGCTGACCTTTGATTTGATACATCACCCATAATTCCTCCCCGGCACCAGACCCGCGATGTATGGCGGTACGGGGCTTCGCTTTCTTTTTTAATCCCCGAGGAATCATGCACGCGATAGTGCCTTCAGCTATACCGGTTTCTATCCTCTTGGGAAAGCGAATTATCTTTTTTATGGTGCTTTCGGCCAAGCGATAATACTGCATCTTGCCCACCACATGGCGGGTCCAGGAATATTTTTTATCGTCCTTGGGGAAAAAACTGTTTTTCACGATACTAAGATACTAGCATTTTAAGACAAACAAAAAACATCCCCGCAGGGATGTTTTTTGGGAAACTACCAGTTTCCGCCTCGGCTCTGACCTCCGCCAAAACCGCCTCTGCCGCCTCCACTGCCGCCGCGGTTAAAACCGCCGTCTCGGCGAGGGGGCCTGTCCCCCATGGGCTTGGCTTCGTTCACAGTTAATTTGCGGCCATCCAGCTCTTTGCCATTCCACATATCTATGGCGGCTTGAGCTTCTTCGTCGTTAGACATTTCCACAAAACCGAAACCACGGGAACGCCCCGTCATTTTATCGGTTATGATGGTGGCCGATTCAACTGCGCCTACTTGCGCGAAAGCATCGCGTAAGGAATCCTGGGTGGTATTGTATGATAATCCACCGATATATAACTTTTTAGCCATTTTTGCTCTTATACTAAATACTTTGTAAGCCGACCTCTCTTTGTTTCTATCTGCGGCTGATTCAGCCGCCCTAGCCCAAACTATACCTAGTATAGGAGCCCGAAACTACGAGATACTTACAACACTTTATTTATACACCACCGCCACTAAAAAAGCAACCAGCCCTGATTTGCCTTCCTTTAAACCCCACGACTTTTTCATTATGGCCACATGGTGCATAGTTATTTTTTGATAAATTTAAACCTCGGAACTTTTTTGCCGTTGACCTCAACCTTACCCATGAACATTTCTAGAGGTCGGGTCCAGTCGGTTTATTTAATAATTTCCTCTCTAAATCATTTAAAATAACCTTGTCTTCTAAAATAATATTATGCTTACTAAGAGCATCTTCTACAGTAAACCATTGACCATATTCTCCTTCACCAATAATAACGGAATCCTCCCAATTTTCAGACGGTTCAAATAAATAAGTATATTTTATGCTTTTAATAAATTCGTAGCGATTAAAAAGCCGAACTGATTCCAAATTTAAATCTAAACCCATCTCTTCCTTTATTTCTCTTAGCAATGCTTTTTCTGGACTTTCACCTTCCTCTATTCCTCCACCAAAAAAACCAAAATAATCAGGCAGCCGCTTAGCATCCTTTGATCTTTTTTGTAGATAAACAACTACTCCTCCGTTTTGGATTTTATAAGGCACGAGAATTGAATTTTGTCTCTTATTTTCCATAGTATTTCTTGCTCTTATTTCCATAACCACATGAATAAAGCTACGAGCAGGGCAATCAGTATACAAACTCCTAAGGTGCCGACTTTTTTTCTTTTTACGATTACTGCCGACATAACTATCACAAAAATATCGAGTGGCAATGTGACAAAATCACAATAATTCCTACACCATTGATGCTCCCAATGTCCTATCTCGATAAAAATATTATCTATGCCGATTATCTGCAATATGTCTCTAATTAGATGATAGCCAGCGCCTAATAATATTATCCAGAACAGAATTGATAGTTTATTTCCCATAACATTTTCAAAAAGAAAAAAGAGGAGGGCGGTCCTTCTCTGAAAAACTAAGCCAGCTATTTATAAAATCATCAAAACTCTTAAAATTGCTGAAATATGCAGGGAAATACTTTTGATTTAAAATCTTTCGGTCCAATCTGGATGCACCGCAATAATCCAAATAACTAGAATGATCATATTCACTCAAATATTCTTTAGCACCGGCAAAATCGGCCAAGCCTTTGTCTTTCCATAATGGATAAATTAACTTGACCGGATTTAAATGGATATAAGCAAAAAGATATTTAAGATACTCATTCGTGTCTGCATGAGTGGCCTTGAATCTGCCTTCGAACAATGAGCCAGACCTACTGCGTTTATTATTAAAGTACATTGAGTAACCCGTAGATAATTTGCCCATAAATTTAGAGATTCCATCTTCCGTAATTTCTTTAACTAGAATATGGAAATGATTGGGCATCAAAACATATGATCCTATAGCCACAATCTCCGTTCCCCGATCGATACTCATTAGATCAGAGAAGGACCGCCCTTCACTAAGAGGTTTACCAAGATCAACCGGCATAGAACTATTGCAATGATAGAGCAGTAGTTTGAAACGATTATAATCATATTCGTCTTCGAAAATAATCCGTTTGTCATTGCCTCGGTTATAAAGATGATAATACTCGTCAATAGAAAAATTAAATTTTCGTTCCATATCTAAATTTTATCTCACGATAACCCCAAAGAGAAGGGCGGTCCTTCTCTTTTTCAGTAATCTAAGCTCCGTGGCAGTGTTTATACTTTATCGGTTTTCCGTCAGATTTTGTCGCTCCGTAGGGGCAGGGGTCGTTGAAACTACTGACATTATTTTTCGTAAACCACAACTCTGTCAATCCATGTCGGCATGTGGGGTTTTTGTGGAATAATTTCTTTAATTTTTTTTAAATTTCCGTCAAGCGAAGTTATCAGCACAGCAGAGGCGGCATCATTAGTTATTAAAACAAAAAAATTAGCATGTTCAACTCCGTCAATTTTTTCTTTTAATATCTGAATATTAGTTTTTAATTTATCCGAATCAAAAGAAATCTCTTGAATAGGCCCTAAAGAATTTTGGTTAAACTCCATATTAACAGGAAAATATATTTTATCATTATTTATTCCTAATCGCCTAGCATAATAATTATAATTAGTATTTGTCAGTCCATAAAGAATAATATAATCACCACTCTTAATCTCACTTTTTATTTCTTGGATCACCGAGAGGTCGGAGGACTGCCATTCTTGGGCCTGGGCATTAAAATTGAGCGCTGTTTGAAAAGTAAAAAGAATCAACAAAATTGATATTCCAATTTGCCATTTCCTGTTTTCAATTCTTGAAAACAAATAGGCCAACATGACTATAAATATAGGCGCCAAAACAATCTCTCTGCGTCCCGGCGTATAGATAGGCACAAATTGAGAAATACCAAACGCTAGGCCAATGGGCACCAGAAAATATATAAGCAACAACCATAACTTCTTAAAATTCAAATTATTATTTACCACGGCACTGATAACCCCACAAACAATGCCTGGTATAATTATCAGCCATTGGCCCCAGCCAAAATATCCCAAACTCTCCCAAATTGACGCCAAGCCGGGTCTCTCAATCCATTGCCCTATGCCATAATTATTAAACCTTGATAGATAAATTATAGCCCACGGCATAAACAATAAACCCGCCCCAATTAAAGCAGACCAAACTTTTATATTTTTTTCTTTAAAAAGAACGATAAGTTGCGCGAGTAAAAGTAAAGTAAACCAATAATTTGTGTATAATCCCAAAACCGTGATGACTATATAATATACGGCATATTTTGTGCGGTATTTTTTTAATAACATGCAAAGATAATACGCTGAAGCAATCGAAAGAAAAGCTAACAAACTATATGGCCTGGCTTGTTTTGAATAAAAAAGCAGAAAATAATTTGAGCTCCAAAAAACAAGGGCAATAAGTCCACTCGACCTTCCGCCAATCTCCCGACCAAACAAGTAGATATAAAAACCAGTTAAAACAAAGTATAACGAAGAAAACAAACGAAAATACATTTCTCTGTCGCCGAAAATTATTCTAATAATTTTTATTAAGAAATAATAAGCCGGTGGATGTGCTTCTTTGGTCAGCAGCTCTGAAATTATTTTGGAATTGCTTTCGTAGGATAAATTCACAACCATGGACTCATCAATCCAAAAAGTCGTATAGGCCGTCAAAAATATATTTAAGCCCAGACCAACTAAAATAAGGACCGTCACAAGAATATATTCGTGTTTTATAAAATTCATCGTTAAAATCGTTTAAATAATTTGGGTTAAATCCTTTTGACGAATAAATATTTCAAAGCAATGCCCAGGGTTTGAAAACCGTATTTAAGCGATTTCTTTAAATTTACACTGGAAGCGTTTTTAAAGTAACGGACCGGCACTGGAATTTCGCCAATTTTAAATTTTTTTTCCACAATAGCAAAAAGCATTTGGCTGTCAAAAACAAAATCATCAGAAAACTTATTAAAATCAATGGACGCTAATACTTTTTTATCATAGGCCCGATAACCGGTATGCCACTCCGAAAGATTCTGACCAGTCGCTATATTTTCAACAAAAGTAAGAAACCTATTGGCGTAATACTTATATAATGGCATCCCGCCATCAAGCGCTTCATGTCTTGTCCTTATTCTTGATCCCAAGACCACATCAAAATATTTTTCGTTTATAAGATCAACAAAATATGGAATCAACTTTGGATTATATTGATAGTCAGGATGAAGCATAACCACAATATCCGCGCCTCTTTCTAAAGCCAACCGATAACATGTTTTTTGATTAGCTCCATAACCTAAGTTGCTATCATGACGCCATGTTAAAAGGCCAAGTTTTTGGGCTAATTTAAATGTTCCATCATTAGAAAAATCGTCAACTAAAATAATCTCATCTACATAATCTCTGGGGATATCGGCAACAGTCCACCCTAAGGTCTTTGCCGCATTATATGCCGGCAATATGGTAATTATTTTTCTTTTGTTAATTAAATTCACAAAAACATGCGGCTGATTAACTACTACGCCCCGTGGCATTTCTTGTATTTCTTCCCCGAGCCGCAGGGGCAAGAATCATTTCGGCCGACCTTGGCTTCGCCAGAAACATGTTTGTTAGGTATGTGGGGCACAGAAGATGATGGACTTTGATAAATTACTTGTCTCATGTCGTTTGTTTCTTGTCGCTGGATCAATCCAACTTTGAAAATCAAATTAGCGACTTGGTTATCCAAAGCTCCTAGAAAGTCCTGAAACAATCGGTGGCCTTCGGTTTTATATTCCACCAAGGGATCGCGCTGGCCGTAGGCGCGCAAACCCACCGAATCGCGCAGATGTTCCATTTCTTCCAAGTGAGCCATCCAAAGTTCGTCTATGGTTCGCAACAACACCATTTTTTCTATCTGTCTTGTGGCTTCTAGACCTAATTGATTTTCTCTGTCACAATAAACGCCCTCGACTAAGTCCTGAAAATAAGAAATTAATTTTTCCTGATTATTTTTTATTTCAGTTGTTTCCGATTCAATCGCGCTTTTTTTATCTTTGACCGGCAGAATCTGCTCCAAATCAACTGTTGTCTCGGCGATATCAAAAATCCCAGTGGCAGCCGAAGCATTAGACAAAACAATTCTGGCCACTTCGTCTTTTAAAATTTCAGTTATTTTTTCTTTAACTTTTTCCGGCCAATCCACGCCGATAAGTTCGCGGCGAAGTTTATAAACCACCTCGCGATGCTTGTTCATTACCTCGTCGTATTCCAAAACATGTTTTCTAACATCAAAATGATAGCCCTCAATTTTGGCCTGCGCCGCTTCTATGGCTTTGCTCACTAGTCCGCTTTTTATGGCCTCGTCTTCGGGGATATTAAAACGCGCCATTAAATTTTTAATTTTATCCCCGCCAAAAACCCGCATCAGTTCATCTTCCAAAGAAACAAAAAATTGCGACTCACCCCTATCCCCCTGCCGGCCAGCCCGGCCGCGCAATTGGTTGTCTATCCGCCGCGCTTCGTGCCGTTCGGTGCCTAAAACAAATAAACCTCCGAGTTCTTTAACTTTTTCGGCCTCGGACGGATCAGCCGGATTGCCGCCCAGCACAATATCCACGCCGCGACCGGCGATGTTGGTGGCGAGCGTGACCGCGCCTAGCCGGCCGGCTTGAGCGATTATTTGCGCCTCGGCTTCGTGGTTTTTGGCGTTAAGCGCTTGATGCGGCACCCCAATCTGACCCAACAACACGCCCAAGTATTCATTTTTTTCTATGGAACTGGTGCCCAAAAGCACCGGCTGGCCTTTTTCATTTAATTCTTTGACTTTACGCAACACCGCCTGAAACTTGCCTTTTTCGCTCCTGTAAATCATATCTTCTCGGTCGGCCCTGATCATGGTTTTGTGAGTGGGAATTACCGCCACTTCCAGATTATAGACCTTTCTGAATTCTTCTTGAGATGTCTTAGCCGTACCAGACATACCGGCGATTTTTTTATATTGCCGAAAATAATTTTGGAAAGTTATGGTGGCCACGGTGCGCGATTCCCGGCGCACCACCACGCCCTCTTTGGCTTCTATGGCTTGATGCAAACCCTCGGAATAACGGCGGCCTGGCATCATACGGCCGGTAAACTCATCCACAATAATCACTTCGCCCTCTTTAATAATATAATCCTTATCGCGCTTAAAAAGCGTGTGGGCTTTCAAGGCCTGTTCCAGGTGATGCACCAGTTTCACCCCGCCTTCTTCGTATAAATTTTTAATGCCCAGATATTCTTCTACTTTGGAAATTCCATCTTGAGTTAAAACCGCCGAGCGATGTTTTTCATCCACGATATAATGTTCTGCCGAATTTAATTTAGGAACAATTCGGGCAAATTTTTGATAGAGCTGGCCGGATTCGGTATCGGGTTGAGAAATTATCAAAGGCGTGCGCGCTTCGTCTATTAAAATACTGTCCACCTCATCCACAATGGCAAAATTCCAACTGCCCCGCTCGTGTGATCTTTGAGATAAATCCTCGGCGCTATGAACCAAATTATCGCGCAAATAATCAAAACCAAATTCGTTATTGGTGCCATAAGTGATATCGGCGGAATAGGCCTCTTTTCGGGAACACGGCCGCAAAAATTCATGAATCACTTTAAAACTCCCTACGGTATCTCTAACTTCATCAAGGTCTGACCTTGATGATTGAGACCGATGAGCAGCATCATACAAATAACTCGCATCATGATTAATACATCCGACCGACAAACCCAAAGCGTTATATATCTGCCCCATCCACACGGCGTCGCGACGGGCCAAATAGTCGTTGACCGTGACCACATGCGCGCCTTTTTCTTCCAAAGCATTAAGATAAATGGCCAAAGTCGCGGTTAAGGTTTTACCCTCGCCGGTTCGCATCTCGGCCACCTTGCCTTCGTGCAAAGCCATACCGCCGATTAATTGCACATCAAAATGCCGCTGGCCAAGCGTCCGTGTTGACGCTTCTCTGACCGCCGCAAACGCCTCCGGTAAAATCTCATCCAAGGCTAAGCCTTGGATGAGCCGATTTTTAAATTCTTGAGTTTTATTCTTTAATTCCTCGTCTGATAATTTATTAAATTCCGGTTCCAGCGCGTTGATTTCGGCCACAACCTTAAAAGCCCGTTTCAAAAAACGGTTATTATCATCGCCAAAAAGATTGTTCCAAACAGACATTGTTACTAGTTATAACAGAAAAATAGAGGAAACACAGCCCCGTACTGAACCGCAGGTTCTAGTACTGGGGTAAAAAAGAGCCCGCGGGCGAGGACTAATTATCTTCCATAATAAAGACCGCGGCGGAGATGACGGTGGTCCACTGACCGTCTTTGTTGCCTTCGGCCGATTGAGTGTAATTGGAGGTCTTGATTATTTTACCACTGGCTTTATACAACTGTTCTCGTTCGTCCCAGGCGGTATTGATATCAAACCCTAGCCCCAACATGGTAGCCAGCATAGTCGCGGCCAGGTCTTCGGCGTAATCGCCGGCTTTTTCAGCGGTCTCGCCAAAAGGATGATGTTCGGACAGGTAACCGTAGTGATTTTCATCCGTTGGCAAAGCCAAACCAATGGAAGCGGCCACTAAGCGATTGGGTTCGTTGGTGGCATTACGCGCCAGAACTACAAAGACAATTGAGCCCGGTTTAAGAAACTTCAAACCCTCTTCGCGGCTGATTCTTTTGCAGCCGGCCGGAAAAATACTGGAAACGCTGACCAAATTATAAGGGCTAATGCCAGCGTCCCTTAAAGCCAGCTCAAAAGAAGTCAGATAATCTTTATGAACGCCGACGCCTTTGGTAAAAAAAACTTTTTTAGGGACAAAATCCATTCTTTGTTATGATTATTTTTTCCTAAAGCGGGCTAAAGGAGAAATCCGGAATAACTTGCCGACGGATCTGGCGCCTCGGCGCAAAATTGTTTCTCTTTTGCCTTTGAATTTTAAGAGTTCAGTTCTTAGTTCGTCTTTGGCTTCGTCTATGGCCGAATAAATACTGATGCTTTCCTGGTGGGCCCGCAAAAGATTTTTGCCTAGGCGTAAATTAATTTCGGCAAAATAAACTTCGCCTTTTCTATGGTGAAACGAAATCCGGCCTAGTTCCACCCGGGTCTCTATATTTTCGTTATGCCCGCTTTTAACCAGTTTAGACAAAGAACCGAGGCGCTTGTCTAAATAGTCCCTTAGCGCCGGCGTGATTTCTAAATTATTAGCTCGGGTGACTATATTCATTATTAACTTTAGATTAGCACAATTCTTATCCTTAAAACAAAACCCGCTGGAGTTTGGTAACTCCAGTAGAGTAATAAAAAAGAGCGTCCCGATTTTATTCGAGACGCTTAAACATTTACCCTTCGGGATCAATGAGAACATAATCATCCCAAACATATCCCTTAAGCGAACAAGATAGGTTAACAAGATTTCGCGCCGCCAATCTCAGGCCATATTCTATCCATTCAAATTTATTCTCCCCCATAACCTTTAAACCTGCTCTGATAAACCATCTTTTGAGCAAGCGGGGTTCAAATATTTTTCCGAATGGCACACAAAACATTCCTAGCTGGTTCAAAGCCCACTCAATTTGTGAAAGAGCCAGAGCGGCTCCATCTACGGCTTGAGAAGCAACCAAACAGAATGGCTTACCAAGTAGCGGTTCTCTGCCCCGCTCTTTTTTAATCTGCTGACGATTTTCTAGCGAACACATCTTACCTAACAGCAAACTCAATAGTGGTGATGGGCCTCCCCAATGGACTGGCGTAGCTATGGCTATAGCGTCAGACCATATAATCGCCTCCAGGGCTTCTTGAGTATTATCCTGACCGGCATGAATACACGGAAAAGTGCATGCTTCTGACCTAAAGTTGAAACATCCCTCGCACGGTAGAATACTTTTTTCTCTCAACTTCAACAATTTTGTCTCGCCGCCAAAATCTCGAGCGTATGTCAGCAACTTACATAAAAGTTCTTCACTCCGACTATTGTCTCTTTGATCGGTTGTGGAACTGATACCAAGAATCCTAGTGGTTTCCATGATATTCATTCTCCTTTGAGTTTAAGATGGCAAACTATTTGAAAAGAACTGTTCAAAATACTATAATCGCAGTGATGCTAAAAGTCCAATTGGCTAAGTTTTTTAGAAACTAGGGCTGTAAACCGGCCTCAATATCTTTGGCGCAGTCCTCATCAAACTCGCGGCAGTCGCAGACCAACTCTTCACCCACTTGAATATCTTTTAGAGCGATGTCCACTCCCTCCTCCTCACCGACGATCTCGATGTTGGTTATGTTGGGACTGGCTGAATGATTTAAAAACCGGTAATCATCCGCGCACACCACATAGTTATGGCCGGTTTCATCAGAATAACTATAACAATAATGTAAAAATTGATCTCGGGCTGGTTTTGACAACTGATCTAATTCGGTTTTTGTATATTTTAAATCAAAACCTTTTTTGAATTTCCAAATAGGCGTATCTTTGGCGATAAATTGATCGGCAAAAAGCCCAATGCCATGAATTTTGCTGGGACCAATTTTTGTCTTTACTAAAAGCATTTAATTTATCAACTTACCGTTTTCATACACTTCCAAGCCCTTCTTTTTGAGTTCGGCAAAAAATTCTTTTTCTGGCACAATGGCCTCGGGCGCAAAACTGCCGGGTTGTTTTATAATTTTATCTTTTATCATTTTAGCGATGATAACCGCCGGAAAACCGGTGTCTATGTTGCAACCGTGCATCTCCCAACCCTTAATCGGCGGCACCAAACACTCCATCAAAATTGTTTTTGATTTTGAACTTTTAACACCCGATACCTCCAGCCATAAGTTTTCACTTTCAGTATAACCTTGAGGTGACTTGAGCCGCTTGAACACGGGATTTAAAAGATCAAACGGCGCAATTTCACCGTTTAGCTCGGGAATCTTGACCGGCTTATCGCTCTGGAAACCCAGTTCTATCAAAGTATATATTTTTTCCAAAGAATGTTCGGGAAAACCGGCAAAAAATCTAACATTTTTTAAGCCCTGATTTTTAAAATAATGAAAAAAAGTAAATAGTTCAGGGTGTTGAACCAAAAATGATTTTTGTCGGCCGATCAAACGGAAATTTTTTTCTATGGATATTTCCAGGGGATTGCTTTCCACTACCTGTCCGTTTTTAATGAACCTCGGATTATAGGTAAATTCTTCTAAAATACTTTTCATGGAAAAAGGCACCACGAATTTCTTTTTATTGGAATCCCAAGCAAAGCCCACATCGGCGCTATCCAAAATATCAAACTTTTTGGCGGCGTAACGCAACATCACATTGCCAATGCCAGGCACCGAACCACAGCCGGTTATGGCGATTCTTTTTATTTTTTTAAACTGCGCGTCCAACGCCAGTTGTTCCTCGGTTAGTTCAATCCAAGAACCCAAATCCACGCAATTTGTTTTAGCCGCCAAACAGGCCCGATAGACATTAACATTCCAGTACATATCGGCGCAGTTGATAACCGTATCGGCGCCCGAGGCAAAAATCGCTTTAGTAGCCGCGGCTATATCGCGCAAATCCATTAAAGAAAAAAAAGAACGACCGCGACCGTACTTATTTAAAATCGCGGTGATTTTTGATTTATAGATATCAGACGCGAAAACAGTATAGCCCCTTTCTAGTAAATCACGAGTTACAATCTGACCCTGCATGCCATCGGCGCCTAAAACAACAAAATCGTATTTCATGTTTAGAGATAACCCCAAGTGTGCAATTTATCGCTATCCACCCGCCAGCGCGAACCAATGTCAGTGCGGTAAAACATATTTTGAATCATTATATTTTTAATGCGGCTATAGGCCTGGTGTCTGGCTTCCTCCACGGTGTTGCCCGAACCCGTAACTACCAACAGCGAGCCCGATTCCCCCGCGATCCGCCACACGCCGCCTTCGGCCAATTTTATATCTTCTATGTGGATGCCTTCCAAATTTGTTCGCTTCTTAAAAAATATGGGCAAATCGCGATAAATTTCTATGATTTCTTTGTCTTTGGATTTGGCAAAATGAGTCGGCACAAAAATTTCCACCCCAATTTGAAAACCTTTCTTGGTTTTCATTTCAAAATTTTCGCCTTGAGCCAAACGGTATAGCCAGTCCCCGACCGGCATAAGCAAGCCCTCCAACTGAACATGAATAGTGGGGTAACCGAACCGAGCGGTAAATTCCAAAGGATAAATACCGCGGCCGTTCACAATGCAATTTATATCTATATAGCCGATATAACCCGATTCCCGCAGAGCCGGCAGCATTTTAGCCAGTGTTTCGTTAAAAAGCATGTTGGGCAAAGTCCAAAACATTAACGCGCCCATATCGCCTGTAAAAGGGCCGATGCCGCCGGGAAAAACCCGTTTGTGTTCAAAATTAACATTGATCGGCATTATAAATTCCTGGCCGTTAAAAAACGCGCCCACGGCCACCTCCACTCCAGCCACAAATTTTTGGAGTTGAAAAACAGAGGCTTTTTTTTGCCAGACCTCCTTGTTTTGGCTTAAAATTTCTATCAAATCCTTGCCATCTTCTTCTTCGCCCAAGAATAAAAGATTTTTATTGGCCGAGGGCGTGTTGCCGCTCGGTTTGAACACATAGCGGGCCGGATTATTTTTTATAAATTCCAAGGCCTCGTCGTAACTGGAAAAATTCCAGTTGGGCAAAACATTAATTCCGTATTTTTTTAGCTCGGCCTGTCCAAAACTGCGATCAATCTCCAAACGGTCGGTGTAAACCGAGCCGCCGATAACATGTTTGCCTTTTTTGCGGAGCCGATCGGCCGCCTCGCCAAATTCCACATGATCAAAAACGATAACATCGGCCCAGTCCGTCCAATCCTCCCATTTTTCCACTTTTTCTAAAAATCCGTCATAAACATCGGCGTCATTTTTTACTTTAATAAAAATTTTAATCTCATGGCCTTCTTTTTTTAAGGTCCAAGCCAAATCGCCGCTGGCGCTTTCTTTGGAAACAAATAAAAATCTAAGCGGCGGTTTTATTTCAGCGGCTGAAACATCATTTGTTTTACCGTTACCGTTAATTCCGTTGGCCATTATTTATTTTTTAATAAAAAAATTATAAAATATAAATCTATTTTAATTATTACAGAATAAAAAATAAATTACAATAGTTTTTTTAAAGAACGGGCATATAAAATAAATTTTTGCGACACACAAAATTATTTTTTTCTAAACAGCGTTATATAACCCCAACTGATCACAGCGCCAAGTAGCGCGGTTGAAAAAATCCAAAAGAAAATACTTTTATAAATTTTTTGCCAAAAAGGCAATTGCGCCGAAATCGCCGGGTTGTTTCCAGAAAAATTATCTCCAATGGAGGCCTCGGCCGGAGAATCGGCGACAATGTTATACGAAGCCGCTGCCAATATGCGGGGGTTTTCTTGGGGTTTTGACAGCACTAGCCGGGGTAAAATGCTAGAATTTAAGCCAAGATTGGGGCTGGAGGACACAATTACATTGGGCTGGCCAGGCGTGAGTTCTTTGGACCAGAAAAAGCCGTCAATGGAACGGTTGGCCGATGCCTCGGGCTTGTTCTTTTCAAAACTAACGACATCCACGATAAAACCATTGGGGTATTTTAGCTGTAACTTATTGGATCGGCTCAAATCCAACCCGGTGACACTTTGAGACAAGACCAAATAACCTTTTGCCGGAATCAACACAAAATTAGGCGCGCTAAATTTTGTTTCTCCACTTTCTAAAATCCAACCAGAAAGATCAACCGAAAAATTATTAGGATTATAAAGTTCCACCCATCCTCCAGCCGCGTTTGACGCAGTGGTGGACGCAGTTCCAATAAAAAATTCACTTATTAAAACCTTGCCTCCAAAAACAAAAACGCGCGATTGATCTATATTGGTATCAACACCATTACTAACTTCAAGAGTTACTAAATAAGTTCCCGGAAATTGATAGGTGTGAGTTATTTCGGCGCCGTCTTTTATATTGCCATCACCTAGATACCATTTGTATATTTTCGCGCCTTGAGAGGCCAAACCGCTAAAAGCAATCGGCTGGTTTGTTTCTATGACAATATCCGCGCCGGCCTCGGCTTTAAGAACAGGTAGCGATGAAACAGCGCTGCCCGACGAACCAGACCCGCCACCGGTTATTGATTGACTCGTAGAACTGCTCGGCGTGGTCGTGGACGAAGTCGAACTGCCGCTATTCATCGCTTTGGGCGTGCCGACTATAGGATTACCAGCGGCATCGTTGCCGTTTTTAGTTATGCCGTCGTTGGTTTGCCAAGTACCGTCTGATTTGCGTTCCATACTGGCTTTTGTGATGCTATCCCCGAACAGCCAGCCGCCGGTGGCATTAACCGAATCTATTACCTCCCCCACCGAGTTTTTTAGAACTAGATTTTCACCGCTGTTACTCAAACCACTACCACTAAACGGCCCAAAAACATGGGCGGGTATATTGGCCACAGAATTGTCGTCGGTCCGCTCTATCAGATAATAACCATTAGGAGAAACCGATCCGGAAAGAGTTATTATCGGGGTACTAGTGCTACCGCTGATTTCAAATAATCGCCAGTCGGTCAAATCTACATTTTGATTAGTGGTATTAAAAAGTTCCAGCCATTCGTCGGCCGAGTTGGCCGTGGTACCCATCCATGCAATTTCATTAATAACCACTGAGCCAGATTGAGCCAAAACAAAAAACGGAATTAATAACAAAGCCAATGCAATCAACGAAATTTTTAGCACAATAAAAAATAATTTAGTAACTTTCGGAGTTGAACTCCGAAAAGTATTGGTGTAAAATATATCTAAACAGTATTTAATAGTCATTTGAATAAATTTTAATTAATAAAAAATGATAAAACCTAATTTTGTAAAAAATCATATATATCATATTTATAACAGAGGTGTGGAAAAAAGATTGGTTTTTATGGATAGAAATGATCATCTCCGATTTATTCAAAACCTAATAGAATTCAACAATATAGAGCTATCACCACCATCTAATGTCAGATTTTCATCAACACATCCATCTCAACTAACTTCGTCCCATTTAGAACAACTTCTTTTCGGAGTTCAACTCCCAAAAAAAAGATTAGTGGATATTTTGGCCTTTTGTTTAATGTCTAACCACTATCACTTACTTCTGCGACAACATACGGAAAACGGCATCGTTAGATTCATGCAAAAATTAGGTACTGGCTACACTAATTATTTTAACATTAAGTATGACCGAGTTGGACCCTTATTCCAAGGAAGATTCAAAGCTATCTTGATAAACACTCATCACCAACTTCTATATATCCCCCATTACATTCACTTAAATCCATTAGAATCGATAGAACCAAAATGGCGTGAAGGAACAATAAAAAACTTGAATAAAGCTATTCATTTTCTAGATAACTATAAGTGGTCAAGTTTCGCTGACTATACCGGCAAAAGAAATTTTGCTGTGACTATAAAAAAGAATGTTTTGTTGAAATTATATGGTAATCCACAGGAATACAAAAAATCAATTTTAGAATGGTTAAAAAGCATTGACTTACAAAAAAACAGTGATATAATTTTAGAATGACTAGTTTTTTGGAGTTGAACTCCGAAAAGTGTTATCTAAAAATATCCGAGGCGGTTAGGGGCGCCTGTTTGAGTTTGATTAAAGCTGACTCTCTTGAATCCATATCTTTCACAACATCATCTATTAAGCCCTGTTTTAAGACCGAACTGTTGGCCTGGAGATCAGAAACAATATCTATTGAACCAAAACCGTAAACGTAAAATATCCAAAAAGAAACGGCTAATACCGCCACTCCCACGGCTATGATTATTTTTAAACCTTCACGCTCAATAAATTTAGCAATGGTTAAATTATTCATAATTAAAGCGAGGGAATTTCTATATCCAAATTTTCTTTTAAAACCGATTGTTTGGACAAGGGCTCAATCGTTTGGAAAATTTCTATTCTGTGGACACGCATTAAATAAGGTGAGTTTTCTAACCGAGCCGAAAAATTAACAAAACTGGAATATGATCCGGTTAACGCGACTTTAAATTTTAATAATTTTTTATTGGTCTTTTCCCTGCTCGTTTCGCTTTCGCTCGCTGATGCCGGGCCGGCATCAGCCGAACTTATACTCATAGAATTTCCGGTCTCTTTAGCCGAGTCCTCTAGAAAAACGATAAAATCAACGATTTTTTCCGGAGAAACAAAACCGCGCGCCACACGGTCCAATACAGCCGCGACCCTTTCTTCTTCCCTTTTAATCTGAATTGGACTGGATTTTTTGGATGTAAGTGATGAAAGTTCTTTATTTTTTTGGATATATTCGAATCGGGCCTGTTGGGTTAAAAACCAAGCCACTAGATTTATCAAAATAGCCAGCAATACACCTACCACAGCAACCCAATACGATTTAAGATAATTCTCCAGATTGTTTCTCATGGTCGTGGCTTAAAATAAAAAACAAAATTAAAGCTAACATTATTTTTTTCCAGAAAATTGGCCAAAGGTGACTCAATCTTTTCAAAAACCAATGAGTCCTTCAAGCGCTTTTCCATGGCCAAAACATCATCTCGGGTCTGCGCCCGACCGCTTAAAACAATTTTCTCAGTAACATCTTCCCAAGAAAAGGCCGCAAGTTTGGCTCCAGCCGGGATAACTTTTTCAATTTCACGGAATATCTCTAAAGATGATTGGCTGCCCTGTCTAAAACCCTGATTTTTCAAAAGAAGGTTATTAAGATTTTTTGTTTCTCCCTCCAAATCCTGGACTTTTTGAGTATCGGCGTTAATCGTTTCCACATTAAGCGTTTGTTTAAGAGAACTGGTTTGTATTTTTAAGAAAATAAAAGTATTGAAAATAAAAACCGCGCCGCCCAAAAAAATAATCGCCAAAATAAACCCAAGGTGGTTTAATTGCCGGGTTAACAGGTTTTGGTGTAATTTTCCTTTGGCCAGCGGCGGCAGTAAATTAATCATGAAAATTCTTGGCCGGGCCTTAAGGCAAGCCCAATGGCCGAGGTGTAACTTAAAGAGTCCTCTAAAGACATTTTTAATTTTAAACCCGGCGCGGCTTTAAGACCTTTTATGGGATTGCCTAAAATAACCGCCAGTCCCAATTCAGAACTTAACCAATCGGTTAAACCCCAAAGTGCTGCGCCGCCGCCTATTAAAATTATTTTTGATATTTTTTGGGCGGAGTCGTGGAGTTTGTGACTGTCGGGGTGGGTCTCAAAAAAATTAAGGTAATTTTGTATCTGCTCTTTGAGTTGCGCCAAGGCCGGCCGGAGTGATTCCAAAAGTTCCCGTCCTTTTTCCTGATTCTTATCCAACCCCACCATTCTTTTCATAAATTCGGCTTCTTTTAGGTTTAAAGGGAATCGTTCGCTTAATAGTTGGCTGAATTTATCTCCGGCCAGAACATTAGAAGAGGTAAAATGTAAAATACCTTCGGCTACAATCATGAAACGAGTTCGAGCGGCGCCAATATCTAAGACCAAAATAGTTTCTTTAATATTCGCCCGAGCGGTAAAAAGAGATCTTAGGACCGAAAATGATTCCGATTCCAAAGCCAAAATTTGGTAGCCGTTTTGGCCAAAAAAATTAACATAGGAATCAACTATCCGTTTGGGCACGGCGTTAACCATAATATCTTGGTGAGGCGAATCCGGCGATCCTGGTAAAATTTCGTAGTCGTAGTAGACCTCGTCCAAAGACATGGGAATGTTGGCCTCCAATTCGTATTTTAAGGCCTCATTTAGTTCTTCTTTTTTTAGAGCGCCGGGCAATTCCAAAATCCTCAAGAAGACCTTCTCTTCGGGCAGGGAAACAACTAGATATTTACCTTTGGGAAAATTGCCGCGTTGATTTTTAAATAATGAATTTAACGCCAACAAAAAACTCTCGGCGTTTTTTATTTCACCGTCTTCAATAGCATTTTCTTTTAGATATTCTCGGCCAAATCCGACCAGAGTAAAGGTCTCGGCGCCTTCTTTTTTTAAGGCGACCGCTTTTAGGGAGGAATCGGAAATATCTAAACCGATTGAGGCAGGAAAAAAATTCATATGTTAATCATATCACAAACTTACAACGACTCCTTCCACTCTTTTATCTTAATATTGAGCGGATTGGTGTCGTCTATTATTAAGGTTTCGTTAGCAGAATATCTGCTTTGAATTTGAGCAGAAAACATATGTTTTTTTAAGAGGCCGTCCAGACCAATACTCAATGTTACAGTAGCATCTCCGACAACGAGGGTCTCGCCATTAACGGCATCCGGAACTGCCGGATCATAAATTCTTCGCAAAGCGTCTTCAGCCAAACCATCAGTGGCGTAAAAATTCTTTAAGTTAACAGCGGTTATTCGGCCGGCGTACAGAGTGTTTAAGGCCATCAATAAAAAAACCGAAATAATACTGCCAATTATGGTAAGCATTATCACAAACGAAAACACGGCGGCATAACCCTGGCGGTCTTGAAACTTGGAACTTAGAACTTGTAACTTTTTTAACTTCATAAAGATACGAGACATAAGATATAGGTTGTGAGATTATTGCGCGTATCCTCCTCTCAACAACGCGAAAGTACTAAAAAATAAGGTCTCGCTGGAATTAACACGGCTTCTTAGATCTAAATATAACCTTAGGCCTTCCAGATTATTAGTGGTTACAGAACGAAGCAACTTAAATTGCGTTACTTCCAGACCAACACCGGTCAGCGGCTGAGGTGATTCGTTTTCTCTTTTTAACCATATCTGCCCACCAACCAAATAAATATCTGTGTATGTCTCCGGCTCGGTTTTATTCAGCGACTGAAACGAAGTCGCCAAACTTAATTCGCCCAAATCGTTACCCAAAACCGTAGTGGGTAAATAAATTTTGGAAGCGTTTCTGGATTCCCGAAGAAAATTTTCCAAAACCCTTCCCGAAGAAATAATCAGATCCTCTTTGATTCTGGCGGTTCTATAACTAGTAATTGCGCTCAAGGTCAATCGGGATAAAATCAAAATCAAAACCGCCAGCATGGCAGAATAAATAATGGCCTCTATAATAGAAAAACCTTTTTTATCGTGAAACATTTCTAAAAACTAGTTAAATATGTAGTTAACTTAAAATTCTTATTGGCGCCTTTATAGACCCAATCCACATTGGCTTCAACCAATAAGGTTTTTGAGTCGGGACTGCCGCCCGAAAAAACAATTTGGCCGGTAGTGCCATCGCGATTAACTGATTTAACCATAAACCAGCGCGAAAAAATTCCATCTATTTTGCCGGGATCCAACGCCGCCACCGACCATTTATTGGTGATGGTGGAATAAGTTAAATAGTAGGGTGTATTTACAGATAAACCGGCCAAATTATTCCAGTCCTCCTCTTTTATAATTTTTAACGCCTCCATGGTTTCAGCGCCAATAGCATTGGCCCGCAATTGCAGTTCTCCCGAAGCCACCGCTCCCAAAAAAGAAACACTTAACTGCCCCAAAACAACCGCGACCATAGCCAAAGCGGCCAGAACAACCACGATTTCTAAGACCGAAAAACCTGAACGACTTTTATTTTTCGGCTTAAGCTTTACACCAGGTTTATGACTTATGACTTGTGGCTTGTGGCTCATTATTGTGGCGTCATCGTTCCCCCAAACGCGCCGACAATCGCGGAACTATCGGCGGCATAAGTGACTATAATTTTACTATCTATATATATTTCCACCGGTTTAGAATTATTCATTAAATCCCGATGAATTGATAAAGTTGTAACCGACGAATCCAAATTATGCGTGTGCACTCTGATTTTTTGTGGTTGTCCCGCTACTGTGAACGAACCAGTATAATCAAGACCGGTCTGGTCTGTATTAAAATACGGCGTCATTACAATCGCGCGAACATCTTCGGGATCGGTTAAAAATCTAAATTTAAGTTCCACCGCGTTTTGAATGCTCCAGCCCAGATCAAAATGAAGGTGGCGGGTGTCGGTGGTAGGTTTGAGAGTGTTAGCGCTAGCGCTGGTGTATATTTGACCGGAACGACTTATATATAAAGTTGATATTTGGGCGGGATTAATAGTGAGCGCCAAAACAATTGTGCCTGGGCTGGTTGTGCCGGTAAGAGTGTTAAAAAAAACAGCTGACCCGGAATTTTCCAAATTGACGCTGGAAACCTTAGTACCCACCGGCAAAATTAAGGTTTTATTGTCGGGATCTAAAGGGTTAAAGGTCTGCCCCTTAAACCAAATTAAATCATATTCATTAACTTTAACGCTCCAACCCGAACCGTCTTCTTTAGCCAGTGTGGCGAGACGAGATTTTTCCAATTTGGCTTTAACAAAATCAACCGCCGAACTTAGATCGGTACTGCCCCGCACGGCCTGAAAAGAAACCACCGCGCCCACCGCCAAAATACCAAAAATAGCGGTGACAATAACAATTTCAATTAGGGTAAAACCTCGGCGCATTACTATAAACTATTAGTGATGGAATAAATCGGTTGGATTATGGATAAGGCAAAAACGCCCACGACAACGCCGATGACAATCATAATTACCGGCTCAATTATGGACGACAACCCCTTGGTGGCCACCGCCACCTCGGATTCAAAAAAACGGGCCAATTCTTTTAAAATTAAAGTGAGTGAACCGGTTTCCTCGCCCACGGCGATCATTTCGGTGACCACCGGCGGAAACAAATCCGGACTTTTAGTTAAAAGGCCAGAAAGCGTTTGACCTTTTTCCACTTCGGCCAGAGTAGCTAGCACCGCCCGGCGGTAATAAACATTGGTTAGAGTGTCGGCCGTTATTTTTATGGCCTCGGTTAGAGAAACTCCGCCGGCAAGCAGTGAACCCAGAGTGCGTGAAAATCGGGCCGAGTTTAATTTTTTGGTAAGATCCGAAAATATCGGAGTTTTTAAAAACATCAGGTTGACCAAATTCTTGCCCTTATCTGTTTTGCGAATAAAAAAATACAAGCCCCAAAATGTCGCGGCGATAATCACAATGAGTAAATACCAGAAGCGACTGGCAAAATTAACAAAGCCGAAAATTATCCGGGTGGTTAGAGGCAGGGGCACATTCAGTTCGGAAAAAGTGGAGGCCAATTGCGGTAAAACGAATATAACCATTATCGCCCCCACCAAAGCCAAAGCGCACAAAATAACGATGGGATAAGTCATGGCGCCTTTGATTTTACTCTTTAGAGTATGCTCGCGTTTTAAGTGCAGTGTGGCCAGTTTTAAGGTTTCTTCCAATTTGCCCGAGGCCTCGCCCACTTTAACCATACTGATAAATATCGGCGAAAAAACATCGGCGTGTTGTAAGACCGACTGATGAAAGGTTTTACCGGAAGCCACGCTGTCGCTTAAATTTTTAAGCACCGCTGCGAAATGTTTATTTTTTGTTTGTCGGGTTAAGGTCTCTAGGGCTTTATTGAGCGAGAAACCGGCTTTAATCATCAAACCCAAATGCCGCGCGAAAATCATTTTTTCCTGTAAAGTAATCCGCTTAAATAAAAAATCCAGCGAAGATATCAACTTGGCCGCCAATCCTCCCAGCCGAGCTCGGGCCGAAGCCGCGTTTAACGCGGCGCCTTTTTCTTGCGACCAAACCAAAAACCAGCCCTCTTGGCGCAAGTCGCGCGCCAAAGATACTGAATTTTCGGCTGACCGAACGCCGTTGTTCTTTTTGCCTTCGTTATTGACCGACCTAAATTCAAATTCCATAAATGCGATGCTAATCTACGAATACATACGAATTATACAAATAAGACATTCGAATTTTTATTCGTATCATTCGCATAAATTAGTATATTGGCATCGTTTAACTACTCCCTAGACGCCCTCAACACTTCTTCTATGCTGGTAATCCCCTGGGCGGCTTTGATAAAACCGTCTTCCAGCATAATTAGCATGCCTTCCTCCTGGGCGGCTTTTTGAATATCGTCGGAAGTGGCCGAAGAAATAATCAATTGTTTTATTTTCGGCGTGATATTTAGAACCTCATAAATACCCACCCGGCCTTTGTAACCCAAGGGACAGCCCTCGGATTCATGGGGTTGATAAAAATCAATACTATCCCAAGCGGCCTCGGGCGCGACAATTTTCTCTTGCTTTAAAAGCTTGAGCATTTTTTCCAAATTGATGTCCTTGCCTAAGACCTCTATTTCTTTTGGATTCAGGCGATACTTGGCGCGGCTGTCGGGGCAAAGTTGACGCACCAGCCGTTGGGCCACAATCGCGGTTATGGTGGAAGCAATCAAAAACGGCTCGGCTTTCATATCTATCAAGCGAGGCATGGCGCCGGCGGCGGAATTGGTGTGCAAAGTGGATAATACTAGGTGACCGGTTAAAGAAGCGTTGATGGCCAGGCCGGCGGTTTCATTGTCTCTTATTTCGCCGACCATAATGATATCGGGATCCTGGCGCACCAAAGTTCTTAAGCCCTGCGAAAAAGAAAAACCAATATCGGGGCGAACCTGGGTTTGGTTTATTCTGGGCATGCGGTATTCTATCGGGTCTTCTATGGTGGAGATATTAACTTCGGGCGTGTTCAAAATATCTAAAACGGTATAAAGCGTGGTGGTTTTACCCGAACCAGTGGGACCGGTCACCAAAAACAAACCCGTGGGACGATTGATGGCGTTATGAACCACCTCCAAAGCGCGACCGCGCAAACCCAACCCTTCCAAAGTAAAGCCCTGCGCGTCTTCACGCAACAAACGCATTACAATTTTTTCGCCATCATAAACCGGCAGAATAGAAACACGAAACGAAACCTTATAATCCTCGCTTTCAATTTTAAACCGGCCGTCTTGGGGCAAGCGGTGTTCGTCCAGTTTTAAGCTAGCCAACACTTTTATGCGGGCGGCGATGCCTTGGTGAACTTCGCGCGGCAGAACCATCACATCTTTAAGCAAGCCATCCACCCGATATCTCACCACCACATCTTTTTCTTCGGGTTCAATATGAATATCAGAAGCGCTTTCCAAAATAGCGTGCCGGATTAAAGTATCCACAATTCTGACTATGGGCAATTCCTCGGCAACTTGTTTTAACTCGGCATCGGTCTTTATCTTCCCGCCCTTCCCGGCCGCGCCCACCACTTTTAGCATCGCCGACGATTCGGTTTTTATTATTTTATTAAATTCTTCCTCCAAACTTTTTTGGTATTGCCGTATCACCGCCTCCAGCGATTGGCGCGAAGTTAAACGCGGCAAGATATTAAGTTCTGATTTCTTTTTGATAAAATCGATGGTTTGTAAATCGGCCGGGTCTAACATGGCCACCTCCAGATTGTTGGCGGTTTTTTTGAAAGCCACGATATTGCTCCGGCGCGCGATCGGTTCGGGAATTATTTTTAATATCTCCGGATCCACTGTTTGATTGCTAAGGTCCACAAAAGGAATGCCTAAAATATAGGCCTTGGACTTGGCTAATATCTCCTCGGAAACAAGATTGCGTTTTAACAAAACCTCATCCAACCGGCGCCCGGTTTCTTTGGAGTCGGCTTCGGCCAATTGCAAATTTTGAGGAGTAACTAAATTGGAATCGGCCAAAAAAGTTTTGAGCCGCTCGTAGTCAATAACCATGTTAGAATTATATCAGGATTTGACGGAATTGGCTCTACTGGTAACATAAAATGAGTTCGGAGAGTCGTATAGTGGTAGTACGCCTGCTTTGGGAGCAGGTAGTCCGAGTTCGATTCTCGGCTCTCCGACTAAAACTATGCCCTATAACAAAGATAGGTGGTTTCAATTTAACGCCTCGGAACAAGTGGGTAATATCGGCAGCGAGGTTTATCGAGCGTTCGCGTGGCAAAAGAGAGAAGATAAAATCCAGGCTATTCAGGCGGCAGAACGATCTTTGGAATTGTTTGATCTGACACTGGCCGACCCCCGTTGGCCCAAAATTAACGGCCGGCTAAAAGAAATAGCCCGGGCCAAAGAAGTTTTCTGCAGTTTGTTTTTTGGTGAAAATGAATATAATGAAAATACCGAATCGCTGATGAAGTATTTTGACGAATTCGCCCTGGCGGCGAGGAAAGACAGGTAAAAAATTCATGCTGGACTTCTTAAGCGGACCAAGCTGAGCTTGGCGGGCCTGCCCGCCGAAGCTCGTAGCCATAGCGAAGATGCGTAGGCGGGTATCGTATAACGGTTATTACTCCAGTTTTCCAAACTGGTAACAGGGGTTCGACTCCCCTTACCCGCTCAATAATAAAAATAATCTCTTTTGAGATTGTTTTTATTATGGGTAAAGCAGACAAATTTATTTGTCTGCGTGGGGAGGAGAAAGGCGGAGCGATATTTCATCAGTAGATGAAATCGCGAGCCGGGGTCGCGGAAACGCCGAGCGACGGCGAGGCGTTATCCGTGACCGACTCCCCTTACCCACTCCAATCAAAAATCCCTCCGACGCAAGGTCGGGGGGATTTTTGGGATAATATAGAAATTATTTCACTGCTTCTTTTAAGGTCTTGCCGGCGCGGAACTTGGGGGCCTTCTTAGCCGCAATATGAATCTTCTCGCCGGTGCGGGGATTAATGCCTTCTCGAGCTTTTCTGTCAGAGACCCTAAAAACGCCGAAACCCGAGATATTAACGCTGTCGCCTTTGATCATGGTCTGGGTAATAGTGTCAAAAACAGCATCCACCATCTCGGCGGATTCCGATTTGGCTTTGCCGGTCTTGGCGGCAATAGCCGCTACAAATTGATTTTTTGTCATTGTTTTATTAAGTAATTACTGGACTTTATACTCGACCTTTGCAAAAAGTCGCATCTTTACTATCTCTATGATACCCGACCTTCAATTTTTCCGCAATAATCTAGCTTTTGCCTGTGGATAACCAATCTACCACAAATCAACACTATTATATATGGCCGTTGTCTTGCCATAAAACGCCGCCCAGTATTGATCACCATAAGAATAGTGCCACCATTCCGAAGCCAAATTAACAAAACCCTCTTTTTCCATACTTTCTAAAAGAAATATCCGATTAGACATTTGTTTGCTTGTGATTTTATCACTAAGTGTTTCAACCTTGTCGTCCAGGGTGTCTATTTTTGTGCCCATATCAAGTTCGTCTCCAGATTTATCCACCAGGGTTAAATCCACCACGCCACCGGTGGAATGGGGCGGAATACCCAAGTCCGGGTCGGCCACAAATCGGCGCGCTCTTGTTTTTATTTCTTCTGCTGAAAGAGAATCATTTTCTGTTTTAACTTCTTGGCATACCTGGGCAAATAATTTTCTTTGCAGGGAAATCGGCCGGTAAGCATCCGTGATCTTAAAAAAATATTTTCCCTTAAAACCCCGACTGACTTTGAGCAATTTTTCTAATACGCTTTTTCTTAAAACCATAACCGGCACATCTTTTTTGCTCCAAACCGGCGACAAAAAAACCTTGCCCTCATTGTTAATAAAAAAATTTTCTATTGAAATTAATTCCTCGCCACACTCTTGAGACAAAATTTCTTGGCGTAAAGACAACGGCGCGTAAATACCGCGGCGTTTTGCTATCGGCGTTTTAGCGAAATCATTTAAATTTTTTGCTATCTCCATTTTTATTTAAAAAGATACAGGCGCGCCCCGTTGCGGCGGCGCGCCTGTTTTAATTACTGAAGTTCCTCGTGGTAAATAACCGCCTTCTCTATGATACTCCGCTCCCAGGCGACGGAGGGATCCATTAAGGCCACCCACCAGTAGTACGGGCGCGAATTCCAGTACTCCAGGCCTTTGGCCACCTGAATCAGTTCAATCACCTTGCGGAGTTTCCTGGCCAGAATTCTGGTTTCCAAACATTTAACTTCGGCATTAATTATGTCCATATCCGACACTCTGTCTGCCGAATCGGAAACCAGCTTGCCTTTAAGAAACAGCAATCGTCCCACCGTTTCCTCGTTAAGGCAACCGTCCTTTACTAATAAATCATAAAGAAAGTTGCCCCGCGCTGCCTTCAAACCTTCGAGCGTTTCTTTGGAATGATCGGCAACACTTCTCCACTCCCGGGCAAATTCCGGACCAGAAATAATTTCTGTTCCGAAATACTCCCTAAGATATTCCGGCAGACGAAACTTTATGTTTGTGCCCGCTAGACGGTCTAAAGCCGAAAAACGCACCCGCCAGACCCGATGGCAAACAAAGTTGTGGCCAATCC
>CAYIPG010000006.1:0-30735 GCA_964365305.1 uncultured Candidatus Saccharibacteria bacterium
AACGGCGGAGACGAAACAATCAGCGCAGTTAAAACAGGAAGAATATCTGGCGGCGCTGTTAACGCGCTATCCCGAACTTAAAAAATTAATAACCGAAGATGATCTAGTTATTTTTAGCCAATCTGGTATGGCGGCGGCTATTCGGGTTATTATAGATGGAGGTGAAGTTAGAGTTGGGGAGATGAGCGACTCGGCTATGCTGGTCGGGGATTTTTTGGATGAGTTTGTGATTGAACCCCAGTCGGAATTTTTAAAAATATTAACTACTCTTCGCAGACAATATATTCAATCGCGGCTTAAAATTATTCAGGCCGATATGAGTAAGGCCGAAACGGAAAATGATAGCGCTAATTTAGAATTGTTGAAAGTTGAGTTTAATGAGTTGTCTAAAAAACTTAATGGCTAAGAATAGATCAAAAAAAATAAAATTAAAAAAGAAGGCGAATAAAAAATCGTCAAAATCTGTTTTGCGCCAACATCGTTCCAAACAGAAAAAAAAACCAATCGCGAGAGCAAAAAAAACCGTTGTTACCGAAGAAAAGATGCAGGATTTGGTGCGCCGCGGCCGCGGCCGCGGCTTTGTGACTGAATCAGAAATAATCCAGGCCTTTCCGAATATAGAAGAAGATATTCCGGGTTTGGAGCATTTATATCGCCATCTTGAGGCGGTCAATATAAAAGTTATAGGGGCTCAAGAACGGTTGAACACGCCTAAACAGGAAACGGAACAACCCAAAGGCCGCGGCAAGCAAAAAAAACTGGAGGCCTTTATGGGTTCGGGGCCGATGTATGATTCGGTTCAGATGTACTTGCGCGAGATCGGTCGAGTGGCGCTGTTAAGAGGCGAGGAAGAAGTGGAACTGGCCAAGAGAATAGAAAAAGGCGAAGAAGAAGCCCGCCAAAAATTAACCCAGGCCAATTTGCGGTTAGTGGTTTCTATCGCTAAAAAATATGTGGGACGGAGTTCGCATTTAACTCTTTTGGATTTAATCCAAGAAGGCAATATCGGACTCACCAAAGCCGTGGAAAAATTTGATTACCGCAAGGGCTATAAGTTTTCCACTTACGCCACTTGGTGGATTCGCCAGGCCGTTACCCGCGCTTTAGCCGATCAAGCTCGAACCATTAGAATACCGGTTCATATGGTGGAAACAATTTCCAAGTACACTCAAGTTAAACGGCGGCTGTTGCAGGATTTAGGGCGCGAACCGTTGGCCGAAGAAATCGCCCAAGAGATGGATATGGATGTTGTTAAAGTCCGCCATATTCAAAAAATAACGCAGGAGGCGGTTTCGTTGGAATCGCCGGTGGGTGACAGCGAAGAAGACAGCACTCTGGGGGATTTGATAGAAGACGAAAAAACATTGTTGCCTTCGCAGGTGGCGGCTCAACAGTTGTTAGCCGACCAGATCAAACAAATCTTAAAGGACTTAGCCCCGCGCGAACAAAAAATATTAACCATGAGATTTGGCTTGGAAGACGGCGCTACCCATACCTTGGAAGAAGTGGGTAAAGAATTTGGTGTAACCCGCGAACGGATTCGCCAAATAGAAGCCAAGGCCTTGGATAAAATTCGCGTTCATGAACAAATTCAAAAGTTAAGAGAATATTAGATCCGAAAAAGTTGCCATTTCGCTCCTCATGGGATTAACCTTGCTTGAGCAATGTTAATCCTCTCAATTATATATTTGGTCATCTCCATGAAGTCGCTCAATGACAATTTTTTATATCTCGAGGACGCGTATCTTTTTAGGTTCTTTTTGGAGTTTGTTATTGTGATAACTAACCTCTTCCAAATCCAAGCCCTGCCATTTTAAGAGTTGAACATTGTAGTCGTGCACCGAAGTTAAAACCCTAAGACCCGCTTCTAGAGATTGCGCTAAACCTTTATCGCTTTTTTTGGTTTTTTTAAGCGTCTTGATTAGTTTTTCTGTAAAATGAATAAAGGCATTCATATCTTTGGGAAAACAAAAACCGCCCGCGCCGCAAAAATTGCCATGGTTAACATTAAGCCACGATAGCCCAATTCTTTTATCGTGTCCCAGCATTTCTTTAATGTTATCGTAATTTACAACGGCTTCAATCCCTTCGTTTTTAAATTTTTGGGTGGTGGCATGAGCTAAATCAGCCAGAATATTGCCGAAAACAACTTTAATATAACCAAAAACATTGGCGGCGTATTTGCCAATCTCGGCCTCGGTGGCATTAATTCGCACTTTGCCGTAGCAGTCCTTGTTTTTAGTGCCAGGGGAAACAAAAAAAGCGTCGGGCAATAAATTGGCAACTTCGCTGGTGAACGATTTACTTTTCTCGGTGTGCCCCACAATCTGACGGTCGGGATCAATAAAATCCGACCAGGCCTGCGATTCGGTTAAAAATTCGGGGTTAAAAATAAAATATTTTTTGGGATATTTTTTTTGAAGTTCTTCGGCGGTGCCTGGCTCCACGGTGGATTTTATAACCACCGTTTTGCCGTCGGGAATTTCAGCCACCACGCTTTTTACAATAGAGGTGTTGCAACTCCCATCGGGATTAGATGGGGTTGGCACGGATACGAAAACAATATCGGCTTTTTTATAATCATCGCCATAACCCTTTTTAGCGTCGGTGTCATAGCAGAATAATTCTTTGCCGCGCTTATAATTTTGAATTTCTTCAAACCAGCGGCGAATAGTGTCGCCCACCATCCCCAGCCCCACCACCCCAATTTTAAATTTTTGTGACATAGGTTTTATTTTAATGTTAGCGCTTATATTACTATATAACTTTCCCTTTCGGCAAAAACTCCCGCAATTGGCAATACTCGCACTTTTTATCATCACACCTTTTATCCCAGAACTTTAAATTTAAAATCTCGTTGGCGGTGTGGGCTATCAGATTTTTTAGGTCTGATAAATCAGCGGCGGAGATCTTAAAACTTTCTTTTTTGAACCGGCCTTTGTCATCGGGTTCAATAAAATCAATCACGCCAGCGGCCATGCGATACTTTGGTCGAGGCATCAAGTCCAGCAGTAGTTTATAAAAAACCAGTTGCCTAAAATAGTCGCCCCTGGAGTCCTTGGTTTTACCCAAAATCCAATTACGGCTTTTGGCTTGGCTAGTTTTATAATCAACCACCGTTACTTCCCCTTTATCCCTTTTTGACCCATTGGGAAATTCTATTCTATCCAGTTTGCCAGTAAGTTTAATTTTTTGATTTTTTGATATAACCCAATCAACCCCAGAAATTTTAAATTCAGTTACGGTATTAAAATTCCAACTATTTTTATAAAAATCATGATAAGCCGAGAGGGTCTTCTGCCCTTTTTTATTAAGTTGGCCTAAGTCATTTTTTGAAACAAATTGTTTTTCCAAGCCGTTTTTAAATTCTTTTATCAAAAGCCGTTTATTTCTATTTTGGGCCTCAAAAAATTTTTGCAAGGCGGTGTGCTTGGCTGTGCCGTACATTTGGGAATTGGTGGGTGTTTTAGGAATTTGTAAAAGATTATTGTAAAAAAACGACCAGGGGCATCTTAAATAGTTATTCAAAGAAGTAGGCGAGAGGCCTTTTTTGGCAAAGATATTTTTTACCAGTTTATTTTCATCAACGGTCGGTTGGGCCGGAGATTGTTTCAACCAGCGCATGGTCTCGCGCGGAGTTGATGATCTTATCGATGGGATTGTTACAAATTCCGGTTTTATTTCACTGATAAACTGGCTAGGGACTTGTTCGCGCCCATCGGCCGATCGGGTCGCATAAGTTATATAGATGTCTTTTCTGGCCCGGGTGAGCGCCATATAAAAAAGCCGTCGTTCGTCTTCGTTTCGTTCAATCTTATCGGTATAGATTAAGGTTACAGGTAAATCAAAGTGATTAATATTTCTGCGGTTGCCCCAATGCTTGTCGCAAACATTAGTTATAAAAACAACATTAAACTCCAGTCCTTTGGCTTTGTGGGCGGTCATTAAACGAACCGCGTTTTCTTGTATTCGCGCCTTAACTTTTATGGGCAAATTGTGTTCTTGAAGCGTTTCAATGTATTCCAAGTAGTCCCTCAGATCAAAGTTACTTTTCTCTCTTGATATTTTTTTTACTTCTCCAAAAAGGGTGTTAATTTTGTTTATCTGTTGATGGTAATCGGGTTGTTTTAGAAGATGCTTAATAAAACCCGAATCCTTGATGACTTTTTCGAAAAACTGGGCGAAATTTTGATTGTAACTTAGTTTTTTCCAGTTGATTATTTTTTTGTAAAAATCATTAGGGATATTAGTCGGTGTTTTATAAATTTCTAAAGGATCAATTTCCAGAAAATCCAGATGGGCCGCCTTGAAAGCCGTTTCAATATTTGCAGGATTATTTATGGCCTTAAACAACATATTCAGCTTTTTAATTTCAATGTCTTCCAAAATATTTTCATCGGATTCTATAGTGAAAGGAATTTTGTTTCGGGCTAAAATATCGGCCAGCGCTTCGGCTTCTTTGTTTTCTCTGTATAAAATTGCTATCTCGTGGGCTGGTATTGGTTTATTTTTTATCTTTTCCAAAGCGAAGGATTTTATTTTTTGACATAAAAAAAGATATTCCGCCTCGGGGTTTTCAAAAGAAATTATATTAACTTTTTTGCCCGTGGTTGACTGGTTTGATTTTAGAGTGGTTGAGGCGAATGTGGCTAAGTTATTTGTTATAACATTGTGGGCAGCGTCCAGAATGTTTTGATGGGAACGATAATTTTGCTCCAAGACCACCAGTTTAACTTTTGGATATTTATTTTTAAAATACAAAAAATTTTCTAGGCATGCGCCCTGAAATCTAAAGATAGCTTGTTTCTCATCGCCGACGATAAACAAGTTGGGTTGGATATCATAGCTGCACAACATTTCTAAGACCTTATTTTGAGCGCCGTTGGTGTCCTGATGCTCATCCACTAAAATATATTGGTATTTTTCTTGGAGTTCAGTTAAAAAATCGGGCTTGGTCTGGAGGGTTTTAACCGTTTCCAAAATCATATCGTCAAAATCATAAAGTTTTTGAGTCCGAAGTTCTTGTTGGTATTTTTTATAAACCAGTCCTAATTCTTTTTCTTTGGGGTTTTTAACTTTCGCAATAAAATGAATTGGGTTTAAGCTCTCGTTCTTTAAGTCCTTTATCGCTTTAAGCCCCGGACCAACATAGTAAAACTTGTTGCCGATGGGTTTTAAGAATTTAAGCGGCGTTGAGCCGATTATTTTTCTGATGATGGCTATCTGATCGGCCGGAGTGGCCGGAGTGGAACCGATTATGGCGGGGAATTTATCGGGGTAGTTTTTAATTATCTCGTTACAAAAACTATGGAAGGTGAGGATATTCACATAATAGGCCGGCGCGCCTATGATGCCGGTTAGCCGCCGCCGCATATTGGCGGCGGCGGATTCCGTAAAAGTAAGCGCCAGAATATTTTCGGGGTTGGTATCCGTCCGAGCCAGAATGTTGGCAAGACGCAAAGTTAAAATTTGGGTTTTGCCCGTGCCCGGCCCGGCCATGACCATGACCGGCCCCTCAATTGTTTCTACGGCTTCTTTTTGTTGGGGATTTAAAAGTTTAAGTTGTTTTTGGAATTCTTTAGAGATCATATTCTTGGTTTGATTTAATCATTTTTGCGGTGTTGGAGCAATGATTTTAACCCTCAACATCTCGCCGCTTTGTGCCGCCCCTTGTCCAACACCGAGTGTTGGACAAGGGGTTGACAGGCATAATTTTTTGATATATACTGAAATCGAGCTAAAAAAGCAGGTTCTTTTCACATAATTCAGGAGGTCTAGCCATGATTACCCCGCTTCCCCGTTGGGCGATGGTTGCGATTCTGATCGCTGTCGTCGCCCTATGTGCCGCTCCAGCTGTCAGCGACCAGTTGTTGCTGTACTGCGTCGGCTGGCCGCTCAAAATGTTCGGCCAGCTCGTTCTCAAATTAGGATGGGCGTTATTGACGCTTTTTGTCTTCATCTGTCTCATTCGTTTTGGCTACCGAAAATTGGTGGTCAAATAAACATTTCGCAGTATCCGCCCCGAGCATCGTCGAGGGGCGGTTTTTTATTTGATTATCATTTGCTACAATACCATTATGAATCCTCGCACTATAATTTTGTTAGGCCGGTCCGGTAGCGGCAAGGGCACCCAGGCCAAATTGCTCCAAGAAAAACTGGAGCCGTGTTTGTATGTCTACACCGGCGATCTGTTTAGAGAATTGTCCGAAGTTGAGACCGTGGCCGGAAAAAAGGTCAAAGAGGTTTTATCAATTGGAGGGTTGCCAGATGAGTGGCTGGCCGCTTTTTTGTGGCAGAAGTCCTTGGTTTATAATCTCAAGAATAATGAAAATATCATAATTGACGGCTCGCCCCGCCGTTTGGATGAGGCCGAGGAAATGGATATAGTTTTAAAATGGCTCGGTCGCGTTGATATCAAAGTTATGTTGATAGACATAACCGAAGATGAAGCGGTTACGCGATTATTAAAACGCGCCCGCAACGACGATACCGAGGACTCTATCAGATCTCGTTTACAATGGTTTAATACCGAAGCCGCACTCGCCTTGGAATATTTTGAAAAATCAGGTCGATTGATTAAGATAAACGGTTTGGGCGCGGTGGAAGAGGTTTTTGATAGAATCAAGCAGGCGCTAGATATATAACACGATGCCAATATGCGAATGAGTACGAATGAAACGAATAGACCACAAATTTATTAGTATCACATTAGTATCATTCGCATGAATTCGTAAATTAGCATCGCAATGATTTTTATAAAATCAAAAGAAGAAATAGAAATTATGCGCCGGGGTGGCCAAATCCTGGCGCGTGTTTTAAGTGAAGTCGCGGCTGAAGTTCGCGCTGGCATCAGTTTAAAAGAACTGGATAATTTGGCCGAAAAATTAATTTTGGGTTCTGACGCCCGGCCGTCTTTTAAGGGCTACAAACCAGCCGGGGCCAAAAGGGCTTATCCGGCGACTTTGTGTGTTTCTTTAAATCATGAAGTTGTGCACGGCGTGCCGGATGATCGGATTATAAAAGAAGGTGATGTGGTTGGTCTTGATTTGGGTGTTTTTTATGAGGGCTTTCATACCGATAGCGCGGTTACGATAGGTATCGGCCAAATTTCCGAATCAGCCCAAAAATTAATTGCCGTAACCAAAAAGTCGTTGGACTTAGCGATTCAAATTATAACACCGGGAATATATTGGGGCGATGTGGCCTACGAGATAAGTTTTTTTGTGGAAAATAATAAATTTTCGGTGGTTAGGGATTTAACCGGCCATGGTATCGGCAGAAATTTGCAGGAAGATCCGTTCTTGCCTAATTTTGGCCGAAAGGGCGACGAGCCGTTATTAAAAGAAGGTATGGTTATTGCTGTGGAGCCAATGGTGGTAGCGGGCCGGCCCGAAGTGGAAATCGGTTTAGACGGTTTTGTGTACCAGACCCGCGACCAGGGTCTGGCCGCGCATTTTGAACATACTTTGGCCGTTACGAAAGATGGAGTAGAGGTTTTAACTTTATAATTTAGATGCCCCGTAGTAGAATTTCCGAAAAGCTTTCCTAATCGTAAAGCTAGGCAGTCAAAATCGGAAATTCACTAACAGGGCTATATTTTGTAGCTATTCGCTACACTCATAGACAAAATATGTTTTTAGATATTGGTGTTGGTATTTTTGTTTCTATATTTTTATCGCGTATTTTTGAAATAAATTTATCGTATTGGTTTATTACCGGCGGCATACTTTTTAGTTTATTGCCGGATTTAGATGTTTTTGTGGAATTAGCTAAACGAGGTAAGGTAGGTGGACAGGTTCAGGGACATCATCGCGAACTAACTCATTTTCCATTAACTTATCTGCCGGTATTTATTTTAGTGTATTTTATTTTTGGAAAGATTTGGTTGGGGCTTTTCGGTTGGTGCGTGTTTTTGCATTTTTTGCACGATAGCGTCGGCATGGGTTGGGGTATAAAATGGTGGTGGCCTTTTTCCAACAAGGCGTATAAATTTTTTTCGGAGAAAGATGGTAGTTTTTCTAACAATTTTATGGTCTCGTGGCGGCCTCAAGAACTTAAAGAAACCATAGCCCGCCACGGCGATGATCACTGGCTTAAGAATTTTTATTTCAAACTGCATCCTATAGCTGTTTTTGAATTTTCGGTTTTTGTTTTGGCGGTCATCGTTCTGGTTTTGTTAATTTAATGTATTCCGATAACTTTTAGTTTTCTTGCTGCGGGGCTTGTTCTTTTCCTTCGGAAAAGAACATCGAACAATCCTCGCCGACGAAAACCAAAGGTTATCTCCATATAGTCAGATGTTTTATCTAGGTATTGATTACGGTGAAAAACGACTCGGTTTGGCTAAAGGTGACGATAATTTAAAAATCGCCACACCTTTAACAACTCTAACTAATGATGAAGGCGTGCTTAATAAACTGACTCATATTGTTACGGAAGAAGTTATCGAAAAAATAATTGTGGGTGTGCCGGTGAGTTTTGATGGCCAGATAAATCAATTTGCCAGTAGAATCATAGAATTTGCCGAGGACCTGGAAGCGCGCACCGGCGTGGAGGTCAAAACCATCAACGAAATTTTTTCTTCCAAAATGGCTGGCGAAAATTCCACAAAAATAGACGAGTCCGCCGCCGCTATAATTCTCCAGACCTACCTTGATCGACCGTAAGCTTTGTAGTAGTTTGATATTAAATTGGTTCTTTAAGATTTTCAAACAAAAGGAGGTGGGTAGTATGGATCTGATATTAAGTATTTGGCGGAATTGGATAAGGAGATCTAAATCTCAATACGAGCTGTTGTACGAATCGGAGCAAATTCCTTATTGGTTGAGAAGATTATAGCTGGATGCGGCTGTGATAAAATATCACAGCCGCTTTTTATTTCTCATAATTTTGCTAGAATGAACTCATGGACAATATATACCTGTCGGTAATCATTCCCGCCTATAACGAAGAAAAGCGGATTTTTAATACGCTTAAAAGAGTTAGGGAGTATTTAAGCGAACAGTCCTATACTTATGAGGTTTTAGTGGTGGTTGATGGCGCTAAAGACAGAACCGCCCCAGTGGCCGAAGAATTCGCTCATGACTGGCCTTGCTTGCGCGTTATCAATAATAAAGAAAATCATGGCAAGGGTTTTGTGACGCGCCATGGCCTGCTGGAGGCGAAGGGGGAGTTCAGGGTTTTTAGCGATGCCGATAATTCCACCGATATCAAACATTTGGAAAAAATGATCCCGAAATTTGAAGAGGGTTTTGAGGTGGTTATCGGTTCGCGGGATTACCGCGATGTTATCGGCGCTAGGCAAGCCATACCGCAATCGCGTTTCAAGCGGCTCTTGGGCGATATGGGAAATTTATTTATTCAGGTCTTAGCCGTGCCGGGAATTTGGGACACTCAAAACGGCTTTAAAGGTTTTTCGGCTGGGGCCGCTCAAAAAATATTTTCCAAAACCATAATCAACCGCTGGAGTTTTGATGTGGAGGCCTTGGCGCTGGCGCGCCGATTTGGCTATAAGATTGCCATTATTCCGGTTTATTGGGAAAACGACGCCAATAGTCATGTTAAATTGTCGGGTTATATCAACGCTCTGTGGGAAGTGGTTAAAATAAGATGGTATTTATGGACGGGAAAATATAAGTAATTTATTTGGATTACTCTTCGCTCCTCAATAAATAAATCAGTTCTTGCTCCTCATGGAGTCGCTCGAACTGATTTATTTAAATCCTAGATGGACCAAAAACCAAAAGAACTTTCAGAATTGCGCCAAGATCCGGTTAGCCGGGATTGGATTATAATTTCCACAGCCAGAGCCAAACGGCCGGAGGCCTATAAAACCCAGAACCGCGAAGTGTCTACAACCCCGATTGATTTATGTCCCTTTGAAGATCCTCAAAAGCACGGCAATGGCGAGCCGTTATTGGTCTACACTAAAAATGACTCGCGCGATTGGTTTATCCAAGTTATAAAAAATAAATTTCCGATTGTTGAAGGTGATGAATGCGGATTTGAAAATAAGGTTGGTCCCTATGTTGTTCAAAATCCAGCCACCGGCCGCAACGAGGTGGTGATAACTCGAGATCACAATCTGGGTTTGGCGCAGATGAATACCAATGAGGTGGCGCTGGTTATTAAGGCCTATAAAGAAAGATACGAAAATTTAAAAAAAGAGGAATGCGCTCGCTATATTTTAATAATTCATAACCATGGCCGTGAGGCCGGCGCTTCGGTTTCGCACCCGCATTCACAAATATTGGCTTTGCCTTTTATTCCTTCAGATATAAAGCGGAGTTTGGATGGTTCCAAAAAATACTACCAAGACAGCGGCCGATGCGTTCATTGTGATATTTTGGAATGGGAACTCAAAGAAAAAACAAGAATTATTTTTGAAAATGATTTAATGGTGGCGTTGGTGCCGTTCGCGCCCAAGTTTTCGTATGAGATTAGGATTTTTCCAAAAAAGCACAGTTCTTATTTTCAGGATATTTCCGAAGAAGAAATAATGGCTTTGGCCGAGGCCTTAAAAATTTCTTTGGCTAAAATTTATCAGGGTTTGGGCAATCCGGCTTATAATTTTTTTATTCACACTCCGCCGGCTTCGCACAACAAAGAACATGATTATTACCATTGGCACTTGGAAATAAATCCACGCTTAGGTGTTTGGGGCGGCTTTGAACTAGGCACTGGCGGCGATGTGATTGATACCGATCCGGATGAAGCAGCAAGATATTTGAGAAGTATTAAAGTTTAGTTTTTTCAAGTGTTATTTTTCGCTCCTACAAGGAGGGGCTTCTACATCCTCCCTCTCATAAAAAATTATTGAACCTCCTTGAAGTCGCTCAAAACAACACTTTAATTTTTCTTGAAACTTATTGTTGGCAATTGGAAATTAAATCCATCAGGGTTAAACGACGCCATTGCTTTGGCGTCGGGAATTTCCATGGGTATTGATTCGGCGGATTTTGAGCATATGGTGTTATTGCCGCCCTATATTTTTTTGGAGGAACTGGCTAAAAGATTCAAACAAATTCAATGGGGCGCGCAGGATGTTTTTTGGGAACCACAAGGCGCTTACACCGGCGAAGTGTCGCTGCCTATGTTAAAAGATATTGGCGTTAATTGGGTCTTGGTGGGGCATTCCGAACGGCGCCGGTATTTTAACGAAACCAACGAGACCGTAAACAAAAAAACCAAAGCGGCTTTGGAACAGAGTTTTAATGTGATTGTGGCTGTGGGTGAATTATCGCGCGATGATGATGTTACCGAAGTGGAAAAAAGTTTGAAAAATAGTATCGCGGATGTCCAACCCTCGGGGTTTGATAGTTTGTATGTGGCTTACGAACCTGTTTGGGCGATTAGTTCTAATCCCGGCGCCCAGCCGGACGATCCGGTTCGTTCCAGTCAGATTATCGGATATCTTAAGCGAACCTTGTTTAATATGTTTGGCGCGGAATCAGAAAAAATAAAATTTTTATACGGCGGTTCGGTCAATGCCGCCAACGCCTCAGGTTTTTTACAACAACCCAACATCTCCGGCGCGCTCATTGGTGGGGTTTCTTTAGATCCTAGGGGATTTAGCTCAATAATTAAATCAGCTAGTCGTTTTTGATAAAAAGGCGAACGGCTTTGAACCAATGGGCGAGGGCTTGGGGGAAAGACAGGATTGAAATCAAATAATCCAAAAAAACAAATTCTTTTAGAACCCAAACCAAAAATCCCTTGGCTTTTATCGCGCCTAGATCGGCCAAGGCGAATTTGCCGCCGATAGGCAGAATGTAGTTGTTGTGTATCGGATAGTATTTAGGCCAGGGTTTCTTTTTTATGCCCACCCAAATAATTTTGGCAATGTGAGCGCCTTGATCTATGGCCATTTGGGCGGTTTGAGGCAAGGTCTGATGCCGCAGACGGCAGCAATTGTCGCCGATAATAAAAATATTAGAACAGGTTTTGTCTCCGCCTCTAAACACCGGGCAAAAGTTTTCTTGAACGGCGATGCGGCCTCGTTTATCATGTTCAAAAGGCAAGGTTTCAATAATAGGATTGGGTTTTATGCCGCCGCTCCAAACCAAAATATCAAAATCAAACCTACCTCCGGACTTTGTTAGCGCGCTGTTAAATCTTATTTCTTCTATTAAATCGCCGGTTACTATATTAACTCCCAATTTTCCCAACCGTTTTTTAGCCCAAGAAACCATTTTGAAATCAAAACCAGGCAGAATATCTTTTTGGCCTTCTATTATGGTTAGATAAGGTTTGATTTTGGTCTGATATTTTTTATTTAGTTTTTTAATATAACCCGTCAGTTCGCCAGCCAGCTCTACGCCGGTAACACCGCCGCCGCCGATAACTATTTTTATTATTTTCTTGGTTTTTAAATTCTCACAGAATTTTTTTTCTATGGTTGATCTTATTTTAATAGCCGAGTTTAAATTGCCCAGAGTCAAGGCGATTTTTTTAAGACCGGGAATATTATAGAAATTTGTGTCCGAACCTAAACCCATAATCAACTGGGCATATTTTAAGCTGGCGTGGTCGTTCAGAATTATTTTGTTGTTGGCTATATCTATTTTAGTTATTTTGGCCTGATGAAATTTTATGGGATCAGATGGTAAAAATATTTTTTCCAGCGGTAAGGCCACGGCTTCTTTTAATTTCATAATCTTAGCGTCGTCATGAATAGTGGCGGCTATTTCGTAAATGGCCGGAATATAAAGATGGTGATCATTCTGATCAATCAGATAGAGATTATATTTTTTAGCCAGATTAGGATTTTTTTTGAAAGCGTTATTTAAATCCAAAGCGGCTCTAATGCCGCCGAAGCCGGCGCCGGCAATAACAATAGTTGGTTTGATAGAGTTAAGAAACATGTGATAGGGTTTAGCGATTAGTTTAATTCTATCACATGCTGGTTGGCTCATGGTAAAATATAAGCATGTTGAAGACACTCAAGAATCTTGGCGATCTTAAAGGCAAAAAAGTTTTAACGCGGGTTGATTTTAATGTGCCAATTATGGAAGGTGCAGTGCCGATTAGCGCCGAATGGAGGATTCGGGCGGTTTTGCCGACATTGGATTATTTGTTACAGCGGGGCGCTAAAATAATTATTTTAAGCCACCTCGGTCGACCCCAGGGCGCCGATTTGCATTACAGTTTATATCCCGTTTATTTAAAATTAAAGGATTTATGGGGCCAGGAGGTTTTATTCAGCCACGACATTTTTGGGAGTTCAACTCCCAAAACGATAAAGACGCTTAAAAATAGCCAAGCGGTTTTGCTAGAAAATTTAAGATTTTATGATGGTGAAGAAAAGAACGATGAAAATTTTGCCAAGGACTTGGCTGGTCTAGGCGATATTTATATCAATGATGCTTTTGCCGTTTCACATCGAGCCCATGCTTCTATTGTAGGTTTGCCGAAGTTGTTACCATCGTCAGCCGGTTTATTGCTAGAAAAAGAAATCACCATGCTGTCTATGGTGCGCGACAAACCCCGCCGGCCGTTGGTGCTGGTGATGGGCGGCGCCAAAGCCGAGACCAAATTAAAATTAGTGAGCCAATTTTTAGATAAGTCGGAAGGAATTATTGTGGGAGGAATTTTGGCCAACACTATTTTATACGCGCGGGGAATGACGGTGGGTCGTTCTGTAATAGAAGAAAGTTTATTGGACGAAGCTAAAAAATTAGAAATAACTTCAACCCATCTGCATTTGCCGGTGGATGTTTTGGTTTCTAAATCGTTAAACATCCCCTCTGATATTAAAATAAGGCCGGTGGGTAAAATAGAGCCGGATGAATATATTGTGGATATTGGTCCCGACACTATTAAACTTTTTAAAAAAATAATAAAAGACGCACGAATGGTGGTTTGGAATGGCGCCGTGGGACTTTCCGAAATTCCTGCGTTTAAAAATGGTTCGGCTATTTTAGCTCAAACCATAGCCAATTTATCCGGCGAAAAAATAATCGGCGGGGGGGATTTGGTTTCTTTTTTATCGCAGGAAAATTTGTTTGATAAAATGACCTATGTTTCCACCGGCGGCGGGGCGATGCTGGAATTTTTAGCCGGAGAAATATTACCCGGGATTTCGGCACTAGAGGAATAACACGATGCCAATATACAAATTTATGCGAATGATACGAATAGAAAAACGAATTCGTAAATCCATTAGTATAATTCGTATGCATTCGTATATTAGTATCGCACTATGAACTACAAGTGGATTTTGGCGGGAAAAGCGCCTGTGGATTTTTTGGTCAAGTTTCCCGAATACCCGGTTATAGTCAGTCAGTTGCTGTATGAGCGTGGTTTGGATACGCCCGAAAAAATAAATCAGTTTTTCAATCCTAAATATGACACCGGTTTGCGTAAGCCATTTTTGCTTAAGGATATGCGTTTGGCCTGCGAGCGCGTTAAGCGCGCCATAGATCAAAAAGAAAAAATAGTTATCTATTCCGATTATGATGTGGATGGGGTTTGTTCGGCTACGGTTTTGGGCGAGTATTTTAAAAATATAGATTATCCGTTTGAGGTTTATATGCCTGATCGGCAGAAAGAAGGCCATGGGGTTAATCAAGCGGCTTTAGAGTCAATCATCTTGGCTGGCGCCAATTTGATAATAACTTTGGACTGCGGCACCACCAACATCAACGAGATTGCTTGGGCCAAAGAAAAAGGCGTGGACATGATTGTGGTGGATCATCATCAAACCGTAGCGGGACGGCCAGTGGCAGCGGCTTTTATCAACCCATATCAAGAAGGTGATAATTATCCATTTAAGGGTTTGTGCGGCGCGGGCTTGGCATTTAAGTTTTACTGCGGATTAAGGTGGATAAATGGGTCAAAAGGGGCGGAACAAATGGGTGAAAAGGGAAAAATGGGGCAGGAGAAATGGCTATTGGATTTAGTGGCTCTAGCCACTGTGGCTGATATGGTGCCTTTGCTGGATGAAAATAGGGTCTTGGTTAAATGCGGCTTGTTTGTTTTAGCTAAAACCCAACGACTTGGTTTGAAAAAATTGATGGAGTCGGCTGGCGTTAAAGCCCGATATGATTTAGAGACATTATCAACTAACTTAGATAGTTTTACTTTGGGTTTTACGCTGGGCCCTCGGCTTAACGCAGCCAGCCGCATGGCTCACGCCAATTTGGCTTATGAACTTTTAACTAGCGCCGATGAGACAAAAATAGACGAATTGGTTGTTTCCTTAAACGCTAATAATCGTAAGCGCCAACAGATTGTAGAAAAAGTTCTAAAAGAAGTTAAGGCCAGGATAGAGGCCTATCAAGAACTGCCGAGTTTTATTATGGAGGGCTCAGCGGATTGGTCGGTTAATCTTTTGGGCTTGGTGGCTTCCAAAATTAGCGAGAAATATCACCGGCCGGTGATGCTATATCAACAGGTTGATAATACTAAGGCCAAAGGATCACTGCGTAGTATAGAGGGTTTTAATTTGATAGACGCCTTAAAGTCGGTCAGTGGATATTTAGTCCAGTACGGCGGCCATACGGCCGCCGGGGGTTGCAGTTTTGAAATTATCAATGTCGCTAAAATAAAATCCGGCTTAAATGATTACGCCCAAAATATTTTAACGCCCGAATTATTATTAAAAAAATTAGTGATTGACGCCGAAGTTAATCTAGGCGATATAAGCTGGAATTTGATTGATTGGCTGGATAAGTTTAAGCCCTGGGGTATGGCTAACTCTCGGCCAAAGTTTGTTTCCAGGAATGTTTTAGTCCGAAATATTATTTTGATGGGTCAAAATAGCGAGCACTTAAAGATTTTTGTGTCATTGGATAATGGGTTAGATAAGTCCGACAGGCAATTACCATTATTATTATTCCGTCATAACGGATTTGCCCAGAATATAAAAATAGGCGACACTCTAGATATTGTGTACGAAGCGGATGTTAATGAATGGAACGGCAATAAGGAAATTCAGCTTATGCTGGTAGATTTTGTTAAACATGATGCCAATATCCCAGTAGTAGACGGCTCCGCCGACACTACGGGGCAGGTACAAATGGATACGAATGAAACGAATTAAATTACAAATTCGCAAGTATATTAGTATAATTCGCATGAATTCGTAGATTAGCATCGCACTTATGGAAAAAATTATTGTGTATAGCGATGGCGGCTCGCGCGGCAATCCCGGCCCGTCGGCTGTTGGGATTGTAATTTGCAACGAGAAAGGTTCAAAAATAAAAGAGTACGGTCAAAAACTGGAAGATATTTCCACCAACAACGAAGCCGAATACGAAGCGGTTGTTGCTGGCTTAAAAAAATTAAAACAATTATTCGGCAAAGACAAAACCAAAAATTTGGTTGTTGAATTTCGGGTAGATAGCGAATTAGTGGTCAGTCAACTCAGCGGCAAATTCAAGGTTTTTGAAGAACGGATGCAGTTGCTTTTTATGAAGGTCTGGAATCTGAAAATGGATTTTGGAAAAGTTTCTTTTAAATCCATTCCCCGCGAGCAAAATAAACGGGCCGATGAATTGGTTAATCAAGCGCTGGACAGCTCCAATGATAGGTTGTTATAGTGTTTAGGGTAGTTGTTCTTTATATCAATCTATAAAAAAGGAGGTTGCTATGTTTCTTCCTAGTCCTAGATCTAGAAGAGTGATGGTTATTGTAGGCGTTGGTGTGATTGTGATGGTGATTCTTGTTTTTGGGGTTTCGAAGATTCAGGTTGTGGCGACGATGAATGTGGAAAAGTACATGGATGATGGCAAGGGCCTGGTATATGTAGGCGGGCACGATCAGGTGTCAACCTTCGGGAATCTCCAATCATGGCGCAACAATCACCCTGACCGGTTCAAACGGATTACAAGTATCGCGGTCAGTTCCTACTGGTTGGGCGCGATTGTCGCTTACAATCCAGATACAACCGCTGTTGCCCGCCGTTAGTTCTTCGCCGCCGAGTTGGGCCAAATCCAACCACCAAACATGTTAGACACTGGATGTCTAACATGTTTTTTATTTCAAACTCACTCTCTTACCTTATTTTTATCTTTTTCTATATTACTATCTTGAAACGATCGTCCAATAGTAGTATTATAGATAATATTATGAATTCAGGTACAGGTAATGGAAGGACATTTTCTAGGTTTGTTTTGGAAAAGATATCTGAAGCCGGGGAAATAGCTTTAGATGGCCTTTTTCCTCAAAATAGAATTGAGGGCAGGATTTGGAGAAAAATTTTAGGTTTGCCCGGAAGCTATAATTTTAGCAGATTAAATTTTTCGGCTGTTCTCTCGCGCTTAAATAAACAAGGCCTAGTTAGTAAAAGCGGCGGTCGACGCAGATCTGTTTGGTTATTGACTCTAAAAGGCCAGGAGAAATTAAAAAGCTTTATAACTGAACCAGTTAAACCCGATGGTATACCTCGTTTGGTTATATACGATATTCCAGAATCAGATAGGTGGAAAAGGAATAAAGTGAGACATAAGTTGGTTGCTTATAGCTATCAACAACTCCAAAAAAGCGTATGGATAGGTTATTGTCCTTTGCCTAAAGAATTTTTACAATTGTGGAATGATTGGAAATTGAATGGTAAAATACATATTTTAAGTATAGACAAAAAGGGTACTCTGGAGATATTTTGATTTTGGATTTTATTTTTTCAATATTACTATATTTTGACGATCGTATGATATATAGTAATATTGAAATTAAATAAGTTAAATAAATAAAAAAGAGAGGAAAGAGAAGAATAGGTTATTTATTTTTACACACATTCTTACATACCAGGAAACGACCTAATTTCATGCTTGACTTTTGAGTTATCCACAGCTATAATTTAATAGTCAAGAAAGTGAGATAATCGCGGCTCATTGAAAAATGAGTTGAGGAAAGTCCGAACACCCCTTCTTCGCTAAAGCTACGGAGGGCAGGCGCCAATTTTGGCCTTGTCCTTTGGAACTCCGCATCAGCGGAGCGAAGCAGGGAATAGAGTAGTCGCTAACCGCGACCGGGAGCAGCCCCAAGTTTATCGAGGGGTCAAGCCCAGGGAAAGTCCCGCCCCAGGCGGGGTATGTTCATGGATCTCAGCTGATTTCGTGAGCGTACGCAACAGAGACAATACTAGCTTTCGCAACATTAAATGACTAACTTCTAATTCTTAATTTTTAAGAGTTACTAGTTATAAGTTGTGTCAGCCAAAGGTGAAAAGTTTCCGGATAACCGGAGTTCAATCATTAGTGATAGTGGTTGATTGTAAACCCTACTCGGTGCAAGGCCGCGCTCTCCGACTTGGTGTCGGAGAGAGTGCCGCTAGAGGTCTTGAGCAATCAAGATCCCAGATAAATGATTATCGTCCCGACTTGGAGTCGGGACACAGAATTCGGCTTACGGCTTTCTTGACCCGCGTTAAACGCGGCTAACAAATCCCCAGCTTCTAGGCAGTTGGGGATTTGTTTTTTGTTAAATGATTGTTATTCTTAAGGTAATACTAATTCTCATGGCTCAAGATTTTTTTTATATTGATCCTAAAAAAATTCCTCCTCGCCGAGTGTCGGGCGGAAGCAAAAAAGCCAGGCCAAGAATTTCAGAACCAGCCGATGTGATTGAAGACAATTTGACGGATTATTTTCCCCAATTTAATCTGGAGAATTCTCGTTCGGACTTGAATACGGTTTTGGTAAGCGCCGCCGAGGCAGAATTTGCCGATGATTTTTCGGAGGATTTGTCCGAAGAACCAGCCGATCCTTTAACCGCGGCTATTTTTGGCGGCGGGCCTTTTGAATTGGAACCCGCCGGTGATTTTTTTACGAGTCAGCCGCCGATAGAGCAATTCAACAACCGTCGTATTTCTTTAGCCGAACAGAGGAATCATCTTATCAAAGAACACTATGCTGTTTTATCTGAACTGGAAGACATAGAGAATCAAGATCAAAAACTTACCAAAGATCTGGCCAGAATTAATTTGACGCGCCGTTACGACAGTAAAATTTCAACGCCTAAAATCAGTTCAATAATTCAAGAAGATGGGGCGGAATATGGATTGGATTCTTCTGTTGTTGAGATTGATCAAACCCGAGCCAATGATGACTGGTTTGGAGTGGGTTTGGCCTACACTCCCGCCTACCGGCCCGGAGAAAAAATTATTGAAAAAAATAAAAATTCCAATGGCAATAAAACTTGGTTGGCTGGTTTAGCGGTTTTACTCATTCCTTTAACTTTCGGCTGGCTTTTGTTTTCTGGCAGTTCCAATTTTGTAAAAAATTCTGTGGCAGCTATAAATTCTAAATTACTTAGCGCCGCCAGTTTTACTTTAATCAATGGCGATGTTAGCAGCGCTTTTCCTTTTTTGATAGAACTTAAAAATAAAATGATTTCCGCGGGAGCGCCGACGGACGCTCTAGATAAATTCATAGCCAATAATATTTCTTTTGCCTGGGGAGATGTTTTTAAAAAAAAAGCGGTCTGGAATGAAAGTGAATTATTTAATGGTTTAGATTCTTTGTCCCAGCTAAAAACCGCCATGTTGGCTAGCCCGGCCTTAGAAAATTCCGGTGTTTTTAAAAAACTAGCTGCCGAACTGGACGATGATATTTCTATATTAAGTTTTTGGCAGGAATTGTTTCGTCCGGGCCAAAGTTACTTAATTGTTTTGGGGGAAGCAAAACTGCCCCGGCCCATTGGCGGAAAACCAGTTAGTTATGTTTTGGTTAAAACAACCACAGATGGTTTGGAAATTATAAATTCGGGCAAGATAAACGCTCTAGATGCCGCAACGGCTTTGAAAGTTGTGCCGCCAATACCGCTTCAGGTTTTTTCAACCGCCTGGTTGCCCGGGGAATCAGGCTGGTTTTTGGATTTTAACGAATCAGCCAAAACACTGCTTAATTTTTTTGGCGACACCGCCAAACTTCGTCCCAATGGAGTTATTTTTGTAAGCCAAGACGGATTAAATTCTTTAAGTTTGAAAGAAGGCCTGCTTTTTAACGCTGAGACGCCGGATTGGTTGGCGGGCTTGCTTCAAGCGCTTGCGCGCAAACCGGATTCTAGAATAATAAAAATGGCTAATTCAATAAATGATCTTATACAAGCGCACAAAATCCAATTTTATTTTGAAAATGATTTTCTGAAAAAATTTGTTTCAAGTTCCGTCTGGGCGGTTCAAACTCGAAACAATTCTAAAGAAGATGTTTTGGGCTTGGCTTGGGCGGGCGACAAGGAGGGTTTGGTTACCGAAATGGCTGAACATAGAAGCGAAATTTTTGAAAACGGTTCGGTTAAAGTTAGGATTAATTTATCTTTACGCCAGACAACCGATAATGCCTCGGAGAATTATTATAAAATTTATCTGCCGCGCGGCAGTCAAATATCCAAAATTATAGGATTTTCAGAAAGAAAAAAAATTCCTAAGTTTGATTACGCTGGCCAAGGTTTCAGCGCCGACACCCGTTTGTCTAAAATAGCGCCGCTGGAAAACAACGCCAGCGTTGATATTTTTGAAGAAACCGGTTTGACTGTTCTGGGCGGCTGGTTGAACTTTGAACCCGATGAAAGAAAAAAAGTGAGCATGGAATATGTTCTGCCTTTTAATTTGTCCACTAATTCTCGCGGAAATTATAATATTTATATTTGGCGGCCGCATCAGGTTTCGGACATGCCATTCCGCCTAATCGTCGCTCCTCAAGAAAATGTGGATATTTTATCTTTAGAACCCGGCGGTTTTATCAGCGGCAACTCGGGTGAATATCAGGGCAATCTGTCCCAGGACTTGCAACTTAAGGCCGTTTTGAAGTTCACCCCTTAGAATTCCTTGACGAATAGTTGTTTTTACGATAACATTCAAAGATAATGTCTACAAAAATAATAACTAGAAAAACGGTCAAAGTATCCGATTTTATAACCATTCCTCGGGTGGAATATGAGGCGCTTTTGGGATTGAAAGAAGTAAAAGAGTTTAATCCGACTCCCGCCCAAAAAAGAGCGTTGGTTAGAGCGCGCAAAAATTTTAGTCAGGGCAAGTATGTAACATTGGAGCAACTAAAATATGAACTGGCAAATCGGAGTTGATGATTCTGCCAGAAAATATCTTAAATGTATTCCCAAAAGCGATGCCGACCGCATCGCTGCTGTTTTAGAAAAAATAAAAATAGCGGGTCCTTATATGGGAGATATTGAAAAAATGAAAGGTCAGACAAATGTCTGGCGAAGGCGAGTCGGTTCTTATAGAATTATGTATGAGATTTATTTGGGCAAGAGAATTGTTTATGTTATTGAGATAGAGCGTCGTACTTCCAAGACCTACTAAAATGACCTTAAACGGGTTTATTAAATTAGATTTATGATAAAATAAGCACATGGAAAACCCCGAATTTCTCAAAGAAAAATATAACCTGCATAAAAGCGAGGAAGTGGAATCGGCGGCCCAGCGCGCCGAAGCGCGCGCTGGTGAACAAGTGCCTCAAAATCCGGCTGATCGCATCCAAAACTATCTAGACCGCTTCAATGAAATCCTAGATCGCAAAGACCCTGATAAACGGGAACGCGGCATTGAGGCCTTAAAACACATTCTTCATAATAAATTTGTCATCAAACCGGAAGAAATTCCAGAGGGATATTTTGAAAACCAACGCCGAATTGCCCGCGAACAGGGTCATGGCGATATTGAAATTACTGATGAAATGCGGGGACAACTGTCCGAAGTAATCGTCGCCGATCAAGAAAGCTCGCTGGATAAATGGATTGATTATTTGGCCTCGCCGGATGCCACCTATCCCGACTGGCTTAAGTATTACGCCACTAGAAGCATTCTGGGTATGGGCGAATACAGCAAAGAAAGAAAAGAGTTTACTAAACGCTCCAAAGGCACAACTAAACCCTTTCCCGATCTTAACCGCGAGGCTTTGGCTTATGTGCTGGATGCGGTTGAAAAGAAACATCAAGGAGAAAAATTTAATCTCACTGCCCTTGAAAACGAAGATAAAGAAAAATTTGAAAAGATCCTTCAAGGTGAAAATTTTTCCAAACTGTATGCCTGGGCCATTGAAAAAGTAACCCCTGAATCCCAAGACCAGCTTACTATCACAAAAGGTGAATGGATAAAATATGACCAAGGATCTGACCATATGCCTTTGGTTGTATCCTTACAAGGCCACGGCACCGGTTGGTGCACGGCCGGAGAATCAACGGCTGAAGCGCAACTTGAGGGTGGAGATTTCTATGTCTATTATTCGCTTGATCAACAAGGGCAACCAACTATTCCGAGAGTGGCCATTCGCATGCAAGAAAATGGTATTGCCGAAGTTCGCGGCATAGCTACCGAACAAAACTTAGATCCACACATCGGCGGGGTGGTACAGGAAAAACTCAAAGAATTTTCGGATGGCGCGGTGTATGAGAAGAAAACCCAAGACATGAAGATTCTGACGGCAGTAGAAAATAAAGTTAGAAAGGGATTGGAACTCTCCAAAGACGATCTCAGTTTCATTTATGAAATCAATGCACCGATTGAGGGATTTGGATATCAAAAAGATCCCCGTATCGCCGAACTCCGACAAGGAAGAAATACAGAGGAAGATATGCTCGTCATTTTTGAATGCACGAAAGAACAGATCGCTCATGTGCCGAGTCAAATAAACGAAAACACCAAGGCCTATGTCGGTCAGCTCGAGCCAGGCATATTTGATCTCATTCAACAATATGACATTGAACATGTTTATACTTCATTTCCAGAAAATAAAATTCGCAGAGAAAATATAGAAGTAGGAGGCAAAACAGTTAAGCAATTAAAAGACGAATTAAAACATGCCGACATTGCCATTTTTCCCGATGCAGAAAATATTCTCGATAGGCGCAAATTTATTCCCGGCAAAAATCCAGAAGAAATCACACTTGTCCGTTTAACTATCGCAAGTCTTGGTTTAAAGACAAGAATTACAACCGACCAAATTTATGAGCGAGCCCAAACTCTCGGACTGGTCCTGTGTCCGGTCGATACAGGACCACATTATCTTTTAAAGCATCAAAATCAAGCACTACAAAGAGTATATGTTGCTATGAAACCTATAGCTGGCTTCAGTGTCGTAAGTGTAATTGAGCTGGAAGGCGATGGCGTATTTTTGGGGATGACCAGCGCCCCAGCAAGGGCTAATATGCTATGGCCCTCGCGATACGAGTTCATGTTCCGCCTCCGCAAGTCTGAATCTTAGATCATTAAAATTACAATTCCGCCCTGATCTAAGATCAGGGCAGCTTTTTTATTGGTCTTAATTGGATTTTATGTTATTTTACAGCTAGCGTGCTATGACCTTAAACGGACTATTTAATCATAAAACCAAGAGCGTTATCGCGGCGGCGGGGATACTGGCTTTAGCCGGTTTATTGAGCCGCGTTTTAGGTTTTGGCCGCAACGCCCTGTTGGCCTATTTTTACGGCGCCGGTGATATTCTGGACGCTTATTTTTTGGCGTTTCGCCTGCCCGATTTTGTTTTTAATCTTTTATTTTTTGGAGCTTTCTCGGCCGGATTCGTGCCGGTGTTTATAAAATTAAAAAGTGAAAACAAAGAAAAAGCATGGCGGTTGGTTAATGATATTTTGAATATCGCTCTCGCCGCATTCATTGTTTTTGGAATCGTATTTTTTGCGGCGGCGCCGTGGGTGCTTAAACTTATCGCTCCCGGCTTTGATTCGGAAAAAATGGTTCTGGCCGTAACCTTAAGTCGAATAATGTTTTTACAGCCGATATTTTTAGGCGTGTCCATGGTATTTTCCGGAATCCTGCAGTCCAGTCACCGTTTTTTGAGTTACGCTCTAGCGCCGATTTTTTACAATATCGGCATAATTTTGGGAATTTTGTTTCTGGTGCCTCGTCTTGGCCCGGTTGGTCTGGCTTGGGGAGTGGTGGCGGGGGCATTATTGCACATGCTGATTCAGTATCCGGCCGCCAAAGCCAGCGGTTTCTCATACAGACCTTTTTTTTCTTTGAAAGAAAATTCGTTAAAAAGAATACTTAAAATAATTGTGCCCCGATCGGCCAGCTTGATCTTGATTCAGTTAAACTTGGTGATTATGGCGGCTCTGGCAACTTTTTTGGGTTCGGGCCGAGTGGCTATTTTTAATTTTGCCAACGATCTTAACGGTTTGATTTTGGGAGTGATCGCGATTCCTTTGGGCGTAGCCGTGTTCCCGCTGTTTTCCGAAGAGGTTTCACGCGACCGCATTCAGGAATTAGGCGATACAGTCACCAAGACCATCCGCCAGCTTTTGTTTTTGATGATTCCCGCCACAATTCTATTTTTTGTTTTAAGAGCGCAGATAGTCCGTTTGACTTTGGGCTACGGCAAGTTTGATTGGGTGGACACTGTGCTGACTATTGAAACATTGGGCTTATTTTTGGTGGGCTTGGTGTTTCAAGGAATTTTGGCGATAATTATGCGTGCCTTTTTTGCTTTGGAAGACGCCCGGACGCCTTTTTGGATTTTACTGATGGGAATTTTGGCGGGGCTGCTGGTGGCTGTAGTTTTTTCTCCCACTTTGGATGTCTCCGCGCTGGCTTTGGGCATGAGCGTCACCGCCGTGTTTGACGCGCTAATTCTTTCATATATTCTTTCAAGGAGAATTAAGTCGGCTAACATCGCTGTTTTGATCAGTCCAATTTTTGTTTTTATTTTCGGCGCCGTGGCCGCCGGTTTTACCAGCCACTATTTGCTTTATTTTTTGGATAGATTTTTAGACACTCATAAGGTTTTGCATTTAATAATTCAAGGCGGCCTGGCCGGTTTAGCCGGCGCGCTGGTTTATCTTTTAATCACTTTTTTGTTTAACATTCAAGAAGCCAAAGAACTTGTGGCCAAATGCGGTTTTGGCAGATTATCTTTGCCGGATGTTTTAGACGACTAAATTCGCTGGCCTCAATTATGGACACAAATCAAATTAGAAATTTTTCTATCATTGCCCATATTGATCACGGCAAGAGCACTTTGGCCGATAGAATGCTGGAGATTACCAAAACGGTAGAAGCGCGGAATATGCAGAACCAGTATTTGGATATGATGGACTTGGAACGGGAACGGGGCATTACTATCAAAATGCAACCCGTCCGCATGCTCTACGAACCGTCGCGTGAATCCGCGTATATTCTCAATCTTATAGACACGCCGGGGCATGTGGATTTTTCGTATGAGGTTTCACGGTCATTAGCCGCGGTGGAGGGTGTGGTGCTGTTGGTGGACGGCACCAAAGGCATTCAAGCCCAGACCTTGGCGCATTTGTATCAAGCTCAAAAATTAAATTTGGTAATTATTCCGGCTATAAATAAAATTGATTTGCCTAATTCCCGGCCGGAAGAAATTGAACCGGAATTAAGAAAAATTTTGGGAGATGTTGAGATTCTTAAAATTTCGGCCAAAGAGGGTACGAATGTGGATTATCTTTTGGAAAAGATTGTGGAAAAAATTCCACCCCCCAAGCCAGGCTTAGGGGATTATGGCCGAGCGTTGATTTTTGATTCCACTTACGACGACTACAAGGGTGTAATGGCTTTTGTTAGGGTTTTTGACGGCAGTTTTAAGACAGGCGACAAAATAAAATTTATCGCCCAAAAGAAAGACGCCGAAGTTATGGAGGTGGGCTATTTTAAACCGCAGTTAGTTTCTCAAAAAGAATTAAACGAAGGCGAAATCGGTTATATCGCCACGGGCCTTAAAGATCCGACTTTGGTTAGAGTCGGCGATACAATAATTTCAAATTTTGAATCTCAAATCTCAAATCTTAAGGAATTAGCTTTGCCAGGATATCAGGAGCCGCGGCCGGTGGTGTTTGCCAGTATTTTTCCTAAAGAGGGCGCCGATTTTAATGTTTTGCGGGAGGCGTTAAATAAATTAAAACTTTCCGACGCGGCCTTGTCGTTTGAACCGGATTCGCAGGAGGTTTTGGGGCGAGGTTATCGCTGCGGTTTTTTGGGTTCGCTCCATATGGAAATTGTTTTGGAACGGCTCAAACGGGAATATAATTTGGCCTCGCTTATAGCCACTACGCCTTCGGTTGTTTATGAACTTGTTTTAAGAAGCGGCGAGAATAAAACAATTTTTTCGGCGGCGGATGTGCCTACCTCCGACCGATACACCGAAATCCGCGAGCCCTGGGTGGCGCTAAATATCCTTACCCCCACCAGATATTTGGGCGGTGTTTTGGAATTGGTTTCATCGCGTCGCGGCATCCACCAAGACACCGAATATCTTTCGGCTGAACGGGTTCAGATTAAATATGAAATTCCACTAGCCGAAATTATTGTTGATTTTCATGATAAATTAAAGAGCGTGTCTTCGGGTTTTGCTTCGTTGAGTTACGAATTTTTGGAACTAAGAAAAGGAGATTTGGCGCGGTTGGATATTTTGGTGGCGGGGGAGTTGGTTACGGCTTTAAGCCGGCTGGTGCCGCGCGAGCAGTCATTTGAAGAAGGCCAACGCCTGGTCTCAAAATTAAAAAATTTGTTGTCGCGGGAATTGTTTAAGGTTTCGTTGCAGGCCGCCATTGGCGGCAAAATTATCGCTCGCGAGGATATTTCGGCGCTTAAAAAAGATGTGGCGGGTTATTTATATGGCGGCGACATCACCCGCAAAATGAAATTGCGCGAAAAACAAAAACGCGGCAAAAAGCGAATGAAGGCCTCCGGCCGCGTCAACATCCCCAGTTCGGTGTTTTTTGAGTTGTTGAAACGGTAGTTGGCTTTTTTATTCCTCGTAGCAATAGTTTTGGACGGCAAGAATTCTATATTACTATTCTTAACCGATCGTTTAAAAATAGTAATATAGAATTATGAATATATAAATAAAATAACCCTTGGACGACCCTCTCTAAAAAAGTGGTGTGGGATCCGAGGATTTTATTTTGTAATTAAAAAAATCTGCCCCGACACAATGTCGGGGCAGGAGCATTCGCTATATTTTAAGGGGTTTATTGAACAGATGGAACTATTTCTTCTTTTTGGAAGGCCTTTATAATCGGATCCATATCACCGTCTATAATTTTTTCTATTCTGCCCCAGCTTTTTTTAATACGGTGATCGGTAATACGATCTTGTGGAAAATTATAAGTGCGGATTTTTTCGGAGCGGTCGCCCGTGCCGATTTGGTTTTTCCGTTCACTTTGCATTTGATGGTGTTCCTTGTTTCTAACATTTTCTAAAATTTTGCTGCGCAAAATAGACATGGCAAATTGTTTGTTGGCATCCTGTCCCCGTTCGGTTTGGGCGGTTACCACGGTGCCCGTCGGCAAATGAATTATCCGCACGGCGGTTTCGCGCTTGTTCACATTTTGGCCGCCGGGGCCGGAAGAGCGGAAAAACTCCAAGCGTAGATCAGCCGGATTTATTTGAACATCTTTTTCGGTGGCTTTGGGTAAAACGGCTACCGAAACGGTGGAAGTGTGCACCCGCCCGCTTTTTTCGGTTTTAGGCACGCGCTGAACCCGATGGACTCCGGCTTCATATTTAAAAATATCAATCGCGCCATTACCCGATATTTCAAAAACAATCTGTTTGAATCCGCCCACAGAACTGGGATTGGAATCAAGCACGGTGCAGCCAAACCCTTTTTTAAGGGAGTAGTTGCGGTACATCTTAAAAAGATCGGCCGCAAACAAGCCGGATTCGTCGCCGCCGGCGCCGGGACGGATTTCTATTATTACAGAAGAGTTCATAAATGCGATGCTAATCAACGAATGACATGCGAATTATACTAATGAATACACAAATATTCGTATAATTATTCGTGTCATTCGCGCGAATTCGTATATTGGTATCGCGCTATTTCTTGTTGGTCTTTCTTGGTTTCTTAGTGATTTTTGAGGTAGCCGCCGTTTTTTTAGAGAGCCGTTTTTTGAACCTTTCCACTCGTCCGGCCGTATCCACCAGTTTTTCTTTGCCGGTATAGAAGGGATGGCAGGCGCTGCAAATTTCGGTCTCAATATTTTCTTTAGTTGAGCCGATAACAAAGGTTTGGCCGCAAGCGCAGCGGACTTTTGCTTTGGGATAATAAATCGGGTGGATATCCTTTTTCATAACCTTGCTAGAGTAGCAGTTTTAATTTGTTTTGACAACGGGTCGGTCTTTTGCTAATCTTGCTTTATATGCTTACCCTAGAGGACTTATTGCAGGCGGGTGTCCATGTGGGGCACAAAAAATCAAAATGGAACCCTAAGATGGCTCCATTTGTTTTTGGCGTGCGCAACGGTCTTCATATTGTAGATATAACTAAAACCTTAGAGAAATTAAATCAGGCCATAGAATTTTTAAAAGAAACTGTAAAGAGCGATGGAGTTATTTTATGGGTGGGCGCCCGAGTTCAATCTCATAAGCTAATAGAATCAACCGCCCAAGAACTAGGTATGCCTTTTGTGGTGGGCCGATGGATTGGCGGGCTTTTTACCAACTACAAAATAATAAAAGAGCGAATCAAATATTTTAACGACTTGGATCATAAATTTGCGGCGGGAGAACTTTCTCAATACACCAAAAAAGAACAGCTAAACTTTGAAAGAAAGTTAAAAAAGATGCATAAAGAAATGGGCGGCATTAAGGATTTACAGAAACTGCCCCAGGTCTTGTTTATAACCGATCTAGGTGTGGAAAAAGACGCTATGTTGGAGGCCAAAAAGTGTGGTATAAAAGTTGTGGCGCTAGCGGACACCAGTTCCAATCCGGAACTGGTTGATTATGCCATCCCGGCTAATAACGATGCCGTCGCGTCTTTAGAAATAATAATTGGTTCTATCAAAAAGGAACTTCTTCCTTTTAAAAAATAAATGCCAGAAATATCTAGCGCAGCTGTAAAAGGACTCCGTGAAATAACCGGCGCTTCCATAATGGAATGCAAAATAGCGCTGGAAAAAGCCGGTGGAGATATTAAAAAGGCCCAAGGGTTTTTAAAAGAGCAGGGTTTTGCCAAGGCCGGAAAAAAATCTGAAAGAGTTACCTCGGCCGGCTTGGTGGAGGCCTATATCCACGGCGACGGCCGCGCGGGTTCTTTGATTGAACTTAGATGTGAAACCGACTTTGTCGCCAGAAATCCTATATTTAAAGAGTTAGCGCATGATTTGGCCATGCAGGTGGTGGTGGTTAATCCTGTGGGTCTGGAAGAACTGTTGGCCTCGCCGTTTATAAAGAACGAATCAGAAACGATTGAAAAATATATCGGTTCTAAAATTGCTTTGTTGGGCGAGAATATAAAGATAGGGCAGTTTGTTAGGTTTCAAATCTAACACGATGCCAATATACAAATTTATGCGAATGATACGAATAATATAAAACGAATTCGTAATTTATTAGTATAATTCGTATGTTATTCGTTAATTTGCATCGCGATAATGTTTATTTTAATTCCGTCTCTAATTACTATCGCTAGTGTTGTTATCGCTGGAGTTATTATCCACCGGCGCATTCCCAAAGATATTGAGGGGTGGAACAAAACCGTGGCCAGCGAGGACTTTGGTCCGACCTTTTATCAAAAGGCCTTGGCGATAGCTTCGGAAAAATCAAAAAAAATTGTCCTGAATGTTTCCACCAAACTTGTTTATCGCCTTAAAATCGGAACCTTAAAAACAGATAATTTTTTCGGCAAGTTGCTTCAGTCCATCAGGTCTCATAAGCAAAGTATGCAGACAGAACAGCCGGTTGAAGAGTCAATTTTGTCGTCGGAGGTGTCTCAAGCGTCGGCTAAACAGGCGAGGGATATTTCAGTTCAAGCTGATCCGGTTGTTGTTTCGGTTCAGTCGCCCGTCCTGGAACAAAATAATTTTGAGGCGTTGGAACAACGCTACATCAATCAACTAACTTATAATCCCAAAGATGTTTCTATTTATAAAAAACTCGGTTGGCTTTATCTGGAAAACAGTCGGCCGATGCAATCCCGGGAGGCCTTTAAGACAGCCCTAAAACTGGGTTCCAAAGATAAAATGATTATGGCTAAGCTTTTGGAAATGGGCGGCACTCTTAGAAAAGAAGGACCGGCGCTTAAGGTTGAATTATCGCGCCAAACTTCGCATAATACTGAAGAAGCTATTTCAGCTTCGCCGGCATTCTCCAATAGGCCTATATCCTCAGGCAGATTAGCCAAAATTAGAAAGATTAAGGTTACCAGGACTAAGGTCTGATTATGGCGCCGATGTAGCTCAGTTGGGCCAAAAGCAAATGTTTTTGCTTTTGGCGGGCGATTACATATGTTATCTTTATAAAAATCGCCTGGGGAGAGCAACTCCATGGCCCGCCCGCCTTGATATGCCAGCGTAGCTCAGTGGTAGAGCAACTCCATGGTAAGGAGTAGGTCGCCAGTTCAATCCTGGCCGCTGGCTCAGGTATGCGGCGGTGGTAGAGTGGGTTAAAAGCAAATGTCTTTGCTTTTAACGGGCGATTATATTAATTTAATAATCAGATATGGTTATATCGCCCCGGGTCAATTACACCTGACTTTTTGTGGTTAGATATTAGATAAGGAAAAATAAAAATTGCGGCGGTGGTAGAGTGGTCAATTACACCTGACTGTAAATCAGGCGGCCTTGCGCCTACGCAGGTTCGAATCCTGCCCGCCGCACCAAGTTAGAACCTATTTTCAAAACAAATGATGTGGCACGCGCGGAGCGTGTGGTGAAGCCAAACTAATCCGTACGCTCCACGACGAATTCCGTCACGGAATTCTAGTGCCAATTCGGTGGACGAAGTTTTGGCAAAACTATTTTTTGGGGAAAGGATTTGCCAAAACTTCGGCTCATTTGTTTTTGAATTCG
>CAYIPG010000007.1:0-30053 GCA_964365305.1 uncultured Candidatus Saccharibacteria bacterium
AGCGTCTTTATGCTCTCTGGCGCCGGCTTTACCAGTATGACCATCCAGAACTCCACCTTCCAGAACAACGGCAACGCTCCCATTAAAATCACATCCGCGTCACCTAACATTCTTTCAAATACTGTTTCATCAAATACTATCAACGGCATATTGATAACTTCCGACAGCAACTTTACCGCCGACACCACCTGGGGCAGCACCATTCCCTACATTCTGGAATCCACTCCCACCGCTCGGCCGACCATTGCCTCCAACGCCATCTTAACCATCAATCCCGGCGTTATCTTAAAACCCCAGAGTTCAGCCAACGAGGCATTAAGAATAGATGGCGTGTTGAATTGGATTGCCACGCTAGCCAATCCCGGCATTATCACATCATACAAGGATGATGCTGTTGATGCTGGGGGCGATACTAATGGGGATGGGGCGGCTACGGCGCCGGCCGCGAGTGACTGGCCGGCGGGTGCGATTAACTTTACTAACACCACTGCTACTTCTACGCTGACCAACATCAAACTGCGCTACGGCGTTAATCCCAATGAATTATTTGTGGGACCGGGCGCTTTGATGGATCAATCGGGCATAACTCACGAGCCATAATTCCGAAAGCGGCAACCGAATTTACGAATTGTGCTTTCAGTTACGAATCTCAAGATCATTTTGGAGATCGGGTCTCGCGGAGTCGGAGTACAAAATCTAGAATCTAGAAAAAATAGAAAGAACAAAGCATGAAAATGCGATCGCATATTCGTGCTAATAATAATGATATAAAGATATAAATGCGACAAACATTAAAAACCCGCCAGAATTTTTTTCTGGCGGGACAGTCCGCGCGCGCATACTTTGCTCGGATGCGCGGTTTGAAAATTTTCCCCTAAAACCCCGCCTTAGGAAATGGTTGCCGGTTCTTTGGGCGGGTTGACGATCACCTTGCGCGTTCCAGTGTCAATCATATTGAACCTGGAACGCCGGAGCGAAACAAGATCGTGGAAAACAATGTCCTCCGTGTCGGGCTTGTCGGAATTCGGATTGAGCGAGCCGTGAAACTCAAACGGCTCGACATGGTTGGCGTAAGTGAGCTTCTCCACCAATCCGAATACCGACGGGGCTACTCCCGGGATTTGCGGCAGTTTTTGCCACCTATCCAGTCTCCATTCGTCCTCAAGAGTGTACCTCATCCCGTTTGTTGTTGCGAGAACATCCCAGGAACGACCATTGACGATTTTGGCCACCACAGTGGCCTCGCTCTTTACCGTCACGATCGCTTCCACGACCTGTTTCAGCCCTTTTCTTGCTTTCATGACAAGTTTTTCTCCCCTTTGTACTTGTCAGCTTCCCTTAATCCCCATCGCGCTAGGCGATGAGGATCAACTTCTCTGATCTTTGTGGGACCGCCCGTTTGTAAACAGTAAGACAATTCACCTCCTTTTTTATTCTTCTTGTAATTCCTGATCCCGGCGGAAACAAGAAGAACGCAGTATGGGGTGGTGGAAATATTTATCAAATTTTCATGCGGCCTTCTTTCTGTTATCAAAAAGGAAAAGATAAAAATCAAAGGGGGCTGGCGCTCGGATCAATAAAGGGAGGGGGCATCGGACACTTAGTATCCAACGCCTTATCAACCCGCGCTCTGTCGTACGAAAGTGGGGAACACCCCGCGCAACAGCCAGCCCCCCTATGCTTATTGGCATAGGGGATTATTGGATGGGAAAATTCTTTATTAAGGTACTAGTTTATTTAAACTTATACTTTGATTTTTACCCTGTCAAGAGGTGTTTTTTACGCAGTTTTATGTGATAACTAATCGCGAACCGATGGACCTCGTCTCTGATGGCCTGCAGTAGGTGTTTTGTGCTTTGGCCGAACTTGCCGGCCAGTATCGGTTCTTTTTTTTCGGGCAGATAAATTTCTTCCAGTTTTTTAGCCAAGGATATAATTCTGATTTTTTTATCGTCCAAGACCTTTATCGCCGCGTTTAATTGCGTTCTCCCACCGTCAACGATTATTAACTGGGGGAGTGGCCAGTTCGGATGAGCCAATCGGCGTTTAATAACTTCGGCAATCATGGCCGGATCGTTGATGCCTGTTACAGTTTTTATTTTAAAACGGCGGTATTCGTTTTTATTGGGTTTATGGTTGCCGTCTTTATCAGGGTTAAAAACCACCATGGAACCCACGGCTTCCTGGCCTTGGAAATTGGAAATATCATACATTTCAATTCTATGGGGATCTTTTTTAAATCCCAGCAGTTTAAAATTGGGTTTAATATCCTGAAAAATCGGCGGAGCGGTTTGATGATCTTTTTCTAAAACATGGGCGTGGCTCAAAACACTTTCTAAGTTTTCAATCTGATTTTTCAATCGGCCGGCATTTTCAAAGTCCTCTTCTTTAATTTTTTCTTTAATTTCTTTTTTAAGCGATCTTAAAACCAGTTGGCTTTTACCCGAAAGAATATTTTTTATCGCCCCGATATTATTTTTATAAATGTCCAACACCGAGTGTTGGACATTGGGGGGCAGGTTTTTGAGGCAGCAGAATCCTAGACACTTGCCCATATGAGCGTTTAAGCATTTGGTATTATGTTTTTGTTTACAAGTGCAGTAGGGGAAAATACCGCGAAGTAATCTCAAGGTTTCTCTAACAGCAGCGGGTTCGGTAAAAGGGCCGATGTAATCTTGGATCTTATATCTTGGGTCTTGCATCTTTTGATGTGTTGGGATTATTTTAGGAAATTCGTCTTTAGTGAAAATAACAAATAAATAATTTTTACCGTCGCGCATCAGCACATTAAATTTGGGCTTATGTTTTTTGATCAGCTGAGATTCAGTTATCAAGGCGCTAATTTCGGAATCAGTTTTTAAAATTTCAATGTCAACAATCTCCGACAGCATTTTAAGTTTAGCCGTGCTAGAAAACTTAGCGCCTTTATGCCTGCCCTGCGAAGCTTTACCGTGTCCTTCCGTAGTCCTTAACGAAGGAGGAGCGAAGTAGGGAAAGTAACTTCTGACTCGGTTTCTCAAATTCCCCGCCTTGCCGATATAAATAATTTGGCCGGTCTTATCCTTAAAAAAATACACGCCCGGCGAAGCCGGCAATTTAGTTAATTTTCTTTCTAGATTTGACGCCATTATTTTAATTATGATAATATTAGAATCAATTACCATTACAAACAAGTTCCTTATATAAGGAGGAAGTATGAACTCTCTAGAAGAAGTTGAGGCGAGAGAGATATGTTTTCTCTATTTTTTTATTATGATTCTCTTTTTTGTGGGAGTTGCTGCAAGCATCATCGAGGAATACGAAAAAAAGATTAGCATCAACACACCCGCCGTTACTGCTAAATCCATTGACTCTGCTGAATACTATGAGGGCGCCAGGGATCCCCATATTTAATCCGTAATAAAAATAATGTAGCAACCGCGATGGCTTAATTACCATCGCGGTTTTTTACTTCTACCCCAATACCACGAACATAATCCCGTGGTTGTTTATTTTACGGCAAACATTTCTTCCAGGCGGTTCATACGGCGTTCTAAATTTATTATCTGTGTGCCTTGTTGTTTCAGAATTATTTTTTCTATATTGTCTATTCGCTGCTCAAGACGCTTTTCAACACCTTCTAATTGCACCTTGGTGGCCATTTTACTCTCAACACTACTAAACCCACGGGCTACCATTCTAGACAAGTCCTCAATTGTAGTTTTTTTGCTGGGCATAATGTTTAAATCATACTCTATCATTAAATCCAGCTCAAGGGCGGAGTGGATATCAGATCAAATTTGGTGTATAATCAACCGTTTATGTCTAACCAAAATTACATCAAAATCCGCGGGGCGCGGGTGCACCCCGTAAAATCGCCCAAAGGGCGATCAACGGGGCAAGTAATCTCAAGTGGATTTATCCGTATTCGTGGAGCCAGAGTCCACAATTTGAAAAATATCAATGTTGATATTCCCAAAAACAAACTGGTGGTGATCACCGGGCTTTCCGGGTCGGGCAAATCCTCGCTGGCTTTTGATACTTTATACGCCGAAGGCCAGCGGCGTTATGTGGAAAGTTTGTCGGCTTACGCTCGCCAGTTTTTGGGTGTGATGGATAAGCCCGATGTGGATTCCATAGACGGCTTGTCGCCGGCTATATCTATAGATCAAAAAAGTGTTTCTAAAAATCCCCGTTCCACTGTGGGCACTATCACCGAAATTTATGATTATCTGCGCTTGCTTTTTGCGCGCGTGGGTCAACCGCATTGTCCCCAGTGCTCTCGGCCAGTGGCGCGTCAAAGCGCCAGTCAGATAACTGATCAAATTTTAAAAATAACTCCAGGAACTTCTTTGATTATTTTAGCGCCGATTATTAAAGACCAAAAAGGCGAACATAAAAGTGTGATCCAAAAATTATCCGATTCTGGTTTTGCCCGAGTTAGAGTCAATGGCGAAATTTTGAAAACCGAAGAGGCCTTAAAATTAAATTTGGAAAGATATAAAAAACATTTTGTGGAAGCAGTTATTGATCGCTTAACTATTGAATCAACCGGCGCGGATGAAAGAAGCAGAATCGCCGAATCAGTGGAACAGGCCTTGCGTTTGGGCGACGGGTTGATGATTGTGACGAAGGACCGACTTTTGGCGAAGGTCGGTCCTTCAGACGAGTTATTTTCTGAAGCGCTGGCGTGCGCCTATTGTGGCATAAATTTCCCTGAAATCGCGCCCCGTTCGTTTTCTTTTAATAGCCCTCACGGCGCTTGTTCTCATTGCACTGGTTTGGGTCACACTTTGGAGATTGAGGCCGATTTGGTTTTTCCCAGCAGAAATTTGACTCTAGACGAAGGCGCGATTAAGCCCTGGGCCTCGGCTTCATCCCGTTACTCATCTAGTATAAGTAACAGGACTTCGCGCCAAGTCGGCCAGCAGAGTTGGTATTGGCATATCATTGAGGAGTTGGCCGTCAAATATGGTTTTTCAGTGTCTCAACCAATTAAAGATCTGCCGCCAAATATTTTGGACATTATTTTATACGGCGATAAAAATCTTGATGGCGATTTTGAAGGCGTGGCCAATAATTTACTGCGGCGCTACAAGGAAACCGATTCCGATTTTGTCCGAGCCGAAATTGAACGCTATATGGTGGAAAAAATTTGCCCGGCTTGCCAAGGCGCCCGCTTAAAGCCCGAGGTCTTGGCAGTTAAATTTTTAGATAAAGACATCAACTGGGTAACCCATCTTTCTATAAAAGATTGTAAAACTTTTTTTTCTACCGTCGTAGAGAAGGGCCGCCCTTCTCAGGAAGGGCGGCCCTTCCTGAACCCGAGCGATCAAAAGATCAGCCAGCCGATTATTAAAGAAATATCGGCGCGATTGGATTTTTTATTGAATGTCGGCTTGGATTATTTATCGCTGTCCCGTTCGGCCACCACGCTTTCCGGCGGTGAAGCCCAAAGAATTCGCTTGGCCACACAGATTGGTTCGGGTTTAACAGGGGTTTTATATATTTTAGATGAACCGTCTATCGGTTTGCATCAGCGCGATCAGAATCGGCTTATAAAAACCATCAAAGACCTGCGTGATTTGGGCAACACGGTGATTGTGGTGGAACATGATGAACAAACTATTGCCGGCGCCGATTGGGTGGTGGATGTGGGGCCCGGCGCCGGCAAGCATGGCGGCAAAATTGTTTTTGAAGGGACGCCTCAACAGCTTAAAAAATCAAACTCTATAACTGGAGAGTATTTATCCGGAAGAAAGAAAATAGAAAGTAGAATGTGGAAAGTAGAAAATAAAAAACCACACTCTACTCTCAACAATCTACCCTCTATCCTTATTAAGGGCGCCGAAGAAAATAATTTAAAAAATATAACCGTAAAAATACCGCTAGGGCAGTTTACGGTGGTGAGCGGCGTTTCGGGTTCGGGCAAATCCAGTTTAATTAATGATATTTTAGCCAAGTTTTTATCCCAAAAATTTTATGGCGCCAAGGACTTGCCGGGTAAATTTAAAGAAATAACCGGTTGGGAAAATTTAGATAAGGTAGTGGTGGTGGATCAAAGCCCGATTGGCCGCACGCCCCGTTCCAATCCGGCCACCTACGCCGGCGTTTTTGGGCCTATTAGGGATTTATTTGCCGCCACCCGCGAGGCCAAAATTCGGGGTTACGAGCTGGGGCGATTTAGTTTTAATGTAAAAGGCGGGCGGTGCGAGGATTGCGAGGGGCAGGGTGTTAAAAAAATTGAGATGCATTTTTTGGCCGATGTTTATGTGGAATGCGAGACCTGTCGCGGCAGTCGCTATAATAAAGAGGCCCTGGAAATTTTATACAAAAATAAAAATATTGCCCAGATTTTAAAAATGTCGGTGGAAGAGGCGAGTGATTTTTTCAAAAATATTCCAGCGCTTAAGCACAAACTCGGAACATTGTTAGAAGTCGGTTTGGGCTATATGGAAATTGGCCAGCCCGCCACCACGCTTTCTGGCGGCGAAGCCCAGCGAGTCAAACTGGCCACGGAACTATCGCGGCGCGATACAGGCCAGACGCTTTATCTTTTAGACGAGCCCACTACTGGTTTGCATTTTGATGATATTCGCAAACTGTTAAATGTTTTGCGCGCTTTGCGCGATAAAGGCAATACCGTGGTGGTGATTGAACATAATTTGGATGTTATCCGCGCCGCCGACTGGGTTATTGATTTGGGCCCCGAAGGCGGGGATAAGGGTGGCCGGGTGGTGGTTGTGGGAACGCCATCGGATATTACAAAATCAAACGCAAGCCATACCGGCCAATTTCTGAAAATTTTGAAAAAGTAAAAGTATAACAATAAAGCGATCGCATAATTGTTATACTTTAACCCCACCCTTGAAAAAAATTGGCTTGGCCAAGTGGGACCTATCTTTTTCAAGAGCGGGGTTGACAGGGTTGGAGGGGTCTGTATAATACCTACAATCCCCAAAAAAGGGACCGCCCAATGGGTGGCATTGGACGAGGGCAAACTCCCTCCGCCCTCGTCGATAAAGGCCAGAAAGGACATTCCCCGACTTTCTGGCCTTATAAAAATAAAGGGATGTTCCTGTAAAGTTGTTTGAGTTAGCGACACCCCCCGGCTGTGATTGCTGACTCAACTTCTTGGAACTCCCCCAACCCCTTGGCAAAAAATCGCCAGGGGGTTTTTATTTACCATGATACTTGACTAGGATTTTTAGGGTTGTTACTATTATCAATCGTAATATAAGAGTGATAAAATAAAAATATGTCTTACAAGATAAAACCTCTCGGCGACCGGGTTTTAATTGAACCTATGTCCAAAGAAGAAAAAACGAAATCGGGAATTTATTTGCCCGAGACCATAGATAAAGAACGCCCGGAACAAGGTAAGGTGCTGGCGGTGGGCGAGGGTAAGATTGATAAAGATGGAAAATTTATAAAACCTTCTGTTAAAAAGGGTGATGTGGTGTTGTTCACTAAATATGGTCCCAATGAAATAAAGATTGATGGCAAAGAGTATTTGATAGCGAGAGAAGACGACATCTTAGCCGTTTTAGAATAAAACGGCAATTTCTAATTTCTAATATCTAATTTCTAAATTCTAAAAATATGGCGAAACAAATCAAATTTTCTGACGACGCGCGAAAACGCATTCAAAAAGGCGTGGATATTTTGGCTAACGCCGTAAAAGTTACGCTCGGTCCCAAAGGCCGCAATGTGGTTTTAGATAAAAGTTATGGCGCGCCGGTTATAACCAAAGACGGTGTCACGGTGGCCAAAGAAATTGAGCTGGAAGATAAGTTTGAGAACATTGGCGCGGCTTTGGTTAAGGAGGTGGCTTCCAAAACCAATGATGTGGCCGGCGACGGCACCACCACCGCCACGGTTTTGGCGCAGGCCATGGTGCAGGAAGGTTTTAAGAAACTTTCGGCGGGATTTAATCCGGTGGGCATGAAACGCGGTATGACCGAAGCCAGCGAGGCGGTGGTGAGCGCCTTAAAAAAAATGGCCCGGCCGGTTTCTGGCCATAACAGCATTTCTCAAGTAGCCACGATTTCGGCTCAAGACGAAGAGATCGGCCAACTGATTGCCGAGGTCATGGATGAAGTGGGTAAAGACGGCGTGGTTACCGTGGAAGAAGCGCAGACCTTCGGCCTGTCTAAAGAAATTGTGAAAGGCATGCAATTTGATCGGGGTTATATTTCGCCTTATATGGTTACCAACGCCGAAAGAATGGAAGCGGTTCATGAAAATCCTTATATTTTAATAACCGATAAAAAAATCTCGGCCATCGGCGATATTTTACCTTTGCTGGAAAAATTGGCTAAGTCCGGCAAAAAGGATTTAGTGATTATTGCTGATGATGTTGAAGGCGAATCGTTGGCGACTTTGGTGGTCAATAAAATTCGCGGAACATTTAACGCTTTGGCTATAAAGGCCCCTGGATTCGGAGATAGAAGAAAAGAAATGCTAGAGGACCTGGCTATTTTAACCGGCGGCGAAGTTATCACCGAAGACAAAGGGTTAAAATTGGATTCAGCCGATATCAATATGTTGGGCCAGGCGCGCCGGATTATTGCCACTAAAGAAAACACCACGATAATCGGCGGCTCCGGTTCTAAAGCCGCTATTGAAAAACGCCTCAAACAAATTAAAGCGCAAATAGAAGATACAACTTCTGATTTTGACGGCGAAAAATTAAAAGAACGGTTGGGTAAACTCTCGGGCGGCGTGGCAGTGATAAAAGTGGGCGCGGCCACCGAAGTTGAACAAAAAGAAAAGAAACAAAGAATAGAAGACGCGCTTTCCGCCACCAAATCGGCCGTGGAGGAGGGAATAGTTGTGGGCGGCGGGGTGGCTTTTATTCGCACCCTAGGCGAGGTGGAAAAAGTGGTTGACCGCAACACTCAAAAGAAACTGGCCGATGAACAGGCCGGCGCCGAAATAATTTTTAGAGCCATTCAAGAACCCTTAAAACAAATCGCTTATAACGCCGGGGTGGACGGTTCGGTGGTGGCCGAAGAAGTCAAAAAGAAATTAGGCAATATAGGTTATAACGCCGGTCTGGATAAATACGAGGACTTGGTTAAGGCCGGCATTATTGATCCGGTTAAAGTAACTCGGTTGGCCTTGCAAAACGCCGTGTCTATCGCTTCCATGCTTTTAACCACCGAGGCCGTAGTTACCGACATTCCCGAAAAGAAACAATCCGCGCCCATGGGCGGCGGTATGGGAGGGATGGAGGACTACTAAAAAAGAATAACAAATACCAAAGCTCAAATATCAAATTTTTTAGCATTTAATCATTAGTCATTGATTAGGCATTTGGATTTAGAAATTGGACATTATGATGTTATAATGTATTTATGACACTAACAACTTGGATTCTAATCGGCGTGGGCGGTGTAATAGTCCTCTGGATTATTTACGCTTTTAATCGGCTGGTGACTTTGCGAACTCGCATAGAAGAGGCCTTTTCCGATATTGAGGTTCAATTAAAACGAAGGTACGATTTAATTCCCAATGTGGTGGAAACGGTGAAAGGTTATATGGGGCACGAGAGACAAGTTTTTGAAAATGTAACCCAAGCCCGTTCGGCGGCGATGGGCGCGCATGATCCCAACGAAAAAGCGGTTAAAGAAAATGCTTTGTCTAATACTCTCAAGACCTTGTTTGCCGTGTCAGAAAACTATCCCGACCTAAAAGCCAACGCCAATTTTTTGGATTTGCAAAGGGAACTGGCCGACACCGAAAATAAAATCCAATCAGCCCGCCGGTTTTACAACGGCAATGTCCGTGATTTTAATGTAACGGTTCAATCCTTTCCTTCTATGATTATTGCGGGAATGTTTGGGTTTAAAGGGAGAGAATTTTTTGATCTGGACGATAATTCTCCTGCGCAGGAACCAGTAGCAGTAAAATTCTAAAATGGCCAGCATCTATACTCACAAGGATTCTAATATAAGAAAAACATGGCTCTTGATGGCCGTGTTTTTTGGCATTGTGATCGGTATTGGTTGGATGTTCAGCCAAGTATACGGCAACCCAGGCATACTTTATATCGCGGTTATTTTTAGTATCGTGATGAATTTTGTCAGCTATTGGTATTCCGATAAAATTGTTTTGGCTTTACACAAAGCCCAGCCGGTGGAATTAAAATCTAATCCCGAACTTTATCGCGTTTTAGAAAATTTAACTATAACGGCTGGTTTACCCATGCCCAGGTTTTTTGTAATTAACGATCCCGCGCCCAACGCTTTTGCCACCGGCCGAAATCCGCAACACGCGGTGGTATGTGTTACTTCGGGCTTGTTGGAAAAACTGGATCGCTCCGAACTGGAGGGTGTGTTGGCGCATGAGCTTTCGCACATCGGCAACCGCGATATGTTGGTTTCCACCGTGGCGGTGGTCTTGGTGGGTTTTGTTTCTATTTTAGCGGATATGTTTATGCGAAGTATGTGGTTGGGAAGTCGGGGTGATAATGACGACAGGGGATCGCGCGGCGTTTTGATTTTGGTGGGCATAGCTCTTTCTATTTTGGCGCCGATATTCGCTACCCTTATTCATTTGGCGATTTCTCGCAAGCGGGAATTTTTGGCCGATGCTTCGGCTGTACTATTGACCCGTTATCCCGAGGGCTTGGTTTTGGCGCTTAAAAAAATATCAGTTCATGGCCGGCCGATCCGCACCGCCACCAACGCCACAGCCCATTTATTTTTTGAAAATCCGTTCGGCGCGGACAAAGGGGGTAGAAGGGGAGAAATGGGCGAAATGAAAACCCCCTGGCTTGCTAGAATATTCTCCACGCATCCGCCTATAGAAGAAAGAATAAAGGCGTTAGAAAATTTAAGACCCTAGCATAGGAGGGTTCGCATAAGCGAAATTATAAATTGCAATCCCGCTTATGGCGGAAGGATGGCCGAGTGGGCCTAAAATGGAAACATTCATTTTAGACGGGCTATAACATTGCTTTGTTCCTATGGCGGAGGCGTCGCATAGTGGTCTAGTGCGGTTGCTTGGAAAGCAACTAGAGGAGTAATCCTCTCGAAGGTTCGAATCCTTCCGCCTCCGCCATAGGCGTAAAAAAGATGAATAAAATAGCCCCGGAACAAAAGCACTTGCTTGTTCCCAATTTGTTTGAGCGATAGCGAAATTGCAAATCGCAATCCCGTTTAGCGGGAGAAAGTTTATCCTGAATTTATTGAAGGACAACTAAGTGAGCAATCCCTTCGTGAGTTCGAATCTTCCCTGTTTGTCTAAAAGCGAAGCGATTAGGAACAAACAGCAATCCCGCTTTAGCGGGGCTCACCCCCACCGCCAAAAAAATAACAGAGCGAGAATATCGCCCTGTTATTTTTTTACTTATTCTCTCTTTTTCTCTTCCAAAATTTTAATTTATCAGAAAACAAAATCCTCACTCCTAATAACTCCAACCCGATAAGCGCCAGCCAAGCGCCGGGCGTAAGAGGAGTAACTAGGGCGGTAAGACCCACCAGAATTAAAATAACACCGACCACCTTCTTGATTTTGGGATTGTTATGGATATATTCTTTGAGTTGTTGCATATTTTGGCATCATAGCACAAACTTAAAGCATAAGTGATTGAAGTTGAACTTTAATCATCAAGAGAGATTGTTTCATTTCTTATCAGGGCTCTTTTTTTATTTTGCCGGATGTGATATAGTACTAAAAATTGTTCTTTAGACAATAAAAAACTATCTGGGGGAGTTATGAAAACCATCGAAATCTGGCTATTCCGGTTAGGTGTTTTTATAACAAAGTGGTCTCACCGGTTTGGATTCTAAAAAGGAGATGGTTATGTGGAATTCAGATAAAATAGTGTGGGGCGACGACTGGATTGAGCGGGCGCAACAAATACCTTTTAATTTACGCAGTCAAATATGTTACCACTGCGGCAAGGTTATCGCCGCGGGTCAAGAATGTGTCCCTAGCGAGCTGAAGTTAAAGCGCCGAGGCCAATTTTTAGCCCACAAGCGGTGTCATGATTTTTTATGGCTGATTCACCTTTCGGAACAGCAGTACGCGATGGTCATTAACGATCCCCGAATAAAGGTGAAGAATCTAATTAAGAGAGTCGGCGACGATCAATTTACCCTGAATGTCCGGGCAAGTATCAAGAAGTTAAAACAGCCAAAATGGATGCGTATTCTCAACGCCGCGCTGGAATGGTTTTTGAAAGAAGGGCTTGGAAATGAGAGAGGACTTATTTGAAGCGAAAGATGGTTTTCAGGTTATAAGGTCGGGCTGGCGGATAGTTGGAATGATATTTCCGGACGGTACAAGAATCAACATAGGTGATAAAGTTGTTTCCAAGAGAAACTGTATTATGGAAGCGGGCCATGAGGGCGAAGTGGTCAAATTATTCTGGCCGCATGTTTCCCCAAGAACCACTGATGTGGTTTATGTAAGATTCAACGGCAATGAATTTCCGTGGGCATTAAAACCGGGGGAGTTTGAAGTTATCTAATACAAAGCGCAGCCCATTCCAACGGATGGGCTGTATTATTTTTCTCCAAAGGATTATAATTTAACAAAAGAGTTCTTTCAACTTAGCAAGGAGGTGGGTTATGAACGGTTCCAGGATCAAGAAGTGCACGGTGTGTCGCAAGTATCAAACATCGATGGGGAACTGGGTGATTGTCAATGATCTCCAGAAGTTAAAATATGTGATGCTTTTTGTATCGGTGGAGATGATTGTTTGTCCCCAATGTTTGGAGGAACAGCACAACAAGAGGAGGATTAAGCATGTTGTCGCATGACCCCATTTCGTAAAAAGGGCTCGGTAAATAAAAAACCGCGCCCTTTTTTCATTGAGGCGTAATTGTTACCATGGATGGAAGCCATATGAACAAACAAAGTATTGTTGTGGTTACGCCGACTTACAATGAACGGGATAATCTGCCTATGTTGGTGGAGAAAGTTTTTTCTTTGGATATTAATAATCTAAGCATGATTGTCGTGGACGATAATTCGCCCGACGGCACCGGCCAATTGGCCGAGAAACTTTCTCAAAAATATCCCATCAAAATTATTCATCGCCCCGAAAAAAAGGGCTTGGGCACGGCCTATATTGAGGCCTTTAGATTTATTTTCAATTCGCACAATCCACCTGATTATATAATTCAAATAGACGCTGATTTATCGCATGATCCCGCGGTTATTCCCGTAATGATTAAAAAAATGGGCGGGTGTGATTTAGTTTTGGGCTCTCGTTATATTCAAGGCGGGGGAGTAGAAAACTGGAATTTTATTCGTCGATTCATCAGTCGCTTTGGAAATATCTACGCCCGTATTATTTTAGGAATACATGTTTATGATTTAACAGGCGGTTTCAAGTGTTATCGCCGCGAGATTTTAGAAAAAATAAATTTTGATTCCCTAAGTTCTGTTGGCTACAACTTTCAAATAGAAACAACTTATCGGGCTTATCGCTTGGGTTATAAAATTTGTGAGATTCCAATTATTTTTAAAGAAAGAAAAACAGGCGTTTCCAAGTTTAATTTTGGGATTATTTTGGAAAGTTTTTTAAAAGTTTTATTGTTGCGATTTCGTGGCCACTAACAAAAAGTTTTTATTTTTTATTATACTTTTGGCGGCGGTTTTGCGGCTGTATGGTTTGGGCCGGGGTGACGCAATGGGCGACGAGGTCCTGTATTCTTTTCGCGCCATTGGCCCCATGGATTTTGATGTGGCCGCCCAACAAACCACGCCTTGGGAATGGTTTGACTCCTCTGTGGATTCAATAAACCCATCACAGGCCAACTTAAAACAATCAAGTCCAGGACAAATTCCCTGGTGGGCTAAGATTTCATTTCATGACCACCCACCCCTGGTTTTTTGGGTTCAGCATGTTTTCATAAAGATTTTTGGCGAGAATAACTTTGCTTTTCGTCTGCCCTCGGCGCTGTTGGGAATTTTATCGGTTTATCTTATCTACCTAATAGGCCGAAAATTATTTTCGGCAAAAGTCGGCTTGATGTCGGCTTTGTTGCTGGCTGTAACGGTAAATCATGTTTTTATATCCCGTGTTGGCTTGCAAGAGTCGTATGTTATTTTATTTTTTCTACTTACCCTCTATTGGTTTCTCAAATCCCTTACTGACCCGCGTTATTTTATTGTCACAGGCGTTGCTCTCGGTCTGGGCGCGCTAACTAAATATACAACTTTGATTGTCGCGCCGATCATGCTGGTTTATTTAGTTCTTTTTTACCGCAAATTATTTTTGAACAAATCTCTGTGGGGCGGGGTAGTGGCGGCCGTCGTGGTCGCGAGTCCGATTTTTATTTATAATTTAATGCTCTATAAAACCGTGGGCCATTTTGATTTTCAACTTTCTTATATTTTTGGTCAGCATCCTCAAGTTTGGCAATCCGCGCCCGGCAAAGAAGAAATTGGCCCTTTAGGGGCTAGGGTTTGGAACTTTATTCCCGAATTAATAAACAGCAATTCTTGGGTTTTGCTTTTATCTTTCGGATTGGCGTCGGTGTTATCTCTGTCTCGGCTAATTTTAGGAAAAATAAGGTTAAGCAGAAGTAAGGCGTTTTTAATTATAAATTTAGTATTTCTGACTGTCTTGGTGCTTTTGATCGGTCCTACTAGGAGATTCTTGGCTATATTGACCCCATCAGTCGTTTTATCCATCAGTATTTACTACAAAAATATGCTATCGCATAAAAACGCAGTAAATATTATTTTGGCAGGAATAGTTGCTTTTGAATTTTTTTATTCTGTAAATAGCCAGATTTTTTACTATCCCAAAGGCAGAGAGGTGTGGTTATATTCAAAGGTCAGATACGAGAATTATAATTGGGGTTATAATGAATTAAAGGAGTTTTTTGATATGGAACTAAAAAACAAAATGCCGGAGTTGGCTTTTGATTCCAAATATCAGTTTCTAGCATCGCAGCAAGAGAAGTCCTTAAAAAGGGCGAGGGAGCTGGGGTTTCAACCATATCCGGTCTTGATTGTCTACGATAATTTAGTCGCTAACATTCCTCAACTTTGGATTTTAGATCGTTTACAGGTTTACCATGGCTGGCCAGTTATTAAAGCCGAGGACTATTTGGCTTTTGGTAATAAGAATGCTTTTGCGCAGACATATTTTATTAAGCCAACTGATAATGTTCCTTTTAAGAACTTGCCGCATTTATCAAAAGCAGCCGATATTGTTGAATCGGATTTGGTTGCGAGAGGCCTAAAACCGCAGATATTAAAAAATAAAAGAAATGAAGATGTTTTCAAAATCTATAAATTTTGAAAAATTAAAAAGCCACTCCGACAGCATTTTTCTGGTGGTTTGTATTATGCTGGTGGGTTTGGTTGGTTTTGGCCTGGGCCGCTTAAGCGCCCAATATCAAATTTCGGAGTTAAATATAAGCAGCACCTTGGTAAATCAAACCGACTTGAACAAGGTTGTCACTATTAAAGAAACCGATAAGACCGATAAATTCTATACGGCAGAAAATGAACCAGAAGCCGTTGTTAGTAGGGCAGTGGTGAACAAAAAAATAGTGGGCAATAAGAATAGTAAAATTTATCACTATGAGGATTGCCCGGGGGCCCTAAGAATGAGTGAAACCAATAAAGTTTTTTTTACTTCTGTATTAGAGGCCCAACGGGCTGGGTATAAACCGGCGGGAAATTGTCCGGGTTTACAGTAATTATCAGAGGAGAGTGGGGGTGTTTGATGTCGCACAATGTAGCTTATGCGACTATACTTACCTTAAAATAAAAGCATCACCCCTCGCTCCTCATGGAGTCCTCTTTATTTATTGGCTTGGTCATCTCCATGAAATCGCTCGGAATAATGCTTTTATTTTTCCTAACTTAAAGATAATCCAACGGATTTAAAGTTTTTTCGGCGTTGTAACTGATTCTTAAATCCCCGTTCCTGGGATCTCTATAAGTAAAAAATTCCGTAAAGACCGAAAAGTGTAAATGCGCGCCAGTGCTGTTGCCGCTGGAGCCCTCATAACCAATCACTTCGCTGGATTGAACTTCATCCCCGACTCCTTTTTTGGATGGCTGGGCCAGGTGGGCATACAAGGTTACGAGCCCGCCCGGGTGTTGCAGAGCGATCCAATTACCCCAGTAACCGTTGCAAGACGGCGAGGTGTAGTTAGGGCAGGTCTTTTCTCCTTTAGCCACCACTTTACCGCCAGCGGCGGCTTTGACTGAACTGCCGATTCCAGAAGTCATATCTATGCCATTATGAATTTTCCCTCCGTAAACGCCCCGAGCGGCGTATTTAGTCATGCCATAACCCTGGGTTAAACGATAATCATCTTCGGGCCAAACAAAAATTTTTGTGCCGCGCGGGGGAATGGTTCCGGCCTGAAAATAACCCACGAAATTTTTTTCTATGGCTATTTGTTCTTCTATTTTGGCCAGCGTTTTTAAAAATTCAGCTTGTTCTTTTTCAGCTTGGGTCAGCAGTTGTTGGTATTTGGCTTCTTCACCCTTGGTTGTTTTTAGTAATGTGTCCTTTCTGGATTTTTCCGTTTGTTGAACAGTTTTCTTTACTGCTAGCTCATTATTTTTGTCTTCAAGATTTTTTTTGTCTTTTTTTAAAACTCCTTCTTTTGTTTCTAAATTTTCCTTAAGTATTTTTGTGGTAAAGAGCGCTTCATTAAGCCGGTCCTGGACGGAGTCAAGATATTGGGCTTGGTTTAGAACATCCGAAAAATTATCATATTTGAGCAGGCGTTCCAGGGTGTTTTCTTGATCAATTTTATGGAGTTCTCTTATAAGTCCGGCTAGCACTTCCCTCTTTTCCGAAATACTTTGAATCGTCTCGGATATATTTTGTTGCGTTTCCTGGATGTTGATGCGGGTAACATAAATCTGGTTTTCGGTTTTTTTGATTTCCAGATTGAGTTTGCTTACTTGAGTGTTGATTCTGGAAATTTCATTTTTTAGCGAATTTATTTCTCCCCTCTTGTTGCCCAATTCTTTTTGATATTCCTTTATTTTTTCTTCTAGTTGGAGAATATTGCTTTCCAACCCGTTTTTTTGGGAGTTTAAATCATCCAGTTTATCGGCTTTGACCGTTAGCGGCGCAATCAAAAACATCAAAAACAAAATACCTAAAAACCACGCGGCTCCATTTTTAATTTGTCCAGCCATAATTTATTTTAACATAAAAGCGCTCAACCAAAAGTTAAGTTTTTAGTTGAGCGTTTAGAGAGAGATAGTAGTTGTCAGAGTGTTAGCTTGCGAATAGCTGAATTAATTCTTACAATAGATTCTTTTTGGCCGAGAATATTTATAAGTTCAAACGGACTGGGTGATTTTTCGGCGCCCGAAAGCGCGATTCGCAGAGGCCACAAAAATTCGCCTCGGCCTTTCTCTTCGGCCGCGGCCATAAGATCGGTGGTGATGCAATCCAAATCAAACTGGTCGTCGGCTATTTTTAAAATAACATCTTTGGCGGTTTCCAAGTTGGCCGCGGCCGTTTTCTTATCTGAATTTTTCCAAACCAGCAAATCAGCCGAATAATCGGCCAGATTAAATATATCCGAACATAATGTTTTTATTTCGGAAAAGTTTTTAAGACGGTCTTTAAATGAGCGCGCTATTTTTTCCAACTGGCCGGGGTTTAAGTTGAATTCTTTCAAATACGGTTTTAGCTTATCCGCCAAGACATCATTAGATAATTGTTTGATGTAGTGGCTATTGATTGAATCCAGTTTGTTAATATCAAACACCGCTCCCCCTTTTTGCGCTTTTTTTAAATCAAATTCTTTTATTAGTTCTTCCAGAGTAAAAATCTCTTGATTATGAACCGGATGCCAACCCAAGAGCGCCATAAAATTAATCATGGCTGCGGGCAGATAGCCCTGATCCCGATACTCGATCAGCGCCGTGCCGCCGTGGCGTTTGGATAGTTTGGATCGGTCAGGTCCCAATATCAACGGCAGATACGCGTAGTGGGGTTGTTCAAATCCCAAGGCCTCCTGGACAAGAATTTGTTTGGGGGTGTTAGACAAATGGTCTTCGCCTCTTATAACATGAGTTATCTGCATCTCGTGATCATCCACCACCACCGCAAAATTATACAGCGGCTCATCCAAATTTTTAGCCAATGAAAAATCGCCCAAGAGGCCACTTTCAAAAATCATTTCGCCTCTGACCAGATCGTTAAAAATTATTTTTTTGTTGGTATTTTTTAGGCGGATTATTCCCCTGTTTTTTAGGCGTTCTTCAACTTCGCTCGCCGACATATTTTTATGATCGCACTCGTGCTTAAAAGCTATTTTTTCCAACTCTTGATTTTTTTGCTCCCGTTCCAGTTGGTCTTGGGTATGAAAGCAATAAAACGCTTTTTGTTCATCAAGCAATTTATTTAGATATTTTTTATAAACGGCCGTTTTTTCGCTCTGTCTAATTATTTCACCGTCCCAATTCAGCCCGAGCCATTTTAAGCCGTCAATAATATTATCCTCATAGTTTTTTTGGGAGCGTTCCGCGTCGGTGTCTTCAATTCGCAGTAAGAACTCCCCGTTTAATTTTTTGGCGAACAAATAATTGAACAGCGCGGTGCGGGCGTTGCCAATATGAAAAAAACCGGTGGGGCTGGGAGCGATGCGAGTTCTTATTTTCATTTTAGATATTAGAAATTGGTCATTTAGCCAAATCCAGCAGGATTTGCGCTAGCTGTTCTCCTGCCTCTATTTTAGCAAATTTTTTGGCCTGATGGGCCATTTTTTCTAAAATATTGTTATCGGCCAAGGTTTTATTTATAGTTTTAAGCAATTCTGATGCGGTTAAATATGTTTCTTTAAGTGTAATAGCCGAACCATTTTGAGCGTAAGCGCGGGCGTTTAAGGGCTGGTCGCCGCCTTTTCTTTCTAGAGGTATAAGAATAGAGGGCTTGCCGAAAGCGGCTAGTTCAAAGATTGTGCCGGAACCGGCTCGACCCACTACAATATCGCACAATATATAAGCCGCCGCCAGTTCTTTTTCATTTAATAATGGCGTGATTTTTAAATCCGGAGTGTTAGACATCCGGTGTTTAACATCGGTATAGTTATTTGATCCAGTGCTCCAGATGATCTCATAATCTTTAATTAGCTCAGGCAGTATTTTTAAGATAATATTGTTTATTTTTTGCGCGCCTTGCGATCCCCCACTAATGAAAATAGTTTGCTTATTTGTTCTAAAACTTAATGTCTCTTCGGCTTCTGATTTAGTCAGGTCTAGATATCTAACGCGCACCGGATTGCCCACAGTGGTTATTTTGGGAGTCCGACTCCCAAAATAGGGCTTGGTTTCTTGGAAAGCCAATGCGATATGGTCAGCGAACCTTGAAAGAAACCTATTAGCCAAACCAGGCACGGCGTCGGATTCGTGCAAAATTATTTTTTTGCCCAAAAGTTTGGCTGCCAAAACCGGCAGAACACTGCCGTAGCTCCCCTTCCCTAAAACCACATCGGGGTTTATAGAAACGACGATAAGGAACGATTGAACAAAAGCCAACGGCAGTTTGATCAATTCCCATAAATAAAGCCATGAAAAATAGCGCCTTAATTTGCCGGCGGCGATTATTTTTTTAATTATCACGCCTTCTTCCCGCAAACAATCCAACGAAAATTCCTCCGGTCCCACAAAATATATTTTTATCTCGGGATTCAGTTTTTTAATTGCCCGCGCCACCGCCACTAGCGGCAAAACATGCCCGCCCGTCCCCCCGCCCGCCAATAATATCTTTTTATTCGGCATAACTTATAATCTAACATGTTTTTCTTGTCTTTTAGCTACATTAAGCACTAAACCCACGGCGGCGAGTTCAACCATCAAGGCCGTGCCGCCATAACTTACAAATGGTACTGGCACGCCAGTGAAAGGCATCAATCCGAGTATCCCTATAATATTTATAAATGTCTGGCCGCCAATCCAAATGACTATACCCATGGCTAAATACTGGGCAAAAAGAGAATTTGATTTGGAAGCGATTTTAAGCCCGCTTAAAATCCAAATTAGATATAACAACAACACCCCCGCCGCGCCCACCAAGCCCAGTTCTTCGGCGGTTATAGCAAAGACCGAATCTCCGATTGTTTCGGGCAGATAGCTGTATTTTTGGATACCCTTGCCTAAGCCCCGGCCGAAAACACCGCCGGAACCAATGGCGATTAAGGCCTGGTTGTGCTGGTAACTTTTTCCAATGATGTCTTTTTGAGGATTAAAAAAAGACATTATCCGATCGCGCCGATACGGTTCAATAATTATCAGCGCGGTCAGCGCGACTAGCCCGATCAACGCCACCGCTAGAATAGTTTTATATTTCGCTCCGGAAGCAAAATACATGCCCCAAGCGATGACACTGATTATAAGAAAAGTTCCATAGTCGGGTTCCAATAAAACCAAACCGCCTATTAATCCGGCCCACAGTAATATCGGTATTATCAGCATGGGATTTTTAATTTTTTCTTTTTTGGACTCCAGCCAGTAGGCCAAATAAATTATCAGCGCCAGTTTGGCCAGTTCCGAGGGTTGGAAAGACGCGCCTAAAATATTTAACCACCTTTTGGCTCCGCCGGCGCTGTAGCCGATTCCAGGCACAAATACCAGCGCCAATAATATCGCCGATGCGATTATAGCCGGCAAGGCGATTTTTTTTAACCAAGAAAATTTTATTCGCGAGGCGATTATTAAAGCGGCAATTCCCAAACCTATTCCAAAAATAAGCTGGTGCCTCAAATAATAATAACTCTCGCCGAAGTTGGATTGCGAAATGGGAATGGAAGAATTGGCCATTAAGGCCAATCCCAATAAAACCAAGAGAACAGTTGAACCCAAAAACAAAATACTGGTTTTTTCTTTATGATAGTGGGTTTGCCGCGTCATTATTTTGAACTCGGGTTTAGATGTTTTTTCCCAGAACTTGGCCGGCCAATGTTTTTTTATATTTTTCCGATTCAACCGCTAAGATACCATTCACTAACACATGTTTTATGCCAACAGGGTACTTAAAAGGATTTTCGTAAGTGGAAAGGTCGGCTATATTTTTTGGATCAAAAATTGCCAAATCAGCGTAATAATTTTTAGCCACTATGCCTCTGTCTTTAAGCCCCAGCCATTCGGCTGGCAAACCAGACATTTTATAGACCGCTTCTTCCAGGCCTAGTATTTTTTTCTCTCTAACATATCGCCCCAAAATTTTGGCGGTGGTGCCGAAGGAACGGGGGTGAGGTATTAAACCAGAGGTGTTATTGGCAATGTTGTAACCGGAGCCGTCGGTGGCGATTAGCGCCAAAGGATGCTTTAACATCATTTCCAAAATTTCTTCATGAACATCATGCCAGAAAACTATAATTTGATCCCGACTGGCTACAATAAGATTAAGCACGGCTTCGGCGGGGTGAGCGGCGTTTTGAGCCTTTGCGATTTCGGCTAAACTTTTACCGGTGAAAGTTGGCCCCAAAGCGCTTGTGGCCACAATTATTTTATCGTAAGGATAATTTTGGGCGGCCATGTCGCGGATGATATCTTTTCGGGTATCGGGATTTTTTATTCTTTTTATAAGCTCAGTTTTTCCGCCCGAGGCGGCCCAGTTTGGCAACAACAGATACAACACCACTGCTGAAGCCAGATAGGGATAAACATCAAAATAAATCGGCACGCCGTCGCGCGAGGCCACTTCCAGCATATTTAAAAGTTTTTCAGCGCTGGCCTGATTTTTTTCTCCCAATATCTTTAAGTGGCTAATTTTTGATCTAACAGGCACATGGCGCAAAAAACCAAAGACCTCGTTAACCGCGGCAAAAATTTCCGCGCCTTCGTCGCGCAGATGAAACGAGGCTACGTCTTTATGCGCTTGAACTATCCGCAGCAGTTTATGAATTTCTTCTTCGGTAGCGAGGCGTTCGTGGCTGTAGGCCAGGCCGACAGAAAGCCCTAAAGCGCCTTCTTGCAGTGAGCGTTTGAGCAGGGCGCTTACTTGCAGTTCTTCCTTGGGAGTTAACGGTCGGGTGGAGTCGCCGATAAAATCCCGTCTTAAAGTGGCGTGCCCCACCAGCGTGGCTAAATTAACACCGGCGCCGCGCCGGGATATTTCGGCCATAAATTCCGCCTGGCTGGTCCAGTTAATATTAAAACCTTCTACGGCTGTCCATTTTTGAATAGAGGCCAGTGAGCCCTTTATCAAAGGCGCCAAAGAAGAACCGCACTGCCCCATTAAAATTGTAGTGATGCCTTGGCGGATTAAACTTTCTAAATGATTGTCGCGCAACAAACTGCCGTAGCTATCGGAATGATTTTGAACATCCACAAAACCTGGCGCCACGATCAATCCGGCCGCGTTTATTTCTTTTTTGGCCTTGGCTTTAGATAAATCACCTATGGCAAAAATTTTGTTGCCGTTTATACCCACATCAGCTCGGTAAGCATTTTTCTGGCCGGTGCCATCCACCACCGTTCCGTTTTTTATTAAAATATCAAAAGTCATTTATTTTTAGAAGTTAGATATTAGTATTTTACCATATAAAAACAAAACCATCCTGCCCTAATGTCCAACATCCGATGTTAGACAATTTAGGTGTTTTTTAGCTTGCTTATTTGCCTAGGAGTTGAATAATGATGCCGATGGTGGCCATTACGGCCGAGATAATCCAAAATCTTTCAGTGACTTTGGTTTCGGGCCAGCCTTTGGCCTGAAAATGGTGGTGAATCGGCGCCGAGAGGAAGACCTTTTTTCCGCGCCGCAGTTTTTTGCTTGTTATCTGAATAATCACCGAAATGGACTCCATCATTGGAATAAATGCCAAAAACGGCAGAATCAATGCGGCGTTGGTGAGTAAAGCGATGGCCCCAAGCGTAACTCCCAGCGACATGGCGCCGGTATCCCCCATAAAAAATCTGGCTGGATGAATGTTAAACCATAAAAAAGAAAGCAAAGCGCCCACGATGGCGCCGCAAAAAATCGCCAGTTCATATTTTCCGCCAAAAAAAGCGATTACGCCATAACCGGCAAAAGCCGCCAGCATCACTCCCCCAGCCAAACCATCCAGGCCATCAGTTTCGTTTATGGAAAAAGATGTGGCAACCATTATAAAAATCGCGAAAGGTATGAACCAAATGCCAATATTGAACACGCCCAAAAATGGAATTTTAACGACATCCCAATCCAGTTTGTAGTAAAACCACAATGCCCCCACGATAGACACTAGAGTATAAAACAATAAACGGTGCCTCATTTTTAGGCCGCCGCCGTTGGGGCCGATTTTCCAAATTCCCAAAAGATCATCAATTGCCCCAATAACCGCGGCAAACACCAGTAATCCTAAAGGCAAGAGCGTTTGGGATCGGGATAAAAAATTAAACTTGGCCGCTACTCCATCGGGAAATAATTTATTGATCAGCGCCAGCGCCAATATCAAAACAGCCACCGCTAGCCAAATTAAAACACCGCCCATAGTAGGCGTGCCTTCTTTGCTTTTATGCAAAGCGGTAAAAACAGGCGTGCCTTCGGCGCGAATTTGTTTGCCTAGGCGGTGTTTATATAAAAAACTGGTCCACCGTGGAGTTAACGCCATAGTTAAAGCAAATGCGGCAAAAGCAATAGTCAAAATTCTAACAACTTCAAAATTTATCACCTCCATATTTATTTGTTGGGCCACCGCCAAGCTGTCTCCGACCACTTGACCAGTTTTCTCATATCCCCAAAACGGTCTTCTGATCCCAAAATAATGTAGACAATTTCACTTTTTTCATCAGGGCTTTTTAAGATCAAAATCATATTGCCCAAAGCCCGGCTGGTGTAGCCGGTTTTGCCCCCGATAACATTGTTAAATTCATTCAAAAACGGATTAGTGCTGGTAAATTCATGGCTGGCTAAACCATTTTCAGCGACGGCGCGCATTTTTTTAAGCTGGGTTATCTGCCATATCGGAACATAAGTCAAACCCTCTCTAAGATATTTTATAAATTTAGATAGATCGGTGGCGGTGCTAAAAGAATTAACATCTTCCAAGCCGCTGGAGTCGGTAAAGTAACTTTGGGTTAGGTTTAAATTATTAAACTTTTGGTTCATGGCTTTTACAAAAACCCGGATAGGCAGAACGGTGCTGGCTTTCATTCCCCCGCTATTAATTATTTTGTGGCCGGTATATTCCGCCAAAGCGTAAGCGGCGTCGTTGCTTGATTCTATTAGAGCCGCGCCCAGCAAGTTGTATATAGTTAAAATCTCGCCTTCTTTAAGATTACCGCTATCACCTTCATTCTGAATAGCTTTTCTTGAAACAGCGGTTGTTTCATCGGTTTGATCATAATCCAAAACCACTGCCGCGGTGATTAGCTTGGTGAGCGAAGCAATAGGACGAATTTCGTTGGAATTTTTATCCAACAGGATTGCATTATATTTAGTATCCCAAGCCAAAGCCGAGATGGCCGTTAGGTCTGGTTCGGGTTCGTTAAAATTTCTTTGAGGCCTGTTTTCTTTTTCAGCGTTAGAACTTTTTGTCAGGGTTGATAAAAAAAGCGGGGTTTTAATATATTCGCCTATGTTTGATTTGGCCAAAGAAATATTTTCCGGAGTGCCTATTTGGTACGATAACAACAATAAAGGCATCACTAGAAAAAAAATTATTATTAAATTGGTAGTTGATTTCATGGGTTAGTTTTTTAATAATGATTCAACTTTTCCCAGTTCGTTTTGCAGTTCCGAAAATCTAGGCAGATGTTCTATTTTTTCTATTCCTAATTTTCTTAAGGCGGTTAACGATATTTGATATTGGGACGATTTTAGTTCGCCAGCGGATTTTTCTACCAAGCCGCGCAGCGCTAAATTTCTAAGAGCGTAGATAGAGTTCACCCCCCTAATGGTCTCTATCTCGGTTCGGGTGGCGCCATTTTTATAGGCCACTATAGATAACACTTCCACGCTGGCCGGGCTAAGTTCGTCTCGCAACTCGCTTTTTACCAGTTTTTCTATATAAGGCGCGGCGCTACCGTCGGTCACCATTTGCCATTCAGAATCTTTATTGATTAGTTTTAAGCCCCTTTCAGCCAGATTATTTTTAAGATTTTTTAAGGCCGTTTCTATTTCGCTTATCGATTTTTTAACAGTGGCGGCCAGTTTAGCCATATCAAGGCCGTCGCCATAGGTGAACAATAGCGCTTCCAAAATATTTTCCAGATTTATCCCGTTAGAAATAATACCCCGCCGCCCTGTGGCGGGGGTGTTCACTTGAAGCAATTTACGCGAGGGTCGCAACACCTCATGTGAATTTCTAACGGGATTTATTTTTTCTGGTTTAGTTGGCATGAATTAAAGGTACTTTTTTTAGGCATATTTTATCAAAGTTTTTGGCTTGAAATGTTTCCACGCGGTTTCTTTTGATAAGTTCTAAAACGCTTAGAAAAGCCACCACTTTTTCTTCGGGTTGGGTTGTTTTTAAGATATCAGAAAAAATAATCTCGGCGCGCGCTTTAAGGCCCTCTTCCAACTCCGCTATTTTTTGCTCCAAAGGAACTATATCTATGGCGCGGGCTTGAGGAATTCGGTGGGGCAGGGTTATGCCCTCCAACAAATTAGCCGCGGCTCCGGCCAGATTTTGGGCAGTCAGATTTTTAGGAAAATAAAAAATTGCCGCCAGGTTTTCCAGATAACCGCGGCTGTATAATTTTTGTCCGAATTTATCCAATTTTAAAATTTCTTTGGAAAGTTCTTTGTATTTTTGGTATTCAGCCAGTTGTTGTTCCAGCGCGGCTATGTCTTTTTCTTCTTCGGGCGCGAGTTCCAAAAATGGCAAAAGCGCCCGGGATTTTATTAAAGCCAATCGGCCGGCTACCACCAAAAAATCAGCAACACTGGAAACATTAGCGCCGGGTATTTTTTTAAGATATTCCAAAAATTGGCCGGTTACTTGAGCCAGCGATATTTGGGTAATTTCCAATTTTTTGGACTCTATCAGTTGATATAACAAATCCAACGGGCCTTCAAAATAATCCAGTTTTATTTTATAACTCATTTTTTCTTTACGCTAAGTCCTAATTCCTTTAATTGTTCCTCGCTGATTTCCGACGGCGCATTCATCATCAAATCCCGCCCGTCGCCGGTTTTGGGAAAAGCAAAAACCTCGCGAATGTTGGGTTCATTCTGAATAAGCATAATAAAACGGTCTATTCCCGGCGCGATGCCTCCGTGAGGCGGAACTCCATACTTAAACGCTTCCAGCAAATGGCCGAACTGGTTTTTAATTTCTTCTTTAGTATGTCCCAGAACTTCAAAAACGGCTTCCAAAAGTTCTGGTTGGTGAGTTCTGATTGAACCGCCGCCCACCTCATAACCGTTGAGCACAAAATCATGTTGATAAGAAATTATACTCCTAGGATTCTTTTTTATCTCGGCAATATCGGTGGTTTTGGGCAGAGTGAAGGGATGATGCATCGCTCCCAGAGAACCGTCGTCTTTTTTTTCAAACATGGGCCAATCCAACACAAAAGCAAAAGCCAGTTCGTTGGGGTCGTCTTTATTTTTTCTTAAATCGGGTTTGTCGTTGCCGTATTTTTCCATCACCTCTTTATAGGTTAGGCGCGGGAAAGGTTTTTGGCTAATATGTTTTTCTGGAAACAGTTTTTCTATTATATCGGTATAAAGTTTTTCTATTAGTTCCAAAATATCATTTTGATTCACGAAACTCATTTCAATATCCAGTTGAGTGAATTCCGGTTGCCTATCGCCTCTTGTATCCTCATCGCGGAAACAGCGCGCGATTTGAAAATATTTTTCAAAGCCGGCCACCATCAACAACTGTTTGTATTGTTGGGGGCTTTGGGGCAAAGCATAAAATTTGCCCGGCTGTTGGTGGGACGGCACCACATAGTCGCGCGCGCCTTCGGGTGTGGACTTGCTGATGATAGGCGTTTCAATTTCAACAAACTCCCGTTGGGTTAGCCAGTCGCGCATGAATTGAATAACCCGATGACGCAGACGCAGGTTTTTTTGAAGGCGGGCGCGGCGTAAATCCAGGTAGCGATATTTCATCCGTATTTCCTCGCTTACTTCCAGGCCATCAGTATCTAAAGCAAAAGGCGGAGTTAACGATTCATTAAGCACAGTCAAGTCCTCGGCCTGTAGTTCTATTTTTCCGGTAGCCAGATCGGGGTTGACCATGCCGGATGGTCTTTGAGTCACAGCGCCAGTTATTTCTACCACCCAGCCCGTCCGCAGGGTCTCGGCTATTTTATAAATCTCGGCGTTACTATTGGGCGCGAAAACACACTGGATTATTCCCGAAGCGTCTTTTAGATCAATAAAAATAATCTGGCCGTGATTTCTCCGGCCCCAAACCCAGCCGCAAACCTTAACACTCTCCCCTGGTTTAGTTGAGGTTTCTCTAATCAAAACTCTTTCCATATTTATTTATTCTAACCTTTATCGCCGTTACTGACAACAGAGAAAAAAGCACAGTTGTTTTTTAGTTTATGATATAATTTTATATATCAATGAGTAGATTTACTTTTGTAATTTTATCCAGCGGTTTGTTTTTTGCGTTGGTTGGAACAGTTCAAGCGGCGCCGGTTTTGAATTCTCTGCCGTCGGACGGATCCACTATCAACATCGGCGACACCATTGATTATTCCTGGTCCCCCGTTTCAACTAAAGATAATTGCATTCATTTTTTTCCGCCGGGCGCGGCCGGTTGGGAAAACTGGGTTTGTTTGGGCCGCAACATCGGCAGTTATTCCAAAAACACGGCTGGCTTGAACGAGGGTTTGTTTTCGGCTGAAGTTGCCACCAAAAAATGCAGTTTTTTTGGCCTGATATGTTCGTGGGATTACAGCAATGTTATTAAGGTTAATTTGACCAAAGTATTCTCCCCGCCCCCACCTCCGCTTCAGGAAGTCGTAGCCGATATAAAAGTTAATGGATCGGATACCGAAATAACCGTGCGGTCGGGTACCGAGGTAGATGTTTCGTGGAGTTCCACCAATGCCGGCGGTTGCAATATTACTCCCTGCTCGTTTTCTTTTCCTAATTCTTGCGAATCCACCAGTGGATTACAACGGCCAGTGGTTAACAGCACCACTGATTTTAAGGCGATCTGTTATTCCAACGATGGCAGTGAGTTTTCGGCGTCCGATACGGTCAGGGTTAATATCGCTAAAAATACTTCGCCGGCTGTTTCTCCCCTGCGGCCTCAAGCGCCGGCCGACTATTGCGTTTCGCCTCTGACTTGGACTTTGAGTTGGAATTTTTATGATCCTGACGCCGACAGTTATCAATCGAATTACCAGATTAGAGTATTTGATATTGCCACTGGCCGTGAGGTCTTGAGCCGGTTTTATCCCTCTTCCTCTAATTCTTTTGCCGTACCGGCCGGCGCGTTGTCTTTTAATAAAACATATTCTTGGAAAATAAAGGTCTGGGACAATAAACTGGCTACTGGCGAAGCGACCGGCGAAAATTTTACCACGATTCCTCATCGCGCTCCCATGATTGATTTTCGCTGGACCTTCTCGGGCCAACGGCCGGCCATAAACGAGATCATCAATTTCTACGATGAAACAACTTTTTACGATCAAATTGCTATGGCCGCTAAAAGAAAATGGCAGTGGACTTTTTGGGATGGCTTGGTGGCGGTTGGTTCAACCACTACCTTTAACACCCAAGCCAAAGCGTTTTCTCAGGGCGAGAAGAAAATTTTACTCCAATCAACCGACGCCGACGGTTTAACTTGTTCCAAAACAAAAACACTCCAAATCGGCCGCAGGGTTCCTAAAATAAAAGAAATTTTCCCGAGATAACTTATCATTGACAGAAAAATAGTCAATGTGCTATTACTAAAAGCAGAAATTCAAAATTGTTACGATAATTATATCTTTTTTCGGACTCATAATTTTATTATATCACAACAACCCCCTGATTTCATAATACTATCTATATTACTATTATTGGACGATCGTCTCAAGATAGTAATATAAGGAAAAGACAAATACACTTCCCCAACCTCCGGATTTGACGGCGACAGAATAGCCAAAACTGGACTTTGCGCGGTCTGCTTGTTAAATATTAAGTAGAATAAAGGAGGCAAAACAACATGATAACGAAAAAATTTCAGAGAACAAAAGAGGATTTCATTTGCGAAAAGTGCGGTTTTAAGGTCGAGGGCAGTGGTTACACCAACCACTGTCCGCGATGCTTGTGGAGCAAGCATATTGATGTCAATCCCGGAGATCGACAGGCCATTTGCCAAGGATTGATGAAGCCAGTCAGCGTGATACTTAAGGGTGGAGAATATATTATTCTACATCGTTGCACCCAATGCAGTCTTGAAAAAAGGAATAAGGCGGCGAAAGCGGATGATTTTGATGTTATTTTACAGTTGTCGGCGATTTGAATCTATATCTTTTTACTTATAAATCGCTATCAACTGCCTGATAATTAACTCATCAGCTTTTATATAACGACCCTTAAAATCAAACCAGACCTTCATAAAATCATCCTTCTCTATTTTTCGCATTGTTCCGATTTCAGGATCTTGAAGATATATATACTTGTCATCAAGCCCAACCACAACAGAATAGTGGCCATCCGCCACTTCAGAATTTGAATAATCAGAACGGCCCCGCGTAAACCAGTTAACAATCACCGGCACTCCTTTTTTTAACCATTTTTCTATATCGTCAAGACCACTCTTATTTTTTATTTGAGTCCTAAAACCAAGCGACTCGGCGGCATTAACAATACCCTTGTCGTTTGTGCCTAGTTTTTTTGTTGTTCGGGTTAGTCCGACAAGTTTTTTCTCGCTAAGATTAATTCCGTAATAATCAAGAACAATTTTAAGCGAAGCCGGGCCGCACCTACTAGCATAGAGCGTCTCTTGGAAGGGTTTAATATCAAGGGTTATTTTTTTCATATACCTTGAGCAATATCTATCATTTTTTGTTTTTGAATTTTATAAATTCTTCGGCTGTTATCTGCATATCGTCCAAGATGGCTTTTAAAGTTTTCCTCTTTAGAACTTTACCGCCGTGGTTGGGTATAGTCGTTCTTTTGCCGTCGGAATCACGCCGCCAGATTTCATGTGACCCCTTGGCTTGTCGGCAAAAATAAA